>JAGCSA010000014.1 GCA_017964405.1 Bacilli bacterium
CATTAGAAGATGAAATTAAAGAAATGTACCCAAGAGGAAAAGAGGCATCCGATATTCCAATAGATGTAAATGCCACAGCATCTGCAGGGGAGTTCCTTGATTCAACTCCATTGATTCCAACAGCAGGAGTGATTCAAGAACAAACCTCTAATTATGGTAAAGTAGTTATTGCACCACCAAAAGAAATGCAAGAAACGGAACCAGTACAAGAAGAGGTTTCAGAGGAGGTGATTCCTACGGGCAGAATTGTTAATTATGGTGACATAGGAAAGAATACGGAAGAAAATAAGGATATTGGATTTAATGGAGTAGCCTTACCAAGCACGCAACAATCTTATGATGTAAATGAAATTCGAAATAAAGCAACCGACATTAAGACAACTTCTCAAAGTGGAGCTGCTTTAGATAATTTATTAAATATATCACAACCAGTTACCAATCCGATAAGTATAGAAGAAAAGCAACAAAAAGAGGATTATTTCTCTCTACCAGATGTGAATTCTATTAAAATTGGAGAAGAAGATTTACCACAAAATGCAGCACAAGCAGATACTCCTGTCTTAGGAGATCCAATTGTTGGAAATATTGTGATTGATAATCCGGTAATCAGTAATCCAGTCATTCCGGTACCAAACTCACAAGAACCAATGCAACCACTTGTGGATATAGTGGAGACTCCAACAACGACAATAGAAGAACCTACCATGGCAGGACCAACAATGGAAGAACCAATAATGGATACAACTCCTGCACCACTAATCGATTTAACAATTCCATCAGGAGAACCAACCATTGCTATTCCAAATATGGCAACTCCAACTATGGAAGTGATGCCACAAACAGCATCGATAGAAGAACAAGTAGAACAAGCTGCTGACAGCATCAAAAAACTAGTAGAAGATTTAAGAAATCAGGGATTGAGAATTTCCTCTGATGAAATGAATTTCCCTAAGTCATATCAAGTAATTATTAAAATTGAAAAGGAATAAAAAAGTAGAATGAAAAATCTACTTTTTTTTATAAAATCATTTCAAAAAAAACGATTATTTGATACAATAATTTCGTAATATGAAAATGGGTGATTAGATGGGAAAGATTATATCATTAGTAAATCAAAAAGGTGGAGTAGGAAAGACAACAACAAGTATCAATCTTTCTGCATCACTAGCAGTATTAGGAAAAAGAGTATTATTAGTTGACCTAGATCCACAAGGAAATACAACGACAGGAGTCGGAATTAATAAAGGGGAAATAGAAAAAAGTATCTATGATGTTTTAATTGAAGAATGTAATATTAAACAAGCGATTATTAAAACAAAATATGAGAATTTATATGTAGTGCCTTCTACGATTAATTTAGCAGGATTAAATGCAGAATTATTAGAGAAAAGTAGAACCGTAACGGGTTATAAAAAAGGAGAACAATTAAAGAAAAGTCTAGATGAAGTGAAAGAAACCTTTGACTATATCATTATCGATTGTCCTCCCTCTTTGGATGTCTTAATAACAAATGCTCTAACAGCCTCTAATTCTGTTATTATTCCTGTACAATGTGAATTTTTTGCATTAGAAGGAATTACACAATTATTAAAGACGATTATGATTGCACAAAAAACATTAAATCCAACCTTAGATATTGAAGGGGTATTGTTAACAATGTTAGATTCTAGAACCAATCTAGGATTTGAAGTAGTAGAAGATATTCGTAGTTTCTTCAAAGAAAAAGTATACAATACCATCATTCCAAGATTAGTAAAATTAACAGAAGCTCCTTCTCATGGAGAACCAATTATTGTATATGATCCAAAAAGTAGAGGAGCAGAAGCTTATATCAATCTAGCAAAGGAAGTGATTGAAAGAAATGGAAACGAACAATATTAGTGAAAACGGAATTCCAAAAAGAAGAGCACTTGGAAAAGGATTAGAAGAACTATTTAATAGTGAAATCCTAGATTATAGTGCCGTAGAAGAAAGAATTGTGAATGAAACACCAAAAGAAGAGATCACCAATATCAAATTATCAGAATTAAGACCCAATCCTTATCAACCAAGAAAAGTATTAGATGAAGAAGCTCTACAAGAATTAGCTAATTCCATTAGAGAACATGGTGTATTTCAACCAATTATCGTAAAAAGATCCATCAAAGGATATGAAATCATTGCAGGAGAGCGAAGAGTAAAAGCATCTGAATTAGCAGGATTAGACGAAATCCCTGCCATTATTCGTGATTTCAGTGATACAGAAATGATGGAAATTGCTCTTCTAGAAAATTTACAAAGAGAAAATTTAACAGCGATTGAAGAAGCAGGTGCCTATAAGAAATTACAAGAGACCCTTGGAATTACACAAGAAGAACTAGCAACAAGATTAGGAAAAAGCAGAAGTCATATTACCAATATGTTAGGATTATTATCACTACCAGACGATATTCAAGAAGATATTAATCACAAGAAAATATCAATGGGACATGCAAGAGTATTGAGTAAATTGGATAATATAGACCAACAAAGAGAATTAGAAAATAGAATTCTAGAAGAAGGAATCAGTGTTAGACAATTAGAAGCCTTAACACAAGAGCCAAACATTACAAAATTAAATCCACAAAAGAAGAAAACAATTCATAAAGAATACTCTTATCTAGAAGATGAATTAAGTGAAAGATTAGGAACAAGAGTAACAGTTAAAAAGAATAAAATGGAAATCTTCTTCGTAAATGATAGTGATTTAAGTAGAATTTTAGAATTATTAAATATAGAGGTAGGTAGATAATATGAATGTAAAAATAGGAAATCTAACAATTGATCTCCTAAAAATAATCGTTCCTATCATCTATATTGTTATTGGAATTATTGTTTTTCAAATAATCAAACAGATTATTATAAAAACATCTAGTAGTAATAAAAAATTAAAAATAACCCAATTACAAAGAATTAAAACGTTAAAGAGTTTAATCATTAATATCATCAAATACATTATTATCATCTTAGTAGTATTAGCCATTCTATCTACTTTTGGAATTAATGTAAAATCCATTATGACAGGATTAGGAATTGGAACAGCATTAATAGGATTAGCTTTTCAAGATCTTGCAAAAGACTTAATTGCAGGATTCTCTATAATTACAGAAGGAGAATATGAAGTAGGAGATACCATTGAAGTAGGTGGATTCATGGGAGAAGTCGTTTTTATAGGATTAAGAACCACAAGAATCAGAAACTTCAAAGGAGCAACCAAGATTATTGCAAACCACTATATGGATAATATTATTAACTATAGTGCCAATAATTCTTTAGCTGTTGTCGATGTAGGAATCTCTTACGAAAATAAACAAGAGGATATTGATAAAGTATTTGAAAAACTCTTTAAGAGATTAAATGGAAATGTACCAGATGCAACCAAAGACTTAGAGTGTTGGGGAGTCAATGAATTATCAGATTCCTCTGTTGTATACCGAGTAGTAGTAGAAACAAAACCAATGAAACAATTTGCAGTAGAACGTTTCTTACGAAAAGAGATCAAAAAAGAATTTGATGCTTCTGGAATTAAAATACCATATACGCAGATTGAGGTGCACAATGGAAAATAATAACTATGGATTAGGAACAATTGTCATTATGAAAAAAGAGCATCCTTGTGGTTCTAACGAATGGGAAATCGTAAGAGTAGGAGCCGATATCAAAATCAAATGTCTCAATTGTGGAAGAACCGTATTAATCCCAAGAATTGAATTTAACAAAAAATTAAAAAAGGTAAAGGAATAAGGTGATGTCATGCCAGATAAAGGAAAATTAAAATTAAAAAAATTCTATTTTCATCCTGTTACCATGTTTCTTGTAATGATTTTTGCAACCATCTTTTTAAGTTGGATTCTATCTTTATTTGAAACACAAGCTACCTATAATACGATTAATACCAATACCAATGAATTGGAACCAGTATTAATAACGGTAGAAAACCTATTATCCTTTGATGGATTAAAGTTTATTATTAGTGATGCTGCCAAAAACTTTTTAAGTTTTGCACCACTAGGAACTTTATTAATTTCCTTAATAGGATTAACAGTAGCAGAAGGAACAGGTTTTATTGAAACATTAACAAAAAGACATATTAGTAAGATGCCTAAATTCATTATTACCTTCTTTGTTATCTTTATTGCTACGGTATCTTCATTAATTAATGAAGTAGGATATGCTATATTAATTCCATTATTCGCATTAGTATATTTCATGAATAACAGAAATCCTATCTTAGGAATTGTAACAGCATTCTGTGGAGTATCCTTTGGATATGGAGTATCCTTATTTATAGGATCTATGGATATGTCTTTGATGGGATATACCAAAGATGCTGCTAGATTAATTGATGAAACGTCTCATATTTCAATGACTTGTAACTTAATCTTCATTGTAGCAGCTTCTGTCATTCTATCAGTAGTAGGAACAGCAATTATTGAGAAACTTATTGCTCCAAAGATTGGAAAATATAAGAAAGAAGAAGAAACCTCTCAAACAGAAAAATATCATTCTTTCGATATGGAAGAAGAAGAACAAAGACAAATTGAACAAGATAAATATGAAAAGAGAGGATTACGATATGCATTAGTTGTATCCATTCTATTTGGAATCTTCTTTGTCTATGCATTAATTCCAAAACTACCATTTTCAGGAGTATTACTGGATTTAAAAGAAAAAGCTTATGTTTATCAATTATTTGGAGATAATGCCTATTTCCAAGATGGATTTACGTATTTAGTATCCTTATTCTTTGTTTTAACAGGAATAGCCTATGGAATTGGAAGTAAATCCATTAAAAATGATCGGGCAATTGTAGAAAATGCAAGTCGTAACTTCAATAATATTGGAAGTATCTTTATCTTAATGTTTGTAGCTGCTCAATTTATAGCAGTATTCAGAAAGAGTAATATAGGAGTCGTAGTATCTTCTTGGTTAGCAACAGCATTAGAACATATGCAATTTAGTGGGGTACCATTAATTATCGTAACATTAATCATCTTAGCAATCTCTAACCTTTTCTTAACATCAGCTGCCAATAAATGGTTAATTTTCTCACCAGTTGTCGTACCATTATTTATGCAGTCAAATATTTCTCCACAATTTGCTCAAATTGTCATGAGAGTAGGAGATTCTATGACCAAAGGATATACTCCATTACTAGCATCTTTTGTCATCTATATTGGATACTTAAATGCTTATAATTTAAATAAAAACAAACCATATACCATTAGAGGTGCTTTATCCTTAATAACGCCATACTTCTTATTAATATCCTTAACATGGATTTTAATCGTAGTAATATGGTATCTAATTGGACTACCAATTGGACCAGGTGTAGGACCAACAATCTAAATCATATCGAAAGATATGATTTTTTTATGAATAAAAGAAAAAACTATGTTATAATAAACACGTACAAAAAGAGGTGTTATTATGAGTTTAACAGCTGGAATCGTAGGATTACCAAATGTAGGAAAATCAACATTATTTAATGCAATTACCAATCAAAAAATATTAGCAGAAAACTATCCATTCGCAACCATTGAACCCAATGTAGGAGTGGTAACAGTCCCAGATAAAAGAATGGATCGATTAAAAGAAATGTATGAACCAAATCGTTTCATCCCAACAGCATATGAGTTTACCGATATAGCAGGATTAGTAAAAGGAGCATCCCAAGGAGAAGGATTAGGAAATAAATTCCTATCTCATATCAGAGAAGTAGATGCCATCGTAGAAGTAGTAAGATGCTTTGATGATGGAAAAATCATCCATGTAGAAGGAAATATTGATCCAATCAGAGACATTGAAACCATTAATCTAGAATTATCGATTGCAGACTTAGAGGTCATTCAAAACCGATTAGAAAAAGTTTCTAAGAAAGCAAAAACAACCAAAGATAAGAACGATTTATTAGAAGTAGAAACCCTAGAAAAATGTAAGAAAGCCTTAGAAGAAAACAAACCAATCAGACAATTAGATTTGTCAGAAGATGAAAAAAAGATTATCAAAACCTATAGTTTCTTAACAGCAAAACCAATTATCTATCTAGCAAACATCAAAGAAAGTGAATTAGGAAACCCTGATAATGAATACGTAAAACTAGTAAAAGAATATGCGGATAAAGAAAACGCAAAAGTAGTAAGTCTTTGTGCAAAAGTAGAAGAAGATTTATCAGAATTATCAGAAGAAGACAAACAAGAAATGTTAGAAGCATTAGGGATTGAAGAATCTGGATTAAATAAATTAATAACAGCAACCTATGATATCTTAGGATTAGCAACTTATTTCACAGTAGGAAAAGATGAAGTAAGAGCATGGACCTTTAAAAAAGGAATGAATGCCAAAGAGTGTGCAGGAATTATTCATACAGACTTTGAAAAAGGATTCATTCGAGCAGAAGTGATGTCTTATGAAGATTTAATCGAATGTGGTTCTGAATTAAAAGTAAAAGAAGCTGGAAAAGCAAGGCTAGAAGGAAAAGATTATCTAATGCAAGATGGAGACATCTGTCATTTTAGATTCAACGTTTAAAAGTGTTAAAAAATAACACTTTTTTCTTTATATTTATAGACAATCCATATACTTTTTGTTATAATACCTTCGAGTATTTTAAATACTCCTTACTGTTTTGAAACAGTCTTATGTCCAAAAGGAGGTGGAAAATAATGAATAAATATGAAATTATGTTCGTTGTTAGACCAGATATGGAGGAAGCAGAAATTAGAAAAACTGCTGATGCTATGAAAAAGGTTTTAACAGATGCAAAAGCAACTATTATCGAAGAAAAACCAATGGGTCAAAGAGAATTAGCTTACGAAGTAAGAAAATTCACAACTGGATATTACTACTTATTTGTAGTAGAAGCTACTGCTGCTGCAGAAGAAGAATTTAAACGTGTTGCTAGAATTAACGAAAGTTTATTACGTCATATCGTTGTAAAAGTAGAAGACTAATAATAAAAGAGGTATAAGTTATGAATAAAGTATTTTTAATAGGAAGACTTACGCGTGATCCTGAATTAAGATATACAGGAAGTAATACAGCCGTTGCAACATTCTCTTTAGCAGTAAACAGAAACTTTGCAAATCAAAACGGTGAAAGAGAAGCCGATTTCATCAATATCGTTGTTTGGAGAAAACAAGCAGAAAATGTTAAAAACTTTTTAACACAAGGAAGCCAAGTAGCAATTGATGGAAGAATTCAAACAAGAAGTTACGATGATCAAAATGGTCAAAAGAGATATGTAACAGAAGTAGTTGCTGATAATGTTGAATTTTTAGGATCCAAGAATTCCTCAAGTAATTCTAATAATATGAATAGTTCTGCAAAGAATGCAGAACCAACCCCATATGATTTTGGAGATGCTCCAGAACCAAAGGGAACAGACATAGATAGTAATCCATTTGCTGATTTCGGATCAAGTATCGAAATTAGTGACGATGAATTACCATTCTAATTATGAAAAGGAGGAGTAAACATGGCAGAATTCAATCGTAGAAAGAAAAAAGTATGTGTTATGTGTACTGGAAAAACCGTTGATTGGAAAGATCCAGAGCAATTAAAGAAATATATAAATGAAAAAGGTAAAATTTTACCTAGACGTGTAACAGGAAACTGTGCAGAACATCAAAGATTTATTTCTAAACAAATCAAAAGAGCACGTTCAATTGCTTTATTACCATATACAAAATAAAAATGTAGTTTTTACTACATTTTTTTGTTCTCATAAGACCTTGCTTTTATTAGACAAATAAGGATTTTTAGTATATAATGAAAATGGGACTTTATAGGAGGAAATATGGGAATTATCAAAGAACGTAGAAAACTCAATAAAGCAATTTTTCATGCAAAAACAGTATTCCTAATGGCACATAAAAATCTAGATTTAGATGCTTTAGGTAGCCAAATTGGAATGTACATGATCTTAAAAAGAAAAAAGAAAAAATGTTACATCATTATAGACGATAGAACCCATGAAATGGGAGTAGAAAAAGTATTAAGAGAGTTAGAAGGTTGCATTGAGATTATTCGAAGTGAAGAAGTAGAATCTCATTTATATCCTAGACAATCCAAAAACTTATTAATTGTATTAGATACCAATAAAAAAGATTTAATTCAGAATGATAAAGTATTAGATCATATTAAAAATAGAATTATTATCGATCACCATGAAACAGGAAAAACAACCATTCAAAATGCAGAAATGATTATTGATAATAAAACATCTAGTACTTGTGAAATGATTGCAAATCTAATAGAATATTATGATGTCGAATTAGAATCTTATTACGCGACCATCATTCTATCAGGAATGGTATTAGATACCAATAACTTTACGTTGAATACGACAGCAGAAACCTATTATACAGCTTATTTCCTAGCAAGCTTAGGAGCCAGTGCTAAAAAAGTACAATACTTATTAAAACAGAATATTGAAGATTATGCAGAAAGACAAAAACTACTAGCATCTATTGAAACCTTACAAGGAAATGTAGCTTTTACGAAAGCAACTCCTTATACCCAATATAGAAGAGAAGATCTAGCAAAAGTAGCAGATACCTTATTATTCTTCAATAATATAGAAGCCTCTTTTGTAATAGGAAAGATAGGAAAAGATACAATCGGACTAAGTGCTAGAAGTTTAGGAAATTATGATATTCATATAATATTAGATAAATTAGGTGGAGGAGGGGATGCTACCAGTGGAGCAGCAACCTTTGAAGATACAACCATCAGTAAAGTAGAACAAGAGGTAAAAAAATTAATTAAAGAAGAAGGCGAATAAAATGGAAGTTATTTTTATCAAAGATTTAAAAAATCAAGGTAAAAAGGGGCAAATTAAAACCGTAAAAGACGGATATGCTGAGAATTATTTAATTAAGAATGGATATGCTGTTAAGAAAACAAAAGAAAACTTAACAAAGTTAAACAATGAACTAGCAAGAAAAGAAAAACAAGATGAAGAAAATAAGAAAAAAGCATTAAAAGTAAAAGAAACAATTGCAAAAGAAACACTAGAATTTAAAGTAAAAACAGGAGAAGGAGATAAAGTCTTCGGAAGTATCAGTGTAAAACAAATAAAAGATGAATTACAAAAAAAGGGATACGAGATTGAAAAAAGTCAAATTGAAATTCAAAATACGATTCAATCATTAGGATTTCATAATGTAATAATTCATCTATATCCAGAAGTAGATGCTGAAGTAAAAGTACACGTCATTAAATAGAGGTGATCCTATGCCAACAAGAGCATTACCAAACAATTTAGAAGCAGAAGAATCCGTATTAGGATCATGCTTTTTATCGAAATATGCACTTCAAAAAGCGGCAGAATCGCTTACACCAGAGTCTTTTTATAGTGAAAAAAATGCCAAAATCTTCGCAACGATGATTGCTCTTCAAGATGAGGCAACTCCCATTGATATTACAACAGTCACTAGTTATTTGAAAAAGAAAAATGAATTATCAGAAGTAGGTGGAGTTGAATATTTAACAGAAGTATTAAACTATGTACCAACGGCTAGTAATATTGATTACTATATCAAGAGTGTAGAAGATTCCAGTGTATTAAGAGGATTAATCACAACCGCAGAAGAAATTGCACAAGAAGGATATTCTTCTGAAGAAACCATCAATGAAATATTAGATAATTCTGAAAAGAAGATTTTAAATATTGTAAAAAGAAGAACCTCTTCTGAATTTAGAAGTATGAAAGACATCGTTGCAAAAACAAAATCGGATTTAGAGAGATTATCAGAACATAAAGGAGAAGTAACTGGATTAGAAACAGGATGGTATGATCTAGATAGAATTACAACCGGACTTCATCCCAATGAATTAATTATTATTGCCGCAAGACCTGCTATGGGAAAAACGGCCTTTGCTTTGAACTTAGCAACCCATGTTGCGATGACACAAGATAAATCAGTAGTACTATTTAACTTAGAGATGAGTGCAGAACAATTAGCCATGCGTATTTTAGCTTCTCTAGGACAAATCGATGGATTTAAATTAAGAACAGGAAACTTAATGAATACCGATTGGAAACGTATCAATGAAGCTGCTTCTCAATTAGCAGATACCAATTTAGTAATGGATGATACTCCAGGTATCACGATTGGAGAATTAAGAGCGAAATGTAGAAGATTAGCAAGTTCTGAAAAAGGATTAGCATTAATCGTAGTAGACTACTTACAATTATTATCTGGTGGAAAGAATTATGGAGCCAATCGTCAACAAGAAGTATCTGATATTTCCAGAAGTTTAAAAACACTTGCCATGGAATTAGGAGTACCAGTAGTGGCACTATCCCAATTATCTCGTGGAGTAGAAGCAAGAGATGATAAGAGACCATTGATGAGCGATTTAAGAGAATCCGGATCCATTGAACAAGATGCCGATATCGTCGCATTCTTATATCGAGATGATTATTATAATAAAGAAGCAAGAACAGAAGACAATAATAGTATTAGTGAATTAATTATTGGAAAACACCGTAATGGACCAACCGCAACCATTGAATTATTATTTAAAAAGAATACATCAACATTCTTAAATTTAAGAAAAGAAAAAGAAAAAAATGGGGAGGGAAAACCAAGTGAATAAAAAAATAGTATTAACAATCCTATTAATAGGAATCATCTGTTTCACATCTGGGTTTACTAGTTTTTCGAATAAACCAAGAGATCTATACAGAGTCTATTTAAAAGGAGAATCCCTTGGATTAATTGAATCCAGAGAAGAATTAGAAAATTATATCGACCAAG
>JAGCSA010000015.1 GCA_017964405.1 Bacilli bacterium
CTTCTTTTATTTCGACTGTATCCGTTGTATTATTAATATCTGAGTCTTCTGTTGTATTGATCTCATCTGTTCCATGCTCTTCATTTTTTGTTTCTATAATGGTCTCAGAAGGACTGATATAAACTCCATTTCTATATTTTTCATTGGAAATCGGTACAAATGCATTGATGGTAATATTTCCTGTCCCTTGGAATTGAATTTTTACTTTAGGATAAGTGGATAAATCAATTCCTACATCATCTGCTGTAATAGTATTGGTACCTTCTAGTTCTATAATAAACTCATCATTCTCGTAAGTTGGATCGGCTCCTTCTAATACAATTGGTCCCCCATTATAATTCTTTAGATGAAGAGTATATATCTTGTTTTCCTTTCCTTTTTCTTTGGTAAGAGAAACATTTTCAGTCGAATTTGCGACTGTTATATAATCCTCTCCTACTTTCCACATACATAAAGATGAGATGGCTTTTACTGGGATACATAGGATTGGAAGCATCAACATACAAAGGATTAATAATTTTATTCTTTTTTTCACACTTTCACCTCTGATTTTATTATATCATTTTTTTATTCCTTTTCTAGGATTAATTCTTCAAATCCAACTTCTTTTTTGATATAATGTTGATGAAAGGGTGTGTCTTATGAATCAAGTTACTATTCCAGCAGAATACAAACCAATCTCTGCATGGGGATACTTTGGATATCAAATATTATTCTCTATTCCTTTGGTTGGATTTATCATGTTATTAGTTTTTGCATTAGGTGGAACGGAGAACATCAACTTGAAGAATTATGCAAGAAGTTATTTCTGTGCATTCTTAATTGGTTTCTGTATCACTATTATTGTATTGATTACCGTACTTGCGATTGGTGGATTATCTTCTATTACACAATAAAATCACTGAAAAGTGATTTTTTTTATACAAAAAAATCCACAGATTCTGTGGATTAAATGATTTTTAAAATGACATGGAAGATAAAGTCACAAGCCATAGGAATTCCAATGATCAGTGTTATGATTAACTTCTTTTTCTCCGATAACTTTGGTAGATATTTATTTAATAATGGTTGTACGGTATAGAGAAGGAATGTTCCTCCTATTGCAAAGTTTCTAGAGGCGTCCCAATTGACTCTTGCATGAATATTTAAGAAATCTTTGGTATAGTCCCATAGTTGGATTTGAAAACAATTATCTATCACAAAATGAGAAACATATTCAATAACAGTTGTGATAATCCAAATTCCTAAGAATACTAATAGAATTGTTAGATCGATTTCTTTGACTTTTGGATTCTTTGTGAATTTTAAGATGAGATAGATAATTCCTAAGACTATGAGATTTACGATTATTAAGACAATTCCATATCTTTGTAGATATTCTCCTACTTTTAAGATTTTAGGAGTTGTTGTATATTCAATGATGGTTGTGAAGATAAAAGTTACTAATGTAGGAATACCAACAAGAAAGTAACTTTTATTTTTGATAGGATGTTTTTTTGATAGAAGTTTCTTTAATAATACCAATAGGATTAACATTCCAAATCCATAGATTGGTAGGAATGGTCCTAGTAAGACCCCTCTATTCGTAAAGTGTTTAGGTGGTACTACAAACCACATCCATAATACTTCATATAACCATCCGATCAATGCATAGATACAGAAGGTTATATAATAGGTTGTGAAATTTTCTTTGATTCTTTTCATTCGATTCTCCAATCTATTTCTTTTTGATTTGTTTTTCTTAAAAACTCATTTGTCCTTGAGAAGGGTTTGCTTCCAAAGAATCCATTTCTAGCGGAAAAGGGAGATGGATGAGCAGACTCAATAATCAAGTGTTTCGGATTCGTAATGAGTTCTTTTTTTGCTCTTGCATAACTTCCCCATAAGATGAAGACAACTGGTTTTTCTTTTTGATTGATGATTTTGATAATGTCATCTGTAAAAGTCTCCCAACCTTTCTCTTTGTGAGAAGTTGGCTTATGTTCTTCTACCGTTAAGACTGCATTTAGAAGTAAAACGCCCTGTTTTGCCCATGGCTTTAGGGAGTTATGTTCTGGAAATGGTATTCCCAAATCACTTTCTAGTTCCTTAAAAATGTTTTGCAAAGATGGTGGTTTTAAGACCTCATCTTTCACAGAAAAGGATAATCCTTCTGCTTGATTGGGTCCATGATAAGGATCTTGTCCTAAAATAACTACTTTTACGTGATCAAAATCTGTATATCGGAAGGCATTAAATACTTCGTTTTGTTTCGGATAGATTGTTTTTTCTTTATATTCTTTTTTGATAAAATCTAATAGATCTTGAAAATACTCTTTTTGATATTCTTCTTTTAAGAGAGTATCCCAATTATTTCCAATCATAAGTCCTCCTATTTATGATAACTCTCATTATGATTAATTTTATATGCTCGATAGATTTGTTCTAATAAAATGACTCTGAACAATTGATGAGGGAATGTCATTTTAGAAAAAGATAAGTGCAGATTAGCTTTTTGTTTAATCGAATCAGATAATCCATAGCTTCCTCCAATAATAAAGGTTATATTGGGATATTCTATTTGAATCGTTCTGAGCTTTTCTGCAAATTCTAGGGACGTATACTCTTTTCCTTCTATTTCAAGGGTAATGATATAGTCTTTTTCATTCATATATTTTTCTATCTTTTCTGCTTCTAATTTGATCGATTTCTCTTCTTCTACTAATCCTTCATCTTTTAATTCTATGATTTCTAGATTCGTGTATTTACTGAGTCTTTTTTTATATTCTTCGATGGCTTCTTTTAGATAGATTTCTTTGATTTGTCCTACTGTAATTATTTTTATCATATTACACCTCTATCATAGGTCCTTCTTTATATTGATCTGCGATTAATACTTGAATATTCTTTGGTAATTCTTGTTCTGCTATCGCTTCTAAGGCTTTTTCTGGTATGTTGTTGGTTTCACTTAGATGGGCAAGAATAATGGTTTTTGTATTTTTACCAATGATTTTCTGTAAATAACCGGCTGTTGTGCGATTGGATAGATGTCCACTATCACTGATAACTCTTTCTTTTAAGAATCTAGGATATGGTCCATCCATTAACATCACTTCATCATGATTACTTTCTATTAGGTAACAGTTTTTATCTTTCATCTTTTCTAGATATTTTCTATTAATATATCCAGTATCCGTTACATATACTAGGCTTTTATTTTCTTGTTGGATGATATAACCTACGGAAGATGGAGCATCATGAGAAGTATGAATTAACTCTATTTCTACATCATTGATGTGAAATTTATCTTCTATAAACTTACATTTTGGGTATGGTACAAATTCTTTTAGACTGTCATACATATCTTCTGGAATATAGACGTCTAATTTTGTTTTACTCATAAGGGTTGCGAGTCCTTTTGTGTGGTCTTTATGACAATGGGTTACTAAGATACCAGAAAAATCATCAAAAGAAAGGGAATTCTCTTCTAATGTCTTTTTTAACGTTAAGAAGGAAATTCCCATATCAATGATTAAATTTGTATCTTTACATAACACAATTGAACAATTTCCTTTTGATCCACTGGCAATTGTTTTAATCTTCATTTTAATAGAATTGCATTGCGTTTAATGCAGTTCCTCCTTTATAAGGATATCCATACCAAATTGCGAAGTGTAAGTGTACTCCTGTTGCAGCTCCTGTCATTCCCATACCACCGATTGGTTGCCCTTTTTCTACATAGTCTCCTACTTGAACGGAACGACATCCTGGGCAAAGGTGAGCATATAAACTGTAGTATCCATTATGATGATCAATGACGATATATTCTCCATTATCTCCATATCCACCGGCATATCCACCATATTTCTTTTCTGAAATAACAACGGTTCCTGCTTGAGCAGCAAAGATATTTGATCCATATCCACATCCTGCGATATCGGTACCATCGTGAAGATAACCCCAACGATATCCGAACGGACTAGAGATAGAAGCACAAGTTGCTGGCCATCCCCATTCTCCTGCATATGGAAGTGGTGATCCATAACCATAATATAGAGATTGTTTTCCACCTTTTACGATGATTTCATTTATTGGTTCTTTTAATGTTTCTGTATTAATAGGAGTTCTGCTTTCGATGACTCCATTTACTTTTAATACAACCTGTGTTACTTTGTTTTCTCCGTTGACCCCTGCTTGGATGACTTCACTCCATCCTACATATTTATCATTATCATATCTTGTCTCAGTTGAGAAGTTTTTCTCTTCTCTGAATACTACTCTATCTTGTTCTACTACACTGAATTGTGGTTTTAAAATCCCTAGTGTCACGATTTGTCCTGGTGTTAATAAACTGTTTTCATCTTGTAGATCTGGGTTTGCAATTAAAAATTCTTGCGTAGAAATCCTATTATTGAAAGCTACATCTGGAATGGTATCTCCTGCTTGAATCGTATACGTTTGTTGTTTATCGGTTGTTCCAAATAATAGATATTGTGATAGTTCTTCTTCTGTTTGATAGATTTTTTTATCAACAGGAATTAAATCTTTTTTGATCGTAATCTTATTCTTAATATAAATATTTTCAATATATTGACCTACATCTTCTATTTCTGGTTGTGTATCTTCTGCATAATTCTTATAATCTACTTCTGAAATAAATGATTTTACTGTTTTTTCAATGGAATTCGTAAATATACTTTTTTCTGTAACATAAATCTTTTGAGTCGTTCCTTTTACAACTTTTCCATTTTCTGTTGTTGTATCTAATCCTTTTATTTTAATGACATATCCACTGATAGTAAAAGGTGATTTATCTTTGATTTCTTCATAGATATCTTCTACCGATACAATTCTACTATCAAACGTTGTCTCTTTTACAATATCCAAGTCAGCTGGTGCATATACTTTATTAACATGATATTTCTTTTTAATCTCTTTTTGTTCTTGGTCGATATAATTTTCTAATTCTTC
>JAGCSA010000016.1 GCA_017964405.1 Bacilli bacterium
AAAAGATCGCGGAGTGAAAAAGCGTCGCCCCCATTAATTACAAAATGCGTCGCGAACGTGTGACGGAACGTATGCGGGTTCATTCTAACGTCATCTCCAAATAACTTTTTAGCTTTAACTGCTAGGACTCTATAAACAACTTCTGGTTTTATTTGTGTGCCTAGGATAGGTTCGTTACACGTTTGATAAAACTGAGTAAATAGCGGTCCTTTTTCTGCTCCTTTTAAAACTTCACGACGGTAAACATTGAGTAATCTCTCTGTTTCTTTCGAATAATAGACCGTGCGAAATGTATTAGTCTTAGTTGCGTATATATAAATACTTCTATCATTAAGATTGATATCTTCAAGTTTGATTTTAACAAGTTCGCTATTACGTACCCCAGTATCTAGTAAAACCATAACTAATAATAGATTACGTATTTCGGACTTGTATCTTAAATCAAACGAAGTAAGCATCTTTCGCACTTGGTCTATTGTGAAGTAATCTATCTTTTCCTTTCTAACTTTTTTAGGTTTTATATTGTGAGCGGGACTGGCGATTAAATATCCATCTTTTTCAAGATAATTAAAGAATGCTCTTAGTGCACGTGCATGGCAATTATAATAACCTGTCTTTTTCTTGGAATATTTTGAGTTGAAATAAAATTTTATTTCTTCTTCAGTTACTAATTCTAAAGTTTGGACCTTTTTGATCTGCACTAAGAACTTTCTGAATGCTCCTAATTTATTTTTGTAGAATTTCATGGTCGCGTCCGCTAGTCCCCTCTCTACCATGTTCCTAAAAAAGTAATCTCTAGCATCATCAAAAGATAGATTACTTTGAGCAGGAGTTTTGTCACCTCCCACTTTAAATTGTTGAAAAAAATTTGTAAGTTCTGCAATGGTTTGCTCTGTCATAATAAAAAATCTCCCTTCATTTTTTTCAACTTATAGAAAGAAGTCAACAAACGACTGCTGGAAGAAACCAACATGGAAAATGTTTAAAAAGGGCCCATGAATGGACTATGCCACCCCGTGAGTGGACCTTTTTAAACCGAAGCCCATGCCATGATATAAAAAAAGTAGCATCACTGCTACTTATTCTTCTTAAATGGCAGGGGATGAGAGAATCGAACTCCCAACAGTGGTTTTGGAGACCATTATTATACCATTTAACTAATCCCCTAATGAAATATCTCATCGGTTCGAATAAGATTATAACATAAAGAATGAGGCTAATCAATATTTTTCTATTGATTTGCCTCATTCTGATAATCCGTAACTAACTGGTTGAATAGGGCGATACATCCTTCATTGATTAACTGATAAACTTTCTCAAATCGGTCAGTATACCAGGGATCTTCTATTTCTTCTTCTCTTCCGGTATAAGACATGAGAGAATGAATCTTATTCTTTGGATCTCCTTGGAAGAAAGATTTTAAAGTACTGATATTTTGAGAATCCATTCCAATGATGAGATCAAACTTTTCATAATCTTCTTTTTGAATCCGAGAAGCAATATGTTTTTCGATTGTAACGTTGTGTTTTTCTAATACATCTTTTGCTTTGGGATATAGACCATTTCCAATTTCTTCCATACTAGTAGCTTTCGATTCACAATAGAATAGAAATTGTTTATGATTTTGAATGACAATATCTTTAAAGATCATTTCTGCCATAGGACTTCTACAAATATTTCCATAACAGACAAATAATATATGATACATAAAAACCTCCTAAAGGAAAAAGAAGTATATACTTCTTTTTAATATGCTTTTGTTTTTTCTCCCTCTATTAGGAAATCTCCTGTAGAGTTAAAGGCTTTCATATCGGAAACAGAAGGATTGACAATAGTTTGATTTTCTAAGAAAGTATCTCCCTCCATTTGATTTTGTTGTTTTAAATGAGTGGGATCTGTTCCAAAGTAATTGGATACATCTTCTAAAGAATCCGTAGAACTTGCTCGATAGATAAGATCAGTTTGATCGTCTCCTTCTTTTAAATAATAAACTTGTCTAGCAAGACCATTTTCTATACTTTTAGCAACCCATTCTGGATTTTGATTGAGGGTTCCAAATGAAATTGTTACGAAACTGGTATCATATCCTTCATGAATTTCATTTTCTGTATTCGTCGGAACAGAAGAATGAATAACACCATCATCATCTTGGAAATAACCAACTTGTCCACAAGAGATATTATCAACAATATATCCATTCTGTTGAAAAGCAGCTTGCATGGATAAAGCTAAGGAATCAGAATGACCTACTCTTGCATTATCATAAGGAGCAAAAATAATGGTACCAGCTCCTGCACTATATTGTTGATCTAAGGTTACAACAGTTGCATTATTTTCATTAATATCGGTACTATTTTCTACAACAGTTAAATGAATTCCATCTTCTTTTAACTGATCAACGACATCTCGGAAGAAAGTATCTCCACAATTATCATCATTTAAGATCAGATTCATATTGTTAATATCATCGATATTCGTCTCAATCTGAAAAGGAGAGACAAGATCATGGACCGTAGGTTCAGATGCTTTTTTAGGAATATGACTAAGGCTAGTCGCAAGAACAACACCTGATAAGAAGAAAGCAACAATCGTTCCAATTTTACTTCTTCTTTTAATCTTGTATTTATCTTGTTCTAACAAAGAATCCGTTGGTTCAATATGATTGATTTTCGTAACAATCACCTCAACCTAAGTATAAAGAAAAACATGGATAAAGTCAAAAGAGAATCATAAAAAACAAAGAACTTAACATTTTGTGATAGGATTTTTTTTCAATTAATGTTAAAATAAAGTAGAGGTGGTAAACATGAAGTTTGATATAGACGATGATGAAGAAAAATCAAAAGGAAAAGACAGTAATCCACAAATGATATATATAATCTTAGCAGGATTCTTAGTAGTAGCTGCTTTGATCTTAATCATAACATATATGGTATTAAAGGGTGGAAATACACAAAAACAAACTCCTCAAGTACCTGTAAAAACACAATCACCAACACCAGCAGAAGTAAAAAAACTAACAGTATTTGATGAGGAAAGTAATGAAAGACCCATTGCTGTTATGATTGATAATGCGATTGGGGATGCGAAACATGCCGGATTACAAGATTCTTATTTAAACTATGAAATCATTGTAGAAGGTGGAATTACAAGAATTATGGCTATCTATAAAGATAAGGATGTTAATCTAATTGGACCAATTCGTAGTTCTAGACATTATTTCTTAGATTATGCTTTAGAAAGTGATGCGATCTATGTACATTATGGATGGAGTCCTTATGCAGAAGATGATATTACAAAATTAAGTATTGATAATATTAATGGATTAACAGATTCTTCTCCTTTTAGAAGAGATACAAATTCGATTGCTCCTCATAATGTATTTACAAGAATGAGTTATTTAAAAACATTCTTACAAACATCTTCTTATAGTCAAGAAAGTTCTGATTGGAGATTATTTGATTATAGTGCTGATGAAATTGATTTATCGAATACAAACTATACTCCACAAGTAGCAGATAAGATTCAAATTCCATATTCAAAAGATGAATATAGAACATATGCTTATGATTCTTCTCATAGCTATTATTTAAGATCTTCTAATGGAAAAGCACAATATGATCGAAAATCAGGAGATCAATTACATTATAAGAATATTATTATTGAAAAAGTTCCTAACAAGACGATGGATCCAGAAGGAAGACAACAACTAGAAACAGTGGGAAAAGGAACAGGTTATTATATAACAGATGGTTATAGTTTACCAATTCAATGGTCTAAGACTACCAGAGAAGGAAAAACAATTTATACATATGAAGATGGAACAGAAATTACATTAAATGATGGAAATACATTTGTACAAATTGTTCCAACAGATTGTGAAATTACAATAAGTTAAGGAGAAAACATGAAAATAGGATTATTTGGAACAGGAGCCTATGGGATGGCTTTAAGTAGTATTTTGGTTCATAATCGTCACGAAGTAACGATGTGGACAAAATTTCCAGAAGAAGCAGAGGCTCTTAAAAAGAATAGAGGGAATGAAAAATTACTTCCAGGATTTAAAATGGATAAGGAAGTAGAAATTACAACAAGTGTAGAAGAATGTATTAAAGACAAAGATTTATTAATCATTGCGATTCCCGCAGCATTTGTAGATTCTCTATGCAAAGAGATGAAACCTTTTATCAAAGGGAATCATATCATTATTGCAACTAAAGGAATTGAACAAGGTACTGGTCTATTCATGAATGAGATTGTAGAAAAGTATCTAGATACCAGAAATATTGCAGTAATCAGTGGACCAAGTTTTGCAATCGACTTAATTACCAAAATGCCTGCAGGATTATCCATTGCTTCTCATGCACCAGAGACAATACTACTGGCAAGACAAGCTCTACAGAATAATTATATTAAGTTAAGAGAAACAACAGATGTGGTAGGAGTTGAAATTTGTGGTTCTATTAAGAACGTCATTGCTTTAGCAGCAGGAATGTTAGCAGGATTAAAAGCGAATGAATCAACCAAAGCTATGTTAATAGCAGAAGCTATCCATGATATGGAAAATATCTTGCATGCTTTTAATTGCGATACAAGAACGGTATTATCTTTCGCAGGAATTGGAGATTTACTTTTAACTTGTACAACAGAAAAGAGTAGAAATTATAGTTTTGGTAAATTAATTGGAGAAAAGCCAGATAAAAAAGAATTAGAAGAATACTTAAAGAATACAACAGTAGAAGGTTATTATACATTGGAATCTATTTATCAATTATTAAAAGATAAAGAAGTATCCATTCCTATTATTGATTTAATCTATGAAATTGTTGTAAGAGGAAAAGATCCAGAATTATTATTAGCATTCTTAGTATATAAGTCATGATATAATAGAAATAGAATAGGGAGGTAAATATGAAAGAAATTATATCCAAATTCACAAAATCATCTATTATTAGCTCGATTGCTTTAATAGGATTAGCGATTATGCTAATTGTCCAATCAGAAGCAACGATTATTGCAATCTCTTATGTGATTGGAGGAATTCTAATTGCATTAGGAGTATTAGCAGAAATCAATTATTTAAAAAATATCAAAGAAAAGATTGCAGACCTAGATATTGTCTATGGAATTGT
>JAGCSA010000017.1 GCA_017964405.1 Bacilli bacterium
AGTAGATGGCCATGGTAACTTAGGTAATATCGAAGGTTATGGTGCTGCTGCTATGCGTTATACAGAATCTAGACTTTCTAAAATATCATTGGAATTATTAAGAAATATTAATAAGGATACGGTTAATTTTACTCCTAACTTTGATGAGAGTGAAAGAGAACCGGAAGTATTACCTTCTAGATTCCCTAATATTTTAGTTAATGGAACTACTGGTATTGCTGTTGGTATGGCTACTAATATTCCTCCTCATAATTTAGGAGAAGTAATTGATGGCTGTGTTGCTTATATTGATAATCCTGATATTGATTTAGAGGGATTAATGAAATATATTAAGGGACCTGATTTTCCTACGGGAGCTATTATTTTAGGTAATAGTGGTATTCGACAAGCTTATGAAACCGGTAGGGGAACGATTACTGTTCGTAGTAAAGCAACGATTCATGAGGAAAATGGAAAACAATATATCATTGTGGATGAAGTTCCTTATGGAGTTAATACCTTAGAATTAAAGAATAAAGTTGCTGAACTTGTTCATAATAAGATTATTGATGGTATTGCTGATTATCATTCTGATTTAAAAGATGGTATTAAGATTACGATTACTTTAAAGAAGGATGCTAATGCACAAGTTGTTTTAAATAAATTGTTTAAACATACCCAATTTCAAACTACTTATGGAATTATCTTCTTAATGTTAGATCAAGGTGTTCCTAAGACACTTGGTTTAAAAGAAATTATTGTTAAGTATATTGATTATCAAAAAGAAGTTATCATTCGTAGAACGCGTTTTGATTTAGATGTTGCTGAAAAGAGAGTTCATATCTTAGAAGGATTAAAGATTGCTCTTGATAATATTGATGCTGTTATTAAAATTATCCGTGGAGCAAAAGATGATGATGAAGCTCGTGAAGGATTAATGAAGAACTTTGGATTAACAGATGTTCAATCTAATGCAATTCTTGAAATGAGATTACGTCGTTTAACGGGCTTAGAGCGTGAAAAAATAGAAAATGAATTAAATGACTTATTAAAACTAATTGAAGAATTGAAGGCTATTTTAGCTAGTGATCAGAAAGTTCTAGAAGTTATTAAGAATGAGTTATTAGAAATTAAACAAAAATATGGAGATGAAAGACGTACTCATATTGATATGACAGCTGTTGAATATATTGAGGATGAATCTTTAATTCCAGAAGAAGATATTATTATTAATCTTACTAAGAATGGTTATATTAAACGTTTAAGAACGGATACTTATAAGACACAAAATCGTGGTGGAGTTGGTATTAAAGGTATGTCTACCAACGAAGAAGACTTTGTGGAAAAAATATTATCGATGAGTACTCATGATTATTTATTGTTCTTCTCTAATAGAGGAAGAGTCTATCGAATGAAAGGTTACGAAGTACCAGAATTCTCTAGACAATCGAAGGGATTACCAATTATTAATCTATTACCACTAGAAAAAGAAGAGAACATTAGTTCGATATTAAGTGTATCTCCTGGAGATGAAAATACGAAGTATCTATTATTTGCAACTAAGAATGGTATCGTTAAACGTACAGCTATTGAAGAGTTTGATAGTATTCGTAGAAGTGGTAAGATTGCAATTGTTTTAAGAGATGATGATGAGCTAATTAGTGTTAAAAAGACCTGTGGAAAAAATGAAATTGTCATTGGAGCTAGTAATGGACGTATGGTTCGCTTTGATGAAAATGAAATTCGATCTATGGGACGTAGTAGTTCAGGAGTTAAGGGTATTGAATTAGATGGAGCAATCGTTGTAGGAGCTGATGCTGTTACTCCTGGAGAAATGGTATTAATTGTTACTGCTAATGGTTATGGTAAGAAATCTTATATTGATGAATATCGTTTAACTCATAGAGGTAGTAAGGGTGTTAAAGCATATAATGTTACCGATAAGAATGGTACATTAGTATCTTTGAAATGTTTTGCACCTGAAGAAGATTTAGATCTTATCATGATGACGGATAGTGGAATGATTATTAAACTTCCTTTAGAACAAGTATCTACTTTAAAGAGAGCTACACAAGGTGTTAGATTGATGAATTTAAAAGATGAACAAAAACTTTCGACGGTAGCACTTGTGGAAAAAGAAAAAGAAGAGGATGAAATTGAAGAAAAACCAATAGAAGTTTCTTATGATGAATCTCAAATGGAAGACACTTCTGAAACAATTCAGGAAGAACCAAATTCTGATTTAGATATTGATGTTGATATTTCTAATGAGGATGATGAATCAGAAGATGATATTTAAAAAAGGCTTAAAATAAGCCTTTTTTTATAATTATTCAATCATATGTTTGGGAAATAAATCTATATGTTTCACGTGAAAAATGGCCAAAATTATTTCCCAGGAAATAATTTTAGGGTATTTTTAGCTAAAAAATGATATGTTTCACGTGTAACAATTATTATCAAAATATTTTCTGGGAAATAAAATGATAAAAAAATAATTTGTTTCACGTGAAACAAAATTAGAAAAAAGTATGAAAAAAACGTTGTTTTTGTTTACTTTTCTATTTATCTATAATAAAATATAAACGTGCAATGGAAGTGATTGAACCAGGTCAGGATCGGAAGGTAGCAGCCTTAAGATCCTCCTTCCATGTGCACATTTTTTTGTTTATGGAGGAGTTATGAATCAGAAGTATTTTGATATTGCTTTTCAAATGGCAGAAAAAGCATTTGAAATAGATGAAGTACCGATTGGGGCTGTGATTGTTTTAAATGATCAAGTGATTGCAAAAGCATATAATCATAAAGAAAAAGATGGTTGTTGTACTTCTCATGCTGAGATATTAGCAATCCAAAAAGCATCTAAAAAGCTTGACAATTGGCGTTTAGAAGATTGTGATATTTATGTCACATTGGATCCTTGTCCTATGTGTGCAAGTGCAATCAAACAAGCAAGAATTGGTCATGTTTTTTCTGCTTTATCTAATTCTGATTCTGATAATACTGATATTATTGTAAAGATCTTTCAAAAAGATCGTGTGAATCCAGAAGTTTTCTTTCAGTCTAATTTGGCTGTGGATAAATCTAAAAAAATATTAAATTCTTTTTTTGAAAAGCAAAGAAATAGTTAATATCTTTGCTTTTTTGTTATATAATAAAGATGTTGGGAGGTTTTGTTATGTATCATGCATTATACCGTAAATATCGTCCTATGGATTTTGATTCTGTAGTGGGTCAAGATGCTATTATTAAGACGTTAAAAAATTCTATTAAAAATAATAATTTTACGCATGCTTATTTGTTTTTTGGACCACGTGGTACTGGAAAAACTACGGTATCTAAAATCTTTGCGAGAAATGTGAATTGTCTTTCTCCTGTGGATGGTGTTGCCTGTCAAAAATGCAGTGCTTGTGAAGTGTCTTTTTCTCATGATTGTGTTGATATACTTGAGATTGATGCTGCTTCTAATAATGGAGTAAATGAGATTAGAGAGCTTAGAAATAATGTGAATTTAGTACCTAGCGAATTAAAATATAAGGTTTATATTATCGATGAGGTTCATATGCTTTCAGATGCGGCATTTAATGCATTGTTGAAAACATTAGAAGAACCACCTGAACATGTTATCTTTATTCTAGCTACTACAGATCCTCAAAAAGTACCGGAAACTATTATCTCTAGATGTCAGTGTTTCTCTTTTAAAAGAATACCGGATTCCGTTATTCGAGAACGGTTAGATATGGTTTGTAAGAAGGAAAAAATTAAAATTGAACCAGAAGTATTAGATCGTATTGCTATGCTTTCTGATGGTGGATTAAGAGATGCCTTAGGAATGCTAGATAAGATGGTTTCTTATACGGATGATAAGATAACATTAGATGATTTTAATGATGTAAATGGGATTGTTTCTGATCAGGATTTAAATGCTTTTATGGAAGCTATTATGACAGGAAATATTAAGAAAGTATTATCGTTGATCGATTCTTTCCATCATAGTGGTAAAAATTTGATTCAAATTATGATTCAATTTGTTAATTATACTAGAAATATGGTTGTGGATTATTATTTATCTAATAAAGAAATTTTTGTTCCTATTGAGTTATTACAAGAGTTTGTGAATCTTTTGAATGAAAAGATGAATGATATTAAAAAGAGTAGTAATACTAAGGTATACATTGAAATGTTCCTTTTGAAATTTATGAATGATTCTATTAAAAATGTGCAAAAAGAGCCTGTGGATAAAAAGATTATTATTGAAGAAAAACCGGTTGTTGTAGAGAAAAAAGAAGAAATTATGGAACCAAAAAAGGAAGAGAGAAAAGTAGAAAAAATAGATGAGAAAATTGATCCTATTCCTACTGAAGTTGAAGAAGAGATTCCTTATCAACCTGTTGATATGATTCGTTCTGTTCCTAATATCTTAAATTTAGATGAAGTTATGTCTATTCGTATTAATAATTCGTTTGCTACGGCTGATAAGAATCTATTAAAGGAAGAAATGAATAATTTTGAATTGTTAAAAGACTTTTCTTTTGATCAAAAAATAGGTTATTTAGTTAATTCTATTTTGGATTCTAAAATCCGTGTTGTTGGAAAGAATGATATGATTATTAGCTATGATTCCGATGCGATTGTTGATCAGAATTTGGTGAATATTGTTTCTTTAAATGATGTTTATAATGAGATTACAAAATCAAATAAAAATATTGCGATTATTTCGGATTCTCGTTGGGAAAACTTAAAGAATGAATATATTGAAAACTTAAAGAATCATGTTTCTTATGAATTGAAAAAGGAGCCTGATCTTGTATTGGAAGAAATAAAGAATGATGATATAATATCTAATAGTGCGATATCTTTATTTGGAGAAGATATTGTGGAAATTGAGTAAAAGGAGAAATGTTTATGAATATGCAAGCTATGTTAAAGCAAGCACAAGCTTTACAAAAAGATATGTTGAAAGCTAAAGAGGAGATTGATAATACGGATTTTGTTGGTGAAAGCTCTTTAGTTAAAATTACAATGAAAGGTACAAAAGAAGTTACGAAAGTAGAGATTCAATCTGAAGATGGTCTTGATAAAGATGATATTGAAATGTTAGAGGATATGATTGTTGTTGCTATTAATGATGCTAATAAAAAGATTGATAAAATGACTGAATCTAAAATGAGTAAGTTCGGAAATATTCCAGGATTATTTTAATTATTATGTATCCAGATAGTTTAAAGAATTTAATAGAAGCTTTTAAATGTTTACCGAGTGTAGGGGAAAAAACAGCAGAACGTTTCGCTTTCTCTGTTTTTGATTTTGATGAAGATCAAATTGCTTTGTTGAAAGATAGCTTAGAAGATGTTCGAACAAAAGTTCATCCTTGCAGTCGTTGTAATGTTTTAACAGAAGAAGACCTTTGTTCTATTTGTCAGGATGAAAAAAGAGATTCCAAGGTTTTGTGTGTTGTGGAAGATGTTAAAAGTGTTTTCTTATTTGAAAAAATTGGTATGTTTAAAGGAAAATATCATGTTTTAAATGGTTTGATTTCTCCTTTAGATGGCATTAATCCGGAAGATATTGGGATTGATAAATTATTAGATCGAATTCAAAATGAACATTTTGATGAGATTATATTTGCTTTTAAACCTAGTATTGAAGGAGAAACTACTGCTTTATATATTAAGAAGATATTAGATGGTTTTTCTCTTAAGATTACGAAGTTAGCAAACGGGGTTCCTATTGGAGCAGATATGGAATATATTGATAGTTTAACGTTAGAAAGAGCTTTGAATGATCGAAAAGAAGTATCTTAATTTGTTGTGAGAGGGTTTTATGGCTGAGATTTCTACTATTAAAAAACAATTTATTCATTATATTGATGCAGTACTTGCTAATCATAAGGTATCTCATGCTTATTTAATTGAAGTAGATAATTATGAAGATGATTTGCAATATGTTTATTTTTTCATTAAAATGATTCTTTGTAATTGCTCTTATGAGGAATTATCTACTTCTGATCATCCTATTTTGCAACAAATTGATAGTGGTAATTATCCGGATATCCAAGTTATTTCTTCTGATACATCTGTTATTAACAAAGGATTAATTACAGATTTACAAAAAGAGTTTAATAATAAGTCTTTATTGGGAAATAAAAGAATTTATATTATTAAAGAAGCAGAAAAATTAAATGGATATTCTGCTAATACGATTTTAAAGTTTTTAGAGGAACCTGAAGATGATATTATTGCTTTTTTATTAACAGATAATCGTTATCATCTCCTAGAAACTATTCTTTCTAGGTGTCAGGTGTTATCTTTAAAAGAAAAAGGAGATTTCATTGAACTAGATGATTCCTTTATGGACTTTTTAGAATGTGTTGTTCATCCAAAGAGCTTTTTTATCCAATATAATTCTTACATGAAAGACGCTTTTATTGATAAAAGTGTAATTAAAGAACACTTATTACTAATTGAAAATGTTCTTTTATCGTATTTAGAAAATACAGAAAATGTGTCAGATGAAATTGCTATTTTATTGAAAGATATGAATTCTGATGAGATTATTCGGTATCTTTCTATATTAGAAGAGGAAATTCCTAAATTAGATTTTAATGTGAATTTAAAATTATGGATTGATTCTTTATTTGCTAAATTGATTGGAGGCTAGTCTATGATAGATGTTGTTGTTGTTTTGGTAGAGGATACTAAAAATATTTATTATCTTTCTCCTAATTCTCTTACTTTAAAAAAGGGAGAAGAAGTTATTTTTGAAAATGAAAATGGTCTTTTAAATGGTATTGTTATTAAAGAGACTTATTCTGAAAAGAAAGCAAATCTTGTATTACCTTTGAAAAAAGTATTAAGAGTAGCATGTGAAACAGATAAAAAGACGATTTCTAAAAATAGAAATCTTGCTTTGAAAGCTTTAGAAGATGCTAAGAAATATAGTAATACATTAGAATTAAATATGAATTTTGTTGATTCTTATTTAAATTTTGATGGATCTCAGATCTTATTATCTTTTATGTCTGAGGATCGTGTGGATTTCCGTGATTTAGTAAAAAAGCTTGCTCAAAAGTATAAGATTCGTATTGAACTTAGACAGATTGGTGTCCGTGATAAAGCAAAGAAGGTTGGAGGTCTTGGACCTTGTGGATTATTCTTATGTTGTAATTCTTTCTTAACGGATTTTAATAGTGTTTCTATTAACATGGCAAAAAATCAAATGTTAGCACTTAATCCTACTAAGATTAATGGTATTTGTGGAAGATTATTATGTTGTTTAGGATATGAAAATGATAATTATACTGAATTAAAGAAGTCTTTACCAAAATTAGGACTTGTTATGGATACTCCTGAAGGTATGGGAAAAGTTGTTGATTTAGATGTATTTGGAAATACATATTCTGTTGATTTAGGAGATAAAGGAATTATGAAATTTCCTGGTGAGAAGAGAAATGGAAAGAATGGATGATATATTAGGGTATCCTAATTTAAAAATTTATCAGGATTCTCTCTATTTTTCTTTTTCTTTAGATAGTATTGTTTTAGCTAACTATTCTACGATTCGACATAGAGATCATAAAATCATTGATTTTTGTACGGGAAATGGTGTTATTCCGTTGATTTTATCTAGAAGATGTGATAAAAGTATTGAAGGCGTTGAAATACAAGAAAAATTATATGATTTAGCTTGTCGTTCTGTTGCTTATAATCAATTAGAAGATCGTATTCATCTTACTTGTCAGGATGTAAAAGATTTTTCACAAGATCCGAGTCATCTCAATCAATATGATTTGGTTCTTTGCAATCCACCTTATTTTCCTGATTTAGAAGAGAGTACGAAGAATTTATCTTATGAGAAAAGAATTGCGAGACATGAAATTCTAATTGATTTAGATACAATTTGTGATTGTGCAAAAAAAGTATTAAAAGAACATGGTAATTTTTGTATGATTCATCGAGCTGATCGTTTGATGGATATTCTTTCTGCTTTCCGAAATCATGATTTGGAACCGAAACGTGTGAAGTTTATTCATGAAAAGATTGATAAAGAATCTTTTTTGGTTCTTGTGGAAGGACAAAGAAAGGGAAGTGTGGGTTTAAAAATAGATAAACCTCTCATTTTATATCAAGATGATGGGTCTATGACAGATGAATATCAAAGATTACAAGTGGAAGTGATAAAATGATTCAAAAAAGTTATAATGATTCTCCCAGTTTATATTTAATTCCAACTCCTATTGGGAATTTGGATGATATTACTGTCCGTTCTTTAAATGTTTTAAAGATGGTTGACGAAGTATTATGTGAAGATACAAGGGATACTGGATTATTATTAAGTCATTATGATATTAAGAAGAAATTAGTAAGCTGTCATGAATTTAATGAGAATAAGATGATTGATTACGTTGTTTCTAGACTAAAAGAGGGTATGAATCTTGGTCTTGTTACGGATCAAGGAACTCCAATTATTAGTGATCCAGGATATATTGTATCTCGTGGAGTCATTGATGCTGGCTATAATGTTATCAGTCTTCCAGGAGCAACTGCTTTTGTTCCTGCCCTTACTTCTTCTGGATTAGAACCTTCTCCTTTTTTATTTTATGGGTTCTTAAATGCGAAAGATAGTAAGCAAATTCAGGAGTTAAATGCTTTAAAGGATTATCCTTTTACCATTATCTTTTATGAAGCTGTTCATCGTATTTCTCATACGTTAGAGAATTTGTTATCTGTATTTGGAAATCGTTCGATTTGTATTTGTCGTGAATTATCTAAAATTCATGAAGAATATACTCGAGGAACGATTGAAGAGGTTCTCCCTCTTGTTGATTCTATGAAGGGAGAATTTGTTCTTGTGGTGGAAGGAAATCATGAGAAGTTTAATTATAGTAATTTAGATATTGTGGAACATGTTCAAATGTATTTAGATGAAATGTCTGAAATGGATGCGATTAAGAAAGTGGCAAAAGAAAGAGATGTTCCCAAATCTGTTATTTATCAAGAGTATCATAATAGGAAGTGATGTATATGAAACTAATTGTAGGTTTAGGAAATCCTGGACGTGAATATGAAAATACAAGACATAATATAGGATATTCTTTTCTAGATGCTTATTTATCTTATAAGAATATTTCTGATAAATGGGTTTCTAAGTTTGATGGAAAAGTTCTTTCTACTACGATTGATGGAGAAAAAATTTATTTCTTGAAACCAACTACTTTTATGAATTTATCAGGAAATTCTGTTCGTAAGATTGTTGATTTTTACCAAATTGATCTTTCTGATATTTTAGTTGTTTCTGATGATTTAGACTTAATCCTTGGAAATTATAAGTTAAAACTAAATGGTTCTTGTGGAGGACATAATGGTCTTCGTGATATTGAGAATAAATTAGGGACTACAAATTATAAACGTTTAAAGATTGGTATTTCTAATAATAAAGAATTAGATACTAAAGATTATGTATTAGGAAAATTATCGAAGGAAGAAACAAAAATATTAGAAGATTTATATCAAGAATTGTGTCCTGTTATAGATGATTATTTTCATCTACCATTTGAGGATTTAATGAGTAAGTATAATCATAAGAATAAATAGGTGATTTTATGAATTTTTATCATGAACTCATTCCGTTTGATTTAAAAAAAGACATGGGTCTCTATAATCTGACCGATGAGTTTTTTTGTGTTCTTTTAAAAGCAGCTTTAGAAAAAGAAAAGAAGAATCTGTTGGTTGTTGTTGATAGTTTGTTTGATGCGAATAAACTCTATAATTCTTTAATCAATTATGATGAGAATGTCTATTTATTTCCAATGGATGATTTCTTGACAAGTGAAGCTTTAGCGATTTCTCCTGATCTAATGATTACTCGTTTAGAGACGATTCACTCTTTAATTGATTCAAAACCTTGTATTGTTATTACGAATTTAATGGGATATCTACGATATCTTCCTTCTAAAAAAACCTATTTAGATAGAATTATTTCTTTAAAGACAGGAGATATAATTGAACCAAAGGATCTTGTAGATCAATTGATTTCTCTTGGTTATACGAGAGATACTTTGGTTAATAAAACAGGGGAATTTGGAGTTCGTGGATTTGTCATCGATATCTTTCCGATTGATGAAGACAATCCGATTCGTATTGAGTTCTTTGATAATGAGATTGAATCTATTCGGGAGTTTGATCCTGATACGCAGAAATCTACTAAGACGATATCTTCCATTCAAATCAATCCTTATTTTGAATTTATTACTTCTAAGAGTGTATCAGAGGAACATTTTGGAAAACAAAAATATCTTCCTTTTTATGAAGATGTTGTTAATATTATGGATTATATGGATTCTCCTATTACCTTTTTTAGAGATTATGAACAATTAGAAGTATCTTATAAAGGTATTTTGAATGAGATTTTAACTTATAAGGATGAGAAAGATAAAGATTATACTGGAAATTATCTCTTTTCTTTGGATGAATTAAAAGTTGATTTTCCTATTTATTATTCTTCTCTTAATAATTTATCGGATTCGAAAAGAAAAGATTCTATTTCCTTTGATTTAAAGGGAATTCCTAGTTTTCAAGAAGATCCTGAAAGAATTAATGATTATCTATTAAAATCCATTCAACAAAAAAAGACTGTTATTATTTGTGTGAAGAAATTTCAATTTCGAACTTTATATAAATTTCTAAATGGAAAAGTAGTAGAAACGGATTTTGATCATATTGAGAAGAATACTATTAATTTGATTGATTGTGGTATGAATCAAGGATTCATTTATCACAATTATGTTGTGATTACGGGAAATGAATTATTTCATACGGTTTCTAATAAGAAAAAATATCATACGAAGTATAAATATACTTCTGTTATTCACGATATTAATAAATTAAATATTGGGGATTATGTTGTTCATAATGTTCATGGAATTGGTATCTATAATGGTATCAAGACTTTAACATTAAATGATATTACGAAAGATTATTTAGAGATTTTATATCAAGGTACGGATAAGATATATATACCGGTTGAGAAGATTGATCTTATTTCGAAATACTCTGGTAGAGAGGGATATACTCCTAAGATTAATAAATTGGGAGGAGTAGAATGGCAGAAAACAAAGAATCGTGTTAAGAGTAGAGTCAGTGATATGGCAGATCAATTGATCAAGTTGTATGCTGAAAGAGAAATGAGAAAAGGATTTGCTTTTTCGAAAGACTGTGATTTATCTATTGATTTTGAAAAAGATTTTCCATATGATTTAACACCTGATCAAGTTCGAGCTATATCTCAGATTAAAGAGGATATGGAGTCCACTTCTCCTATGGATCGATTATTGTGTGGAGATGTTGGTTTTGGAAAGACAGAAGTTGCTTTTGTTGCAGCTTTTAAGGCTATTTTAGATTCAAAACAAGTATTATTCTTATGTCCTACTACGATTTTATCGAATCAACATTATGAGAATGCATTAGAACGGTTTAAGAATTTTCCTGTATCCATTGGATTATTAAATCGTTTTACAACTACGAAAGAGACTCATCGTGTACTAGAAGGATTAAAGAATGGTACGATTGATATGGTCATTGGTACCCATCGTTTATTAAGTGATGATGTTCAATTAAAGGATTTAGGGTTATTGATTATTGATGAGGAACAACGTTTTGGAGTTGCTCATAAGGAGAAGATTAAACAATATAAGACGAATGTAGATGTATTAACTCTTACGGCTACTCCGATTCCTCGTACTCTTCAAATGTCTTTAGTGGGAATTCGTAGTTTATCATTAATTGATACACCTCCTATTAATCGTTATCCTGTACAAACTTATGTGGTAGAAGAAAATAAACAGATCTTAAGAGATGCGATTTATAAGGAATTATCTCGTGATGGACAAGTCTTTATTTTATATAATCGTGTACAATCGATTGATGAGTTTTCTAATAAAATTCAGTTAATTGCACCGGATGCGAAGATCGGAATTGCTCATGGGCAAATGAATAAGAATCAATTAGAGTCTACAATTTATGATTTTGTCAATCATACTTTTGATATTTTAATTTGTACGACGATTATTGAGACTGGAATTGATATTCCAAATGTTAATACTTTAATTATTATGGATGCAGATCATTTTGGATTAAGTCAGTTATATCAAATTCGTGGTCGTGTTGGTAGAAGTGATAAATTTGCTTATGCTTATTTGATGTATCAACCATTTAAATCTTTAACAGAAACAGCTGTGAAACGATTGAATGTTATTAAAGAATTTACGGAATTAGGAAGTGGTTTCTCCATTGCGACTCGTGATTTATCGATTCGTGGAGCAGGAGATATTTTGGGTAGCGAACAAGCTGGATTTATTGATACGATTGGTATGGATTTATACTTAAAAATGTTGAATGATGAGGTAAAAAGAAGAAACCATGAAGTCATTGAAGAAGAAGAGTTGGAGGAATCTAAACCACTTATTAATGTTACGACTCATATTTCTGATCAATATGTATCTGAAGATGATTTAAAAATTGAAATTCATAAAAAGATTAATTCAATTGATAGTATGGAGACTTTCCAATCTGTTAAGAATGAGTTGGAAGATCGTTTTGGAAAACTATCCGAAGATATTATTATTTATATGTATGAGGAATGGTTTGAAAAATTAGCGAAAAAAGTACATGTTGCTTCTGTTCATCAGACAAGAAATTCAATTGAATTATTATTCTATGCAGATGCGGTATCAAAATTAGATACAGAACAATTATTTATGGATGCTTTTCATATTACGAATATGTTCCGATTTATTAGTAGGGGTAGTAATTTAGTGATTGTACTCGATATTATTAAATTAGATAAACATCCTATTTATTATTTAGTTGATTTATTAAGTAAAGTTTCTGACAATTTAGGAAATTCTATTGACTTGAAAAAAGAGAGTTGCTAAATTTAAAATACTGGAGGGATTCAATCCAATGGAAGATAAAGAAACGATCAAAAAACAACATGTTGATAATTATCGAAAAGCAGTTTTAGATAATATTGAAAATAATACGAATGTATTGGTACACCAAGATATTGTTTCTTTATTACAGAAACCTCCTTTGGATTCTATGGACTTAATTCGTACGAAGTTTTTGGATCTAGCAAAAAAAAATCAAATTGTATTAAATACAGAAGAATTAAGTTCTCTACTAGATCATTATCGAGAATATTTATTAGAGTGTTGTGAAGAGATACAGAATGTTAGAGTAGTAGAGTTAAGTTCTAAGGTTAATAAGACGAAGTTAAAGGGTAATGATACGATTAAGATTAATAAGAAAGATTTTGTTTTGATTAATAAGAAAATTAAGAGTATTTTAAAAGATAAGTTGATTAATGGATATGATATTTGTATTTTAAAACAAATTGATAAAGTATTTTTAGATGCGGTTGATTCTTCTGTTAAAGAGAGAATTGCATCTGATTTATCTAAATATGTAAAAGGAACTTATCAAAAACAATTATTAGAGAGTATGGAATTAAAGATTATGGTGAAAGATACCACTCTCATGAATGGAACAAAAGAACAGGGTGAAAGATATTTATTTACATTAGATCATTCTCGTTTATTACATGAAATCGATACTTGAATCTTTCTAATGATTGTGTTATATTATTGGCATATTTGAAATGTTGTGATGAAGAGCGCTTAATTCAGACGTTTATTCGAGAGAGCTTTGATGGTGAAAATAAGCATAAACAGAATTAAAGCAGTATGGCTTCTGAACTTCTATATCGATAGGTAGATATAGACGTAGATTGGCGTTAACGATTGAAGTGTGTAATAGAGATTATTGCAAAATAAGGTGGTACCGCGGATATTCCGTCCTTATGTTTGTAATAATCTTTTTTTTGGAGGGATGATTATGAATCAAAAGAAAGAAAAATATTATATTAGTACAGCAATTGCTTATACTTCTGGTAAGCCTCATATTGGAAATACATATGAGATTGTTTTAGCAGATGCGATTGCTCGATATAAAAGATTACAAGGATATGATGTTTATTTTCAAACTGGTACGGATGAACATGGAGAAAAAATTGAGTTAAAAGCAAAAGATGCAGGCGTTTCTCCTCAAGAGTTTGTAGATGAAAAAGCAGGAGAGATAAGACGTATCTGGGATATTATGAATACCAGTTATGATCGTTTTGTACGTACGACGGATAAACATCATGAAGAAGTGGTTCAACATATCTTTAAGTATATGTATGATAAAGGAGATATTTATCTAGGTAAATATGAAGGATGGTATTGTACTCCTGATGAATCTTTCTGGACAGACTCACAAGTTGTTAAAAGCGAAGAAGGAAAAATTGTTTGCCCTGATTGTGGAAGAGAAGTTGAAAGAAAAAGCGAAGAGGCTTACTTCTTTAAACTAAGTAAGTATCAAAAAGAGTTGGAAAAATATATTGAATCTCATCCTGATTTCATCCAACCTGTTTCTCGTAAGAATGAGATGGTTAATAACTTTATTAAACCAGGATTACAGGATTTATGTGTTTCTCGTACCTCTTTTAGTTGGGGAATTCCAGTTGATTTTGATCCAAAACATGTTGTTTATGTATGGTTAGATGCTTTGACAAATTATATTACGAATATTGGATATGATACCGATGGTGGTAATGAAGAATTTAAAGTCAAATGGCCAGCTGATCTACATTTAATTGGAAAAGATATTATTCGTTTTCATACCATTTATTGGCCTTGTTTCTTAATGAGTTTAGATATTCCACTACCAAAACAAGTATTTGGACATCCTTGGTTAATTATGAGTGATGGGAAAATGAGTAAATCTAAAGGAAATGTTATTTATGCTGATGATTTAGTTGTTGAATTTGGGGTAGATGCTGTTCGTTATTATTTCTTACATGAAATACCTTTTGCAAGTGATGGAGTTTTTACGAAAGATTTATTAATTGAAAGAATTAATGGAGATCTTGCTAATATATTGGGAAATTTAGTTCAAAGAACGATTTCTATGGGAAATAAGTATTTTGATGGAAAAGTATCTAATAAAAATGTAGAAGACTCTATGGATAAAGATTTTATCGAATCTATTCATAAACTTGAGAGTGTTGTATCTGATAAAATGGACCAATTACAAATTAGTGATGCGATTACAGAAATCTTTAATGTATTACGTGCAAGTAATAAGTATATTGATGAGACTACTCCTTGGGTTCTTGCAAAAGATGAGAACTTAAAAGATCGATTAGAGACTGTTTTATATAACTTATTAGAGTCTATTCGTGTCTGTGGAGTTTTATTAGAGCCATTCTTACCAGAAACGAGTGAGAAAATATTTAGTCAAATTCAAACAGAGTGTAAAGAGCTTGATTATGTTGATAATAATCAGTATGAATTGGGTCAACCTAGTCCTTTGTTTATGAGAATTGAGGTTCCAAAAGAATAAGAGAAATCTTATTCTTTTTTTTATGTTATAATAAAAAAGAAAGATAGGGTGATTTGATGGTTAGCGGTGGGACTGTAAGTGGAGATGCTAGTTCTCTATCGAATGTTTTAGGAGAATACTTATCGGATATAGAGGGGTTATCCTCTACTTGGAAAGGGCCTTCTTATGATAATATTCAAACGAAAGCATCTAATTTTGTTTCTGAATATAAAGGATTGATTGTTGGGCAGATGGAATCTTTTGCGAATGCTTGCAATCTTTATTTAGAGTATGTTACTTGTAAACAAAATTTAGAAATATCGAAAAGTAATTATAATCAAGCTGTTTCCAATCAAGATTCTGCAGCGATGAGTACATATAGTAATTCTATTTCTAACTATACTTCTCGTTTGAATACGTTAAAATCTGAGATTCAGAGTGCTTTGGCATCTGCTTCTTCTGTTTCTTTGCAAGCTACTGCTATCAATGCGGATGTTACGGCAGAAGCTGAAAGTCCTTCTACTAGTGGAGGAGGAGAAAATCCTAATTATATTTATTCTGCAAAGTATCCTGGATATGTATTTCCATTTGAAAAAGGGGTGAATGCTCCTGTTACTTCTCATGTTGGACGTCGTACTGCTCCTACGGAAGGTGCTAGTACCAATCATCAAGGAACGGATATTGGGGCTGCTAATGGGACAGAGATTCATGCAATCTATTCTGGTAAAGTTGTTACTTCTGGTAGTTTTGGTGGTTATGGTAACTGTGTTCGGATTCAACAAGATGATGGAAATCTTACTTATTATGGACACTGTTCTAAAACAACGGTTCAGGTTGGAGAGAGAGTGGAAGCAGGAGATGTTGTTGGAAATGTTGGTAGTACCGGTGTTTCAACGGGACCTCATCTCCACTTAGAAATTCGGGCTGCTGATTATGATAGTACGAAGAATCTGATAGATTCTGAAGATATATTTGAAGGTGTTTGGCCAGAGAAGGTATAATGATTGTGAACCTTCTTTTTCTTATGTATAATGTTTTTGGGAGGCGATAGAATGTTTATTGATACACATTGTCATCTTTCTAAGGAAGATTATGATAATATTGATACGGTTCTTTCTGATAATCGTGAGGCTGGAATTGAGAAGATTATTATTTCTGGATGTACGAGAGAAAGCATTATAGAATCTTTGTTGTTTGTTGATCAATATGAAGATGTTTATACAACGATTGGTTATCATCCCAGTGAAGCATCCTTTACAACAGAGGAAGATCTTATCAAATTAGAAGAACAAATCCAACATCCAAAAGTAGTGGGAATTGGGGAAATTGGATTAGATTATCATTATGGAAAAGAAGATAAAGATCTTCAACAAGAACTATTCCGTAGACAACTTTTTATGGCAGATCGTCATCATTTACCAGTTGTCATTCATAGTCGAGATGCTACAGAAGATACTATTTCTATTTTGAAAGAGTTTCCTAATGTAGTAGGAGTGATTCACTGCTTTTCTGGTAGTTTGGAAACAGCTCGTATCTATTTGTCTATGGGATATTATTTAGGAATTGGTGGAGTGGTTACTTTTAAAAATAGTCAATTAGGAGATGTGATACAAGCAATTGGACTTTCTTCTATTCTTTTAGAGACAGATAGTCCTTATTTAGCACCAGAACCTTATCGTGGTTCTTTGAATAGTTCTAAATATATTCCTTTTATTGCAAAAAAACTATCTGAAATCTTATCTATTTCTGTAGAAGAAGTCTCTCAAATTACCCTTCAAAACACTCATACTTTGTTTGACTTCCAATAGTTTTTATGGTATCGTAGAAGAAGATAATGGGTTGGTGATTCAGATGTCAAAGAAGAATATAAAATACATTTTATTTTTATTGTTTCTGATTATTGTTTTATTTTTCTGTGGTGTATGTTTTATCATCATTGTGAAAGATTCTATGAATCAAGATAATCAACCTGTTAAAGATAATGATGTTGTTTTAATGGCTGAGGATAAGACAATTACCATTAAGAATATTATTTCTGTTTCAGAAGATTTTGGTAAAAAGATTGATGAAGATAATAATGGGGCTTTTGGTTATGTGAAATTTGATGTTGTGAATAAGACTACTTATGATCGAGGATATCAAATATATATTACGAAACAAGAACCTTCTGTCAAAGAGATTAATCCAAGTTATATGACGTTCTATTTAACCGATTTATCGGATGAACCAATGAAAGGATATTTAGGAAATAAACTTCCTTCTTATGATGATTTTAAATATATTTCTGATAAAGCAGATAGCAAGAGTATTCATACGGGTATTATCAAAGGAGGAGAAACTCTTCATTTTGTATTACGTGTTTGGATTACAGATAATTATGCTGTTATGAAGGAAGAGGAAAACTTTGTCTTTACCATTGGTGCAAGGGCTGTATAGGAGGACTTATGAATAAAGAAAAAAAGGGAAAAGAATTATCTAAGAATTTTTGGATTATTGTTATTAGTGTATGTGTTCTATTATCTATTGTGATTCTTGCATGCTATGTGGCTTTCTTTAATCGGGAACCAGAAGTAGTAGAAAAAGAGTTAGATGGTGGATATGTAACGTTAAATTATACAACAGAAGTCAATGCTTTGACGATTTTGGGAGCTCTTCCTACTACAGATACAGTGGGAATGAATAGTATGAGCGAAGGCCAATATTTTGATTTTTCTGTCGATGTTAATTTATCAGATGCTCCTAAAGTAGAATATGAGATTTCTTTGATTAAAGATAATACGACTTCTAATATTCCGGATGATGATATTCGTATTTATTTAGAAAAAGAAGAAAGTGGTACGTATACGAAGTTATTTGGACCAGAGAAGTTTACTCCTTCTAAGAATTATTCTTCTGTAGGATCTGAACTTGGTAGTATGGTACTTGCTAATGTGAAAAAGATTAAATCGGAAACGGATAATTATCGTTTAAGAATATGGATGTCAGAAGATGCTTTGGCTACAGGAGGAAGTTATTCTGTAGCAGTTGATATTCATGCAGTTGCTAAATAAAAAGAAGTGTAAAGTTTACTTCTTTTTTTTGCCTTAATCTGTCAATTTGTCACGTTCAATATTATAATATGATTAGGATAGGAGGTATTTACAGTGACAATTGATGAGAATTCTTTTTTCTATAAATTACAATATTATTCTTATTTTGTAACAAGAGCATTTTTATTAGCTGTTTTTGGCCTTTTACTCCTATTAGCTGTTTTCTTTGCTATCTATTTTGGAGACTTATTTTTAAATGTAAAAACAGGTAATTATAATAGTCCTATTTTTAATGGATATGTGATTGTATCGCAAAGTATGGTTCCTACGATTAATATTAATGATGCGATTGTAATTAAGAGAGATAGTCATGATGGATATCAAGTGGGAGATATTATTAGTTTCTTTTCAACGGAGTATGATTCAGAAGGAATGGTTGTAACTCATAGGATTGTTAAGAAAGATAATCTTACTACTAGTAATTCTACTTATCGTACCAAAGGAGATAATAATCCAGTACCTGATAAGAGGGGTGTTGATACTTCTAATATTTATGGAAAAGTCTTTTTAATTATTCCAAAACTTGGTTATGTTCAATCTTTTTTATCACAACCAAGTCACTTTATTATCTGTATTTTGATCCCTGCGGGAATTGTTATTATTTATGATTTATTCCGTATCATGAAGGCCTTTCAAAAAGGAAGAGAAATTTATTAAAAATTCTCTTTCTTTTTTTATCTTGTCCGTTTATAATAAATTGCATCTGGTGATGTTATGGAAAAGTATGATGTTAAATTTAAGAAGAAATTAGGACAAAACTTTTTAAAAGATAATAGCATTGTAAAAAGGATTGTAGATGTCTCAGGTGTCGATAAACATTCGTTGGTAATGGAAGTAGGTCCTGGAGGAGCAATTCTTACCAAAGAATTAGCTAATACTGCTAAAAATGTGATTGCTTATGAGATTGATACAGATCTAGCACCAGAATTAGAGAGCAAATTAGATGGATATGATAATGTGGATGTTATCTTTCAAGATTTTTTGGAAGCAGATTTAATATTAGATATTTCCAATTATTCTTATCAAAAGTTATTTTTTGTTAGTAATGTTCCTTATTATATTACGACTCCTATTTTATTAAAGTTAATTAAAAGTAAGATTTCTTTTGATAATATTGTTATGATGGTTCAAAAAGAAGTTGGAGATCGTTTTAGTACTCCTCCTGGTAGTCGGGAATATGGATCTATTACCGTTTTATTGAATTACTTTTTTGAGATAAAAAAAGAATTCTCTGTATCTCGAAAACAGTTTATTCCAGAACCAAATGTAGATAGTGTCGTTGTTTCTTTTAAAGAGAGAAAAGAGAAGATTCCTTTAAAAGACTTTGATTTCTTTGAAACGATTGTGAGAGATAGTTTTCAATTTAAGAGAAAAACGATTAAGAATAATTTAAAAAAATATGATTTAAAAATCATTGGAAAAGTCTTAGAACAATATGGATATGATCTCAGTGTAAGAGCTGAAAATTTAGATGTATCTATTTTTGCAGAGATTAGTAATGCATTATGGAAATAGAAAAACTATTTCCTTTTTTGGTGGATGAAAGAAATATATTGATTTTTCTTATATTTTGAGATAAAATTGACTTATAAAGTGGTTACGCTTTAAGAGGGAGGAAATTCTTATGAAGATTACATCTGTAAATGTACGTAAGATTGAAAAAGAGGGTTCTCGTATGAAGGGAATTGCATCAGTATTATTAGATGACAGTTTTGCTGTACATGACATTCGAATTATCGAAGGAGACAACGGACTATTCATAGCTATGCCAAGCCGAAAAACAGCTACTGGAGGTTACCGCGATATCGCTCATCCAATTAATCCTGAAGTTCGTGCAATGTTTGAAGAAGCAATTTTAGAAGCATATGAAAATGCTGAAGATGCACCAGCTGAAGAAGAGGAATAATTGATAAAGAGATGCTTAGGCATCTCTTTTTGTTTGTAATAACGTAAATATCTTGTCAATCATTGGGTTTTCTCACTTCCCATTCCTCTTATTTTTGCTACTTTGTTGTATAATATATTATGAAAAGGTAGGTGAATGTTATTGTCTAAATACAAGAAAAAAATCAAACCTAGAAAACGGGCTATTTTTCTTATGCTTTCTTCTATAGCAATTATTGTTGGTGTAACATTCTCTATCGGTAAGTATTGGGTGGAAATTCTAGAGAAGTATCAAGAAAAACAAGAATTGGAATTAGAATTAACGGCTTTGAAAGAAAAAGAAGAAGAATTACAAGTAGATGCGAAAAAATTACAAAACCCTGATTATATTGCTAGGTATGCAAGAGAGAAATATCTCTATTCTAAAGATGGAGAATACATCTTACAGATTCCAGAAGAATAGTCATATTTTTCTTTTTTTTTCATGATTATGATATAATGTTTGTGGTTTCACGGAGGTGAAGAATATGGTTTCTATTGACGAGAGTTTTTTACATACAAATGATAAGATTGTGATTGGTTGTTCTACGGGACCAGATTCTATGGCTCTTGTGGACTTATTACTTCATGTAAGAGAGAAGTATCAATTATCTCTTATTATTTGTCATGTGAATCATAATATTCGAAAAGAAAGTGTACAAGAAGCTCAATTTTTAAAAGAGTTTTGTGAATTACACAATCTTATTTTTGAGACGATGACTATCGAAGAATATGGAGATGATAATTTTCATAATGAAGCTAGAAATATCCGTTATCAGTTTTTTGATTCAATTGTGAAGAAATATGATGCCAATTTATTAATGACAGCTCATCATGGAGATGACTTGATGGAGACCATCTTAATGCGAATTGTAAGAGGATCAAATCTTAATGGATATAGTGGATTTAAGATGATTGTTGAGATGGATGGTTATACGATGATTCGTCCCCTTATTTTTTATACCAAACAAGAATTATTAGATTATGATTTTGAACATAAAGTTCCTTTCTTTTTAGATAAATCTAATGAGAAAGATACTTATACGAGAAATCGTTATCGGAAATATGTTCTTCCTTTTTTGAAGAGTGAAGAGAAGGATGTTCATTTAAAGTTTTTAAAATTTAGTAATACTTTAAATGATTCTTGCAAATTTATTGATAAAGTTACAAAAAATGCTATTAAAAGATGTATTGTTGATGATAAAATATTAGTGGATCGTTTTTTAGAGGAAGATCTATTCATTCAGAAAGAGATTTTATATTCTGTTTTAAAAGATTTTTATCAGGATGATTTAATCTTAATTGGAGATAAGCATATTGATATTCTTCTTTCTATGATTCATAGTCATAAGGCGAATAGTTTTATGAATTTACCAAATGATGTAGTAGCAAGAAAGAATTATAATGAATTTACGTTTGTAAAAGATGTTGATGTTCTTACGAGTTATGAAATTGAATTTGATCAATATGCATTACTTCCTAATCATCATTCGATTGAACTTGTTTCTTCTGTTGATAATAACAGTAATAATGTTTGTCGATTAAATAGTCATGATGTTGTATTACCACTTATTATTCGAACGAGAAGAATGGGAGATCGGATTGCTGTTAAGGGATTGAATGGTACTAAGAAAGTAAAAGATATTTTTATTGATAAGAAGATATCATTAGTAGAACGTGATACTTGGCCTATTGTATTAGATTCTAGAGGAGAAGTCGTTTGGATTCCTGGAATTAAAAAATCTAAATTTGATAAAAAAATGAATGAAGAGTATGATATAATATTGAAATATAACTAAGGAGGAATGATTCATGAGTGGGAATGGTTTTGATAAAAAGATATTGAAAAAAGGTCTTTTGCCATACTTATTTATTTTAATTATTATGTTATTTGTATTCTATTACTTTAATGTAACAAATACAGATAAACATGATTTTACTTACGATCAATTTATGGAAAAATTAGATGGTGGTAAGATCAAAGAAATGGAAATGGTAACCAAGGGTAGTGGTTATGTTTATGAAGTAACTGGTACCTTAAAGAGTTATAAAGAGGATGAATACTTTGAAGTACGTCTTCCATTAAGTGAAGAGGTTATGAAGAAGATTGTAGAGGCTAGTGATGAGCAAGACTTCGAATTAACTGTTAAACCGGATCCTGAAGCAAATGGATGGTTAATTATATTAGTTAATTTCTTACCAATTGCTATCTTTATTGCTTTTGCTTTCTGGTTTGTAAATAAGCAAATGTCTAGTAATAGAAGTTCTCTTGATTTTGGAAAGAGTAGAGCAAGACTTGATAATGATAGTAATAAAGTTACATTCAAAGATGTTGCTGGATTAAAAGAAGAAAAAGAAGAAGTAAAAGAATTAATCGATTTCTTAAAGAATCCTAAAAAGTTCCAAAAATTAGGAGCTAGAATTCCAAAGGGTGTTTTATTATTTGGTCCTCCTGGAACTGGTAAAACATTATTAGCAAAAGCAGTTGCTGGTGAAGCAGATGTTCCTTTCTACTTTATCAGTGGTTCTGATTTCGTTGAATTATTCGTAGGTGTTGGTGCTTCTCGTGTACGTGATATGTTTAAAGAAGCAAAAAGAAATGCTCCTTGTTTAATCTTTATTGATGAAATTGATGCTGTAGGTCGTCAAAGAGGATCTGGTATTGGTGGAGGACATGATGAAAGGGAACAAACTTTGAACCAATTACTTACCGAGATGGATGGATTTGGAGCTAATGAAGGTATTATCATTATTGCTGCAACCAATAGACCCGATGTTTTGGATCCTGCATTACTTAGACCTGGACGTTTTGATAGACAAGTTACAGTTAATTTACCAGATGTTAGAGGAAGAGAAGAGATTCTTGCTGTTCATGCCAAGAATAAGATTTTAGCAGATGGTATTACTTTAGAAAATCTTGCTAAACGTACTCCTGGATTTAGTGGAGCTGACTTAGAGAATTTATTAAATGAAGCTGCTTTACTTGCTGTTCGTCGTAATAAAAATGAAATTACGATGAGTGAGATTGATGAAGCAACCGATCGTGTACTTATGGGACCTGCTAAGGTTAGTCATAAATATACAGAAAATGATCGTAAGTTAGTTGCTTATCATGAAGCAGGACATGCTGTTATTGGATTAAAATTAAAGAGTGCCAGTGATGTTCAAAAAGTTACGATTATTCCTCGTGGATCTGCTGGTGGATATAATATGATGGTTCCTACGGAAGAAAAATTATGTTCTACCAAGTCTGATTTATTAGAAGAAGTTACTGGATTACTTGGTGGTCGTTCTGCAGAAGAGATTACGTTTGGAGAAATTACAACCGGTGCTCATAATGACTTTGAAAAAGCTACGAAGATTGTTCGTGCTATGGTTACTGAATATGGTATGAGTGATTTAGGACCTCTTCAATTTGAACAACAATCAGGTAGTGTCTTCTTAGGAAGAGATTATAATAAACCACAACATTTCTCTAATGAAGTTGCTAATGAAATTGACATGGAAATGAGAAAGATCATTAACGAATGTCATAAAAATGCAAAAGATATTATTAAGAAGAATAAGGACTTATTAAAATTAATTGCAGAAACATTATTAGAATATGAAACATTAACAAAAGAGCAAATTGATTACTTAGTAGAACATGGTCATATGCCAGAAGAAGATGAAAGTAATCTAGAATCTTTATCTATTACCAAATTAAAAGAGATTGCAAAAGCTAAAGGTATTAAGAATTATTCTAAAATGAATAAAGCAGAATTATTAAAAGAATTAGATCAATAATCTAATTCTTTTTTTGTTGAATTATAAGAAAAAATGATTATAATAAGTCTTAAGGAGGAGTATGTTTTATGGTAAAAGTAGATAAGGAAGCTGTTAAAAAGAAAGGTACTGGATTTATTAGTGAATTTAAGGATTTTGTTCTTAAAGGAAATGTAATGGATATGGCTATCGGTGTTATTATCGGTACTGCTTTTGCAGATATTGTTAATGCACTAACAGAAGATTTTATTAATCCCGTTATTGGATTATTAGGTGGTGCTGATGTAGCTGGAGAAGTTGTTATTAAGACTTTAACGGATGGTACAAAGATTTCTTTAAATTATGGTCATTTTATTACACAAGTTATTAACTTCTTAATTATGGCTTTTGTTCTTTTCTTATTATTAAAGATGTTTAATAAGATTATCGATGCTGGTAAGAAGAAACTTATAAAAGAAAAAGAAGAAGAAGCTAAAAAATCTGATGAAGTTGTTCTTTTAGAAGAAATTCGTGATTTATTAAAGAAACAAAATAAAAAATAGAAGCTCTTATGAGTTTCTTTTTTTTACTTGTATTTTTAATAAAAACCTTATATACTAGGCATGAATTCAAAAAGAGGGGATCCTTATGGAATGGAAAATTGGGAATGTTGTGATTCCGAATCAAATTGTTTTAGCACCTATGGCTGGTGTGAGTAATTCTGCTTATCGTAGAATTTGTAAAGATATGGGTTGTGGTTTGATTTATGCGGAAATGGTTTCTGATAAGGCGATTACGTTTGGAAATCAAAAGACATTAGGTATGTTATATATGACAGAAGAAGAAAGACCTCTTGCCCAACAGATTTTTGGAACAGATGTCGATTCTTTTGTATATGCAGCTAAATACATTGAAGAGCATATGCATCCAGATATTCTTGATATTAATATGGGGTGTCCTGTTCCTAAAGTAGCGGTTCGTGCACAAGCAGGCTCTGCTTTATTAAAGGATCCAAAGAAGATTTATGAGATTGTATCAGCAGTGGTTGCTGCTGTATCGATTCCTGTTACGGTAAAAATTAGAAGTGGTTGGGATCATAATAGTATTAATGCTGTCGAAGTGGCAAAGGTAATTGAGAAAGCCGGTGCGAGTGCTATTTGTATTCATCCTAGAACTCGTAGTCAAGGATATAGTGGGAAAGCAGATTGGGATCTCATTCGAGAAGTGAAAGAAGCTGTATCTATCCCTGTTATTGGGAATGGAGATGTAAGAACTCCTGAAGATGCGAAGAGAATGCTTGATGAAACTCACTGTGATGCTGTTATGATTGGTAGAGGTGTGATTGGAAATCCTTGGTTAATACGGAATACTCTTCTTTATCTAGAAGGGAAAGAGGTTGTTCCTGTCTCTTTGAATGAGAGAATTGATATGTGTATTAAACATTTAAATTATTTAAATGATTTAAAGGGTGAAAAACTTGCTTGTTTAGAAATGCGTAATCATATTTCTTGGTATTTTAAAGGAATAAGAGGAGCTAATGAAATCAAAAATAAGGTATATCAAACTTCTAATATTCATGATATAATTTCTTTATTAAATGAGTTGAGGGAGGGATAGTATGGCAAAAGATGAGAAACCTGAGAAACAAGAGAAGTCTGAGAAAGCAGATAAACCTTTGTTCTTGCTTCGAGTAATTGCTTATGTGATTGATATGATGATTGTACTAATGTTATCCTCTCTTCTTGCAACTCCCTTTTTGGATTCCAAACAGGTGTTATCGTTAGCTGATGAGTCTAGAGAGTTAGTACAAAAATATGATAATCATGAGATTACTGATCAAGAATATTTAGTAGATGTTTCAAATCTACAGTATAAAATGGCTCGTAATACAGAGTTGGTTACAATCTTTACGATTTTAGTAAGTGTTTGTTACTTTGTGATTCTTCCTTTGTTCTATCGTGGACAAACTTTTGGAAAGAAGTTAATGAAGATGAAGATTGTATCGGATGTGGGAACGTTGAATTCTAATCAATTAATCTTTCGTTCTTTTCTTGCAAACTCGCTTTTATTAAATATTATTACTGTTTTATCTGTGATGTTTGCCTCAAGAGATATTTATTTGAATTGTGTTGAATTATTCACGTTTGCTCAATATACCGTTATGGCTGGTTCTATTTTTATGTTAATCTTTGGAAAAGAAGGATTAACGATTCATGATGCTATTGTTCATACAAGAGTCATTAAAGTAAATTAGGAGTGAAAAATATGAGAGAATTAAGTGAACAAGAAATAGTTAGAAGAGAAAAAGCAGAAAAATTAAGAGAAAGTGGTATGGATCCTTTTGGACATCGTTTTGATCGAGAGGATTATGCTTCTGATATTGTAGAAAAATATAAAGATGTAGAACATGATGCATTTGAATCTATGAGTGATACGGCAAAAGTTGCTGGAAGAATCATGTTTATTCGTAAAATGGGAAAGGCATCTTTCTTTACAATTCAAGATAAGACTGGTCCTATTCAGATCTATATCTCTATTAATGATGTAGGGGAAGAAACTTACGAATTATTTAAGAGTGCTGATATTGGAGACATTGTTGGTGTTTATGGAAAAGTCATGAAGACGAGAACAGGAGAAGTAACCATTAAATGTTTAGAATATACGCATTTGGTAAAAGCGTTAAGACCTTTACCTGAGAAATTCCATGGTCTTACGGATGTGGAAGAGAGATATCGTAGAAGATATGTTGATTTAATGATGAATGAGGATTCTAAGAGAGTTGCTTTCTTAAGACCTAGAATTATTCGTTGTATTCAAAATTATATGGATGGTCTTGGATTTACGGAAGTGGAAACACCGGTATTAACAACTTTATTAACAGGAGCTAGTGCTCGTCCTTTTGCCACTCATCATAATGCACAAGATATTGATATGTATTTAAGAATTGCTTTAGAGTTACCTTTGAAACGTTTATTAGTTGGAGGTATGGAAGCTGTTTATGAGATTGGTAGAGTATTCAGAAATGAAGGAATGGATCCTAAACATAATCCGGAATTTACTTTAATGGAAGCTTATCTTGCTTATAGTGATTTAGAGGGTATGATGGATCTTACAGAAGGAATGTTTACTAAGATTGCAAAAGATGTATGTGGTAAAATGATTTTCCAATTTAGTGGACATGAAATTAATCTAGAAGGTCCATGGAAGAGAATTTCTATGACAGATGCTATTAAAGAACAAACAGGAATTGATTTTAAAGCGATTCATGACTTAGATGAATGTTTGAGACTTGCAGAAGAACATCATATTGAGTTAGAAGAACATGAAAGAGCTTATGGTCATATTATCAATAAATTCTTTGAAAAGTATGTAGAAGAGACTTTAATTCAACCTACTTTCTTATATGGACATCCAATTGAGATTTCTCCTTTAACAAAGAAGAATCCAGAGGATCCTAGATTTGTAGATCGTTTTGAATTATTTATGGGTGGTAAAGAATTTGCGAATGCTTATACAGAGTTAAATGATCCAATTGATCAATTAGAAAGATTTGAAGCACAGATTGCTGAGAGAGAACTTGGAAATGACGAAGCAAATGATATTGATATGGACTTTGTAGAAGCTCTTGAATATGGTATGCCACCTGCTGGTGGAATTGGATATGGTATTGATCGATTGATGATGTTGTTCACAGAACAAGAATCTATTCGAGATGTCATTTTATTCCCTACGATGAAGGAAAGAGGAAAAAATAATTAAAAATATGAGAAAAACTCATATTTTTTTCTTTGTTTTTTTGAAAAAATGGGGTAAATACTTGTAAAAAAAACAAGGATTAGTTTATAATTAATATGGGAGGTTAATTATGAAAAAACATAATACAGTTAAAGTCGTCCTAATTACTTTATTAGTATTGCTAGTACTTTCTTGGATTTTTCCAGCTGCTTATTTTTCAATTGAGTATTTAGATAAAGGACGCGTTCAAATGGGATTAGCTGATGTATTTAACTATTTTATGACTTCATTGTCATACTTTGGTCATTATGCATTATATATAATCTTAGTTGGATGTTTTTATGGAATTTTATACAAAATTCCAGCTTATCGTACATTTTTAGATAAGGTTGTTGCAAAAGTAAATGCAAAAGTATTTATTGTTATTACAGTAATTTTACTTGCATTTGGAGTTAGTTTTGCAGGACTGCAAGTTGGTTATGCAATCTTTATTCCACTAATTGTTTCTCTTATCTTATTAATGGGATACGATAAAATTGTTGCAGCAATGGTTGTTGTTGGATCTATGGCTGCTGGGTTAGTAGGTACTACCTATGCTTATGGAAATTTAAGCATTTTAACAGGTGTTTTAGGATTAGAGACAAACTATCAGTTTGGTGTTCGTTTTGTTCTTTTACTTGTAGGTATTGTTGTAGTTTTATTTAATACCTTTATGTATATTAAAAATACAATGTGTGAGAAGAAAGTAGTTTCAGCTCCTGCTAAGAAGAAAGAAGAAACCCATGAGGAAGTTGTTGTTGCTAAGAAAGTAGAAGCTCCTAAGAAAGCTCCTGCTAAGAATACAAAACCAGCTCCTAAGAAAGCTCCAGCAAAGAAAAATACAAAATCAAAAGGTTCTCGTAAAAATACGAATAAAGCAGCATTAAGAGACGAGGATATTATCGTTGTGAAGGAAGCAGTATTGAATGATTCTAAAGAAGATGATTACTTAGTTCCTACACGTGTAGAGATGACTCACAGAGTTTGGCCATTTGTAGTTGGATTTATTCTATTATTTATCCTACTAGTATTATCTTGGTTAACTTGGGGTGAAGGTGGATTTGGAGTAACTGTTTTTGATGACATTACTACTAAATTTACTGAATTCAAATTATTTGGATTCCCTATCTTCAGTAAGATCTATGGAACTGTTAATTCATTTGGTAACTGGTCAGTTATTGATCTATTCTTCCCAATTACTTTATTATCTATTATCTTAATCATTATTTATAATGTTAAATTTGATGATGTATTAGATGGTATTGTAAGTGGTGCTAAGAAAGCATTATTACCTGCATTTATTTCATTATTGTTATATACGATTCTAGTAACTGTAACTTATCATCCATATCAATTAGCATTCTATAAAGCAATTTTAGGATTATCAAAAGGATTTAATATTGGAACAGTAACTTTAACGACTATTTTAGCTACATTCTTCAATGTAGATCCTGCTTATGCTTTCCAATCATTATTACCATATTTAACTTCAGTTATTACTAAGACAGAAGATTATGGAATGGTTGGTATTATTGCACAAGCTATGTATGGTGTAACTACCTTATTTGCTCCAACTAGTTTCATCTTAATGTGCTCTCTTGCATATTTAGGTGTTTCTTACAAAGATTGGTTAAAGAATACTTGGAAGTTATTATTAGAGTTATTTGTAATCTTACTAATTGTGTTTATCATTTTAGCTTTAATTTAATAAAAAAGAAGCATTATGCTTCTTTTTTTTATATTCTTTGATATAATAAATCCAGGTGGTGATAATATGAAGATTTATAATACTTTAACGAAAAAAATCGATGATTTTGTTCCAAACGAAGAAGGTAAAGTTAAATTGTATACATGTGGTCCTACTGTTTATCACTATGCTCATATTGGGAATATTCGTAACTATATTGGACATGATATTCTAGATAAAACATTACGTTATTTAGGATATGCTGTTACTCGTGCTATGAATATTACAGATGTTGGTCACCTAACCAGTGACTCTGATTCTGGTGAAGATAAGATGGAAGTAGCTAGAAAAAGAGAGCATAAATCAGCAATGGAGATTGCTAAGTTCTATACAGAGGCCTTTTTCGTGGATTTCGAAAAAGTAAACTGTAAAAGACCTGAGATTGTTAGTCCTGCTACAGAAAACATTGATGAATACATCAAGATTATTACAAAATTATTAGAGGATGGTTATGCTTATGCATCTGGAGGAAATATTTATTTTGATATTTCAAAGTTAGATAATTATTATTGTTTAACGAATCAAGATAGTAATTTGGTGGTTGGTGCTAGAGAAAGTGTGGATGAAGATTCTAATAAGAGGAATCAAGCAGACTTTGCTCTTTGGTTTACGACTAGTAAATTTGAAAATCATGAATTATTATGGGATTCTCCTTGGGGAAAGGGTTATCCAGGATGGCATATTGAATGTTCTGGTATCTCTCTAAAATACTTAGGAGAGTATTTAGATATTCATGGTGGTGGAGTTGATAATATCTTTCCACATCATACGAATGAGATTGCACAAAGTGAAGCTTATTTAGGACATAAATGGTGTAATTATTGGTTTCATAATGAACATTTAATTGATGAATCTGGTAAAATGAGTAAATCTAAAGGGGATATCTTAACGGTCTCTGTATTAGAGAATCAAGGATATGATCCTTTAGCATTCCGTTTTATGTGTTTAAATTCTCATTATCGAAAACAATTATTATTTACCTATGATAATTTAGATCAGGCACAAAGCACTTTAAAGAAATTGAAGAATAAAGTATTATCTCTTTCTAAGGAAGGGGAAAAGGATTCTAAGTTATTTGATCATTATGTTTCTAAATTTAAAGAGGCTTTATCTAATGATTTAAATACTTCAAATGCTTTAGCTGTTCTTTATGAATTATTAAAGGATAGTGAAGTGAATGATGCGACTAAAAGAGCTCTTGTAGAAGATTTTGATCGTGTTCTTTCTCTTGATTTATTAAAAGAAGAAGAAAAGAATTCTGATTTAGATGCTGAAATAATGAGTTTGATTGAAGAGAGAAAAGAAGCTAAGAAGAATAAAGATTTTGCGAAAGCGGATCAAATTCGAGATGATTTACTTGTGAGAGGAATTCGATTAATTGATACTCGTGAGGGTACTACGTATGAGATGATAAAAGATTAGAATTTTCTAATCTTTTATTTTATGTTATAATCTCCTTGGTGATTTTATGAATGTGATGGAAGTGAATGTATTAGTTCTTGCTTATTTAGGAGATACCATCTATGAGAATTATGTTAGAAAATATCTTATTCAAAAAGGAATCGGAAATGTGAATGACTTACAAAAAGAAGCTGTTTCTTATGTAAGTGCTTCTGCACAAGCAAAGTATTTAACTTCTATGATGGAGAAGGAACTGTTGTCTGAGGAAGAGATGGATGTTGTGAAAAGGGCAAGAAACTATAAGACAACTTCTCATCCAAAGAGCTGTGATATTTTAACTTATAAATATGCAACGGGTTTAGAAGCTTTAATTGGTTATTTAGATATGATTGGGAATCAAGAAAGGATTAATGAAATTATGCATTTCATTTTGAGTGATTAATATGTATGTATATGGAAGAAATGTAGCGAGAGATTTATTAATAAATCATCAAAAGATTGAAAAAGCTATTTTGCAAGATGATTTTAGGGAGAAAGAATTGATTTCTCTATTAGAAAATGCAAAAATACCGATGGAATTTACTTCAAAAAGAGAAATGGATCGTTTGTCTAATGGTGTTCATCAGGGTATAATTCTATCTATTCCGGATTACCAATATCATGATTTAGATAGTATTCTTTTGAGTCAAGAAGATGATGTAGTTGTTATTTTAGATCATTTAGAAGATCCTCATAATTTGGGAGCTATTATTCGTACTTGTGAAGCAGCTGGTATTCGTTCTATTATCTTACCAAAAGATCGTCAAGTACAAGTTAATGCTACCGTTATGAAGACGAGTGCAGGGACTCTTTCTTCTATGAATTTAGTCTCTGTTTCTAATATCGCTTCTTCGATTGATCGATTAAAAGAAGTAGGATACTGGATTGTAGGAACATCCTTAGAAAATAGTGTTGATTATCGAGAAGTAGATTATCAAGGGAAAATATGCATTGTCATTGGAAATGAAGGAAGTGGTATTTCTCAATTGGTTTCCAAGAAATGCGATTTCTTAGTCAAAATTCCTATGTATGGAAAGACAAATAGTTTGAATGCTTCTGTTGCAGCAGGTATTATGATTTATGAGGTAATCCGAAATAGAAAGTAGGATATATGAATTATAAAAATTATAATGATTATGAATTAATCTATCATGTTCGAGAACAAAATGATGATTCTTATGGGATTATATTTCAAAAATATATTCCTATTATTAAGAGAATAGCATTGGATGCTTATATGAAGTTTTCTTCTTATGGATATGATTTAGATGATTTTATTCAAGAAGGATATTTGGGGTTTCAACAAGCACTTTCTTCTTTTGATGAGACAAAGAATAGTTTATTTTATACGTATGCTTCTATGTGTATTCAAAGAAAAATTATATCTTTCTGTAAGAAAATCTCTTCTGTAGAGAAGAATATTAGTAATCATTATTATGTGAGTTATGAGGATACTCCGATTATCGATCCTTCTCCTGGGATGGAAGAAGTGTTAGTCAACCAAGAATTCTATCGAGGATTGTGGGAGATTGTATATACGTTTCCTTTGGAATATACTTGTGTATTTGAATTACGTATGAATCAATTTCCTTATCAGGAGATCTCTCAATTATTAGATATTCCTGTTCGAAAAGCAGAATTTATGATTTATCGGATTTATCGTAAAATACGGAGAGAGTTCTGTTGGAAAGATTAAGACAATTTATTGTCTTTTTTTGTTTTTTGTTTTACAATGATTATAGTAGGATAGGTGAAGAAGTATGGCACAAGTAATCGATTTTCCTTCTAAAAAAAAGGAAGTGGAGAAGTGTTCTTTATTTGAATGGACGGAATTACATCATAATGAATCTGATTTTCGGGAAGTCTTTTTAAATATGGATATTGCTTTGAAATATATTCATGATCATGGTTATTGTATTGAATCTTTTTATCCTACGAATATTCATGTATTAAATAATAATCCTGAATATATTCAATTTGACAATTTAATGGAGTTATCTCATGATCCTGTTACGAGACAGAGTATGATTAAAGAGGATATCTTTCGTTCTTCTTTTATTCAGATTGCTTTGTATACGAATACCATTCGTTCTTTAACTCCTGAATTTTTAAAAGAAAATTTTGATTCCGTGATACGGTTTGTTCCAGAAGGGGATGTTCCTTATTACCGAGGAGTTGTTCAAAGAGGTGCTTCTGTTTATTTTAGTGAATTTGCTTTAGAAAAAATGAATCGAGATTTACAACAATTAGAGAAAGAGTTAGAAGGTACGGGAGAGAAGGCAGATGTTCCTCGTGAGAATGAACCTCTTTCAAATGATAAAATTAATGATCGAATCTATCGTCAAATTAATGGAATGAAAGATGCTGCATTTATTAGTTATTTACTAATTCCAACGTTTGTTATTGTATCTCTTGTACTCATTGCTATTATTAGTTGGATTCTTAGTTTGTTCTAATCGAATAGTTGTTGACATTTCTAGTGGTTTATGCTATTTTATAGGTGTAAGCACTTAGAAGTGTTTTTATTTTGAATTAAATGGATAGGTGAGGACATGGCTGAAGTTCGTAAAAAAGTTGTGGAAGATACTTATAATACTTCTAGTATTAAATTAAAAGAAAAGAAGAAAAAATAGAATAAATAAGAAAAGAAAGTTCCAAAGAAGAAATACTCTTCTAAAGAAGAGAAACAGAATTTATTTGTTCGTTTTCGTATGTTTTGCAGTGGAGTAAAGAGTGAATTTTTAAAAGTACATTGGACTTCTAAAAGTGATATGCTTAAATATTCTATTGCCTCTATCTTCTTTATCGTATTTTGTTCCTTATTCTTTTATGTAATCTATGTGTTATTCGCATTATTACAATCATTATTTGTGTAAGGAGGGATTAGCATGGATAAACAGTGGTATGTAGTTAATACTTATTCTGGACATGAGAGTAAGGTAAAAGAAAAATTAGAGATGAGAACAGAATCTATGGGTATGCAAGATTATATTCATAGAATTATTATTCCAGAGGAAAAAGTTGTTGAAGTAAAAGATGGAGTTACGAAGGAAAAGATTAAGAAGATGTTTCCTGGTTATATCCTTGTAGAAATGGTTATGACTGATGAAGCATGGTATATTGTTCGTAATACACCAGGAGTTACTGGATTTATTGGATCTAGTGGTAAAGGTGCTAAACCAACTCCATTACAACCATATGAAGTAGATAAAATTCTTGGTAATATGGGTATTAGTAGAATGGATGTTGATACAGAATTATCTGTTGGTGCAAAGGTTAAAATTATTGCTGGTCCATTCCAAGGAATGTTTGGTAAAGTTGATTCTGTTGATTTACCTAATCAAAAAGTTATGTTATTAGTGGACTTATTTGGACAAGAAACTTCTGTAGAAGTTGAGTTAAGTCAAATTGAAAATGCATAAAATACTTGCAACGACAAGGAATTTATGTTATTATTTAGGGGCTATATCGATTTATTCATATAGATTTTAGTGGGAAGCATGGTTTGCATTTAATAAAAGCGGGAATCAAGCTATTTGTACCACTCGCGAAAACTATTATTATAGGAGGTGTTTTTCGTGGCAAAGGAAGCAGTTAAAAAGATTAAATTACAAATTGCTGCAGGAAAAGCTACTCCAGCTCCACCAGTTGGAACTGTATTAGGACCTGCAGGAATTAATCTACAAGATTTCTGTACAAGATATAATGATGCTACAAGAGATAAAATGGGAGATGTTCTTCCTGTTGAAATCTCTATTTATGAAGATAGAAGTTTTGATTTCGTTATCAAGACTCCACCTACAGCATTCTTATTAAAGAAATATGCAAAAGTTCAAAAAGGTTCTGCTAAAGGATCTAGTGAAACTGTTGCTACGATTTCTCAAGCTACTTTAAGAGAAATTGCTGAAATCAAATTACCTGATTTAAATGCATATGATGTTGAAGCAGCTATGAAGATTGTTGCAGGTACTGCAAAAAATATGGGAATTGCTATTGAAGGACAAGAGTAATTCTAAAAGAACCATATAGGAATTAACCTAGTGGAAGGGAATACCGCTTTAACCACATAAGGAGGAAAATAAAATGAGAAAAAGAAGTAAGAAATATGTCGATGCTATTCAAAAAGTCGACAGAAGTCATTACTATTCAAAAGAGGAAGCTGTTAAATTAGTAAAAGAGACTTCATTAAGTTCATTTGATGGTTCAGTTGAACTTGCTGTAAGATTAAATCTTGATACTAAAAAAGCTGATCAACAATTAAGAGGTGCCATTGTTCTTCCAAAGGGAACTGGTAAAACAAACCGTGTATTAGTAATTGCAAGAGGACCTAAAGCTCAAGAAGCTAAAGATGCTGGTGCTGATTATGTTGGAGATGTTGATATGTTAGAAAAAATCGAAAAAGAGAATTGGTTCGATTTTGATACCATGATTGCTACTCCAGATATGATGCCATTACTTGGTAAATTAGGTAGAGTATTAGGACCTAAGGGATTAATGCCAAATCCTAAGACAGGAACTGTTACAATGGATATTGCTAAAGCTGTTGAAGAAGTAAAAGCTGGTCGTGTTGAATATAAGACTGATACATTTGGAAATGTTCATGGAGTGATTGGAAAGGTATCTTTCAGTGAAGCAGATTTACTTGCTAACTTAGATGCATTCTTAGCTCAAATCATTCGTATTAAACCATCAACGGTTAAGGGTGATTATATTAAGAATATTTCAATTTCTGCTACTATGGGTCCTGGAATCAAGATTGAAAATAATTTTGACAAATAGGAATCTGTAGTATATAATAATTTTTGAAATTTGTAGGTGCCATAGACAGTAGGTATAAAAGTAAATCCTACCGAGGACTTTTTATGAAGTATTAAAGGAGTTCTTTGGCATGTTTGTTAAAGAACTTTTTTATGGCATCCCTAATATAGTGAAGGAGGTGTATTATGGCAAGTGAGAAAATCTTAGGTCAAAAGCAACTTGTTATTGATGAGATTAAGGATCGTGCTTCTAATGCAAAAACTATCGTATTATTCGATTATCGTGGTATTACAGATAGTGAAGCAAAAGAGTTACGTATTAAACTTAGAGAGAATAATGCAGATTACAAAGTATATAAGAATACATTAATGACTCGTGCTTTCAATGATTTAGGAATAGACCTTACAGAAGGATTAACTGGTCCAAGTGCATTTGCATTTAGTGATGATCAAGTTGCTCCTATTAAGGTTTTATCAGAATTTGCTAAAGACCATCCAGCATTAATTTTAAAAGTAGGGATTGTAGATGGAGAAAAAGCTGACAAAGCTAAACTTGATGAATATGCTAAATTACCATCAAGAGATCAATTACTTACTATGCTTGCTGGTGGTATGATTGGTATTGTTCGTGACTTATCAATCTGCTTAGACTTATATAGTCAACAAAAAGAAGAAAATTAAAATAATAATATAGAAATAGGAGGAAAATTAAAATGGCTAAATTAACAAAAGAAGATTTTATCAGTAGTTTAAAAGAAATGAATTTATTAGAAATTAAAGAATTAGTAGATGCTATGAAAGAGGAGTTTGGAGTAGATCCAAGTGCAGTTGCAGTTGCTGCACCTGCTGCTGGTGGAGCTGCTGCTGCAGATGCTGCACCAAGTACAGTTACTGTATCAATCGCTGATGCAGGTCCTGGAAAAGTAGGAGTTATCAAAGTTGTTAAAGACATTACTGGATTAGGATTAAAAGAAGCTAAAGATATCGTTGATGCAAACGGTGTTGTTAAAGAAAATATTCCAGTTGCTGAAGCTGATGAAATTAAAGCTAAACTTGAAGAAGTTGGAGCTACTGTAGAAGTTAAATAGTGATGAAAAAACAATACTTAGTATTGTTTTTTTTGTTTCATCTTACTCCTTTTTATGATATACTCTTTATAGAATAATAAGGAGGACTTATGAAAAAGAGTGAAAATGAAAAAAGTAATGCTATCCTTCATAAAAATATGAATAAAAAGGATTTAAGTTTAGATTCTAAAAAAGCAGATCCTTATAAAAATAATATTATAAAACAGTTAAATACGATTCAGAAATGTTTTTCTGAATTAGAACCTGTTTTAAATCGTATGGCTATGAAGAGAGTTTTTAGTGATGATTGTAATTCCTTATCTCTTCAATGTGCGAAAAAGTGTTCTTCTCAAGCACAGTCTGCTCGTTCTTTGATGAATAATATTGAAACAAAATATATTGATGATCAGAAGAGTGTTTTAATTCAAGGATTAGATGAGAGAATTTCTTATTTAGAAGAAGTTATCTCTCATATGCAGTAAGGGGTTGATGGTATGGCAAAGAATAGTAATCAAAAACAAATTGAAAAATTAGTACATGATTTAGATACTTATACATTGAAATTAGAGAAAGCACTTGCTTCTTATAAAGAATCTTTAGATGCGATTCAAGAGGGAGATGGAAGTTTTCCTTATTGGAATGGAAGTAATGCTTGTGCAACCTTAAAAGCAGCTGTTTCTCAGTACCAAAATAGTATGAATCTTCTTCAGAATATCAAGTCCTGTCAAGCCTCTATGAAAAGATAGGATTGGGTTGACAATTCTGCAAAATATGGTACAATGATTTTGAACCTAGATGCTAGACATGTAAGTATGAAATTATATAGTAATATGGAATGGAATACCTATAATGTTTAAGATACTATGAAATATCTGTGTAGTTTCTCTTTACAGGCGAATTTTTATTTATTATTCATAAATCAAAATCGTAAAATTGTCCATCGTGGCTAGGTTCAATGTAATTTTGAGAGAAAGAAAACTCTTATGGTAAGCACGATCTATTGTAAACTGATAATTTATAATAGAAGGTGAAAAAACTCGGAACATGCTCATGGGCATGTTTTTCTTTTGGTCTATTGACAATCAAAAAAATGGAATGTTATAATAAAGATACTAATAGAGTAAGAGGTTTATTAATTCGGTTGGCGATTTGCCTAACAGCTTTTGCTGATTGTTTAATGATAACAAACTTTCTTTGAATCTTACCATACTATTAGGAAAATTACATTTTGGAGAAGGATACTTCATACGATGGACGGCTAAGCTGTCAATGAACCAGTGAGTGTAGTCATACACATGCCTTCCTGTCAAACCAGTTGCGAGTTCTTTTTTATCAGAAAAGAATTCAATATAAAATTTATACTATTCTCGAATTGGTGTTATAGATATATAACATACTTAGTAGGGGATAATAACGAGTGAGTTTGTGTATATTTTTTGGGATGCGGTTTTGTCATTGAAGCTGCATTTTTTTTGCTCTGAAAAATATGTAAATTTTTGTTGACATTCCTATGTATCTGTTGTATTATATGTTTCGAAAGGAAGAAAAATAGGTAGATTTTATACTGTTTTTCTTCTTCTTTTTTTTCTTTCAAGGTGATAAAATGGGGCAATATTTTGAGAATGAAAAATTACCTAGCAACATGGTTAAAACAGAGTGCTTTGTTAGAGGTAAAAAATTTATTTTCCATACGGACAATGGAGTATTTTCTAAGGACGGTTTGGACTTTGGCAGTAGACTTCTTCTTGAATCAATCCCGCTTGAAGCAGTTGGAGGCAAAGTTCTAGATGTGGGTTGTGGTTATGGTGTATTTGGAATCATACTAAATAAATTGACTTCTTGTTCTGTGGATATGGTCGATGTGAATCTGAGAGCAATTCACTTGTGTGAATTGAATATCAAAGAGAATCATTGTACTGGTGTTCAGGTATTTGAGAGTAACGTTTATGAAAAAGTGAATTCTAAATATTCTGTTATTATTACTAACCCACCAATAAGGGCTGGTAAAAAAGTGGTCTATGATATTGTGATGAATGCTCGAAATTATTTAGAGGAGAATGGATCTCTTTTCTTGGTAATTCGGAAGGAGCAAGGTGCTAAATCCTTAATCAGAGATCTCGAAAAAATTTATTCTGTTTCTATTTTAGAAAAGAAAAAGGGATTCTTTATCCTACAATGTACTTTGTAGTTTTTTCTTTTTTAAGATAGAGGAGAATGATCATTTTTAAAAAAATTATACGTGGGGTGAAAAATTAGTGTCATATAGAATTGTTAAATGTGGTGACTATCGAGAAAGAAGAAATTTCTCAAGAATACGTAATACTTATGAATTAAAAGACTTACTTGAAATTCAAAAGAAATCGTATAATTGGTTTATTGAAAATGGTATTAAAGAAGTATTTGAAGATTTATTTCCAGTAGAAAATTTCTCTGGAACTTTATCGCTTGAATTCGGAGATTATCATTTTGATGAACCTAAATATTCTATTAAAGAGAGTAAAGATCGTGAAACTACTTATTCTGCACCTTTAAGAGTAGATGTACGTCTTTTCAATCGTGAAAGTGGAGAAGTAAAGGAACAAGAAATTTTCATGGGAGATATGCCTATGATGACAGATTCAGGTACTTTTGTTATTAATGGTGCTGAACGTGTTATTGTTTCTCAATTAGTTCGTTCTCCTTCTGTTTACTTCAATCGTGAAGTTGATAAGAATGGACGTGAATTAATTACTTCTCAAATTATTCCTAATCGTGGTACATGGTTAGAGTATGAAGTTGATGCTAGAGATGTATTATATGTTAGAATTGATAGAACTAGAAAGGTTCCTATTACAACATTACTAAGAGCATTTGGCTTAAGTAGTGATGAGGAAATCTTAAAATTATTTGGTGAGGATGATTACTTAAAGAATACGATTGCGAAAGATTCTACGAAAAATACAGATGAAGCATTAATTGAAATTTATGAAAAATTAAGACCAGGAGAACCTGCAACATTAGATTCTTCTAAGAATCAAATTATTACTAGATTCTTTGATGAATTTAGATATGATTTATCAAAAGTTGGTCGTTATAAATTTAATCGTAAATTAAATATTACAGATCGTCTACTTAACCAAACTTTAGCAGAAGATGTAAAAGTTGGAGATAAAGTTATCTTTGAAAAGGGTACTGAAATTACAAAGGCTAATATTGGTGAATTAGCAGAAGTATTTAAGAATGGTTATGGAGTAGTTGAAGCTAAAATCAATGAAGAATTAGATTCTTTTGGAAAGATTCAAGAAATTAAGATTTTAGATCCTGTTGATAAGAAAAAGAAACTAATTGTTATTGGTAATGATCAATCTATCGATATTAAGAGATTGACGATTAGTGATGTATATGCATCTGTATCTTATTACTTAAATTTATTACATGGTGTAGGAAATTATGATGAAATTGACCATTTAGGAAATAGACGTATTCGTCAAGTTGGTGAATTATTACAAAATCAATTTAGAATTGGTGTATCTCGTATGGAGAGAGTGATTCGTGAAAGAATGACGACTCAAGAGATGGAAGAGGTTACTCCTAAGACTTTAATTAATATTCGTCCTGTTACGGCTGCGATGAAAGAGTTCTTTGGATCTTCTCAATTATCTCAATTCATGGATCAAACCAATCCAATTGCTGAATTAACAAATAAACGTCGTTTAAGTGCTTTAGGACCAGGTGGACTATCAAGAGATCGTGCTGGTGTAGAAGTACGTGACGTTAACGTATCTCACTATGGTAGAATTTGTCCAATTGAGTCTCCAGAAGGACCAAACATTGGATTAATTACTTCTTTAGCAAGTTATGCAAAGATTGATGAATATGGTTTTATTATGACTCCTTATCGTAAGGTTGTTAATTGTCAAATTACAGATGATGTTGAATATTTAACAGCAGATGATGAGTTAGATTATGTTATTTCTCAATCTACGGTTGGTACGGATGAATCTAATAAGATTATTGATGAACAAGTAGCTGCTCGTTTTAGAGGAGAAAATATTTTAGCAAAACCAGAGGAAGTTGACTATATCGACGTTAGTCCACAACAAGTTGTATCTGTTACTACTAGCTGTATTCCATTCCTAGAGCATGATGATGCAACTCGTGCTTTGATGGGAGCTAACATGCAACGTCAAGCTATGCCTTTAATTAAGACAGAAGCTCCATTTGTTGGAACGGGTGTTGAGTTTATTGCAGCGAAAGATTCTGGTGTGGAAGTGATTGCTAAAAACGATGGTGTTGTTGAGTATGCAGATGCTAAGAAAATTGTTGTTAAGACAAAAGAAGGAAAAGATGAATATAAATTAGCAAACTTTGAATTAGCAAACTCTAGTATTTGTTCTCATCAAAGACCTATTGTTCATGTAGGAGATAAAGTTAAGAAAGATAAGACTATTCTTGCTGATGGTAACTCTACTGATAAAGGAGAACTTGCTTTAGGTAAGAATATGACTGTTGCTTTCATGACATTCAATGGTTATAACTATGAGGATGCTGTCATCTTAAATGAAAACTTAGTAAAAGATGATAAGTATACTTCTCTACACTTAGAAGATTATGAAATGCAATGTAGAGAAACAAAATTAGGACCTGAAGAAATTACAAGAGATATTCCTAATGTTAGTGAAGAAGCTCGTCGTAATCTAGATGAAAATGGTATTGTAACGATTGGTACAGAAGTAAAAGAAGGAGATATCCTTGTTGGTAAAGTTACTCCTAAGGGAATGGCTGAACTTACTTCTGAAGAGAAATTATTACATGCAATCTTCGGAGAAAAGACTCGTGAAGTAAGAGATACTTCTCTACGTGTTCCACATGGTGGAGATGGTATTGTTCACGATATTAAGATTTATTCTAGAAAAGATAATGATGAATTACCTGCAGGTGTTTCTAAAGTAATTCGTGTTTATATTATTCAAAAACGTAAGATTCAAGTTGGAGATAAGATGTCTGGACGTCATGGTAATAAGGGTGTTATTTCTCTTATTCTTCCACAAGAAGATATGCCATATCTACCAGATGGTACTCCAGTTGATATTATGTTAAATCCACAAGGTGTTCCTTCTCGTATGAACTTTGGACAGATCCTTGAGATTCATATGGGTATGGCTTGTAAGAAACTAGGAGTTCATATTGCTACTCCAGTATTTGATGGAGCTCATATCGATGATATCCAAAAGATGATGAAGGAAGCTGGTATGGATGAGGATGGTAAGACTATCCTATATGATGGTCGTACTGGTGAACCATTTGATCATAGAATTTCTGTTGGTGTTATGTACATGATTAAATTACATCACATGGTTGATGATAAATTACATGCACGTGCTACAGGGCCTTATTCCTTAGTTACACAACAACCACTTGGAGGAAAAGCTCAATTTGGTGGACAGAGATTTGGAGAAATGGAAGTTTGGGCACTATATGCTTATGGTGCTGCTCATACCTTACAAGAAATCTTAACCGTTAAGTCTGATGATGTTATTGGTCGTGTTAAGGTTTATGAATCTATCATCAAGGGACAAGAAGTAAATCAAGCAGGTGTTCCTGAGTCATTTAGAGTATTAATGAAGGAATTCCAAGCTTTAGGATTAGATGTTTCTATTATTAATGATGATGGTGAAACATTACAATTAAAAGAAATCGAAGAAGCGGAAGATCGAGAAGACTTCTCAACGAATATTGAGGATGTTGAATCTCCTGCTCACGAGATTCTTCCAGAACCTCCTGCTCCTGCAGAAGGAGAAGAGGAATATCCTTTAGATGATGAGGAAGACGAGGACGATGAGTTCGAGGATGACTTTGATGATGAGGATTATGATCCAGATGAAGATGATCTCGAGGATGATTTCGATGAGGAAGGAGCTGATATTTAATGATAGACGTTAATCGTTTTGATGCTTTAAAAATTGGTATTGCTTCTCCTGAAAAAATCCGTGAATGGTCTTATGGTGAGGTTAAGAAACCTGAAACTATTAACTATAGAACATTAAGACCTGAAAGAGATGGATTATTCTGTGAAAAGATTTTTGGACCTACCAAAGACTTTGAATGTGCTTGTGGTAAGTACAAAAGAGTAAGATATAAAAATATTATTTGTGATCGATGCGGTGTTGAAGTAACTCGTAGTAAAGTACGTCGTGAACGTATGGGACATATTGAATTAGCAACTCCTGTATCACACATTTGGTTCTTTAAAGGTGTACCTTCTCGTATGGGATTAGTTCTTGATATGAGTCCAAGAGATTTGGAAGAGGTATTATATTTCGTAAGTTATGTTGTTATTGATAAAGGAAATGCTCCTTTGGAGAATAAACAAACTTTATCTGAAAAAGAATACAGAGCTTATTATGAAAAATATGGTACTGGTTTCAAAGTTGGAATGGGTGCTGAAGCTATTAAAGAACTTCTTAAGAAAGTTGATCTTAAGAAAGAAATTGATGAGATTTCTAAAGAACTTGAAAATTCTCAAGGACAAAAGAGAACTCGTTTATTAAAGAGATTAGATGTACTTGATGCATTCTATCAATCAGGAAATAAACCTGAATGGATGATTATGGATTGTATTCCAGTTATCCCTCCAGAACTTCGTCCAATGATTCAGTTAGATGGTGGTAGATTTGCTACTTCTGATTTAAATGATTTATATAGACGTGTTATTAACCGTAATAATCGTTTAAAGAAACTAATTGATTTAGGAGCTCCTGGAATCATTATTCAAAACGAAAAACGTATGCTTCAAGAAGCTGTTGATGCCTTATTCGATAATGGTAGAAGAGGTAGAAGTGTTACGGGTGCTGGAAATAGACCTTTAAAATCTATCTCTAGTATGTTAAAAGGTAAACAAGGACGTTTCCGTCAGAACTTACTAGGTAAACGTGTTGACTATTCTGGACGTTCTGTTATCGTTGTTGGTCCATCTCTAAAGATGTATCAATGTGGTATTCCAAAAGAGATGGCTCTTGAATTATTTAAGCCACATGTTATTCATGGATTAGTAAG
>JAGCSA010000002.1 GCA_017964405.1 Bacilli bacterium
ACGAGAACAATTTATACAACGATTACGACTTTGCTTCCAGTTGTTGTTTTGATGGTTTTAGGATCTTCTGGAATCTTTACCTTAAAAATGGCTATGTTAGTAGGATTAATTGCGGGTACCTATTCGTCTATCTTTATCGCAACGGTATTCTTCTTACTAATTGAGAAGAAAAGTTTGGGAAAACCAAAAAAAGCAAAAAAAGTTTATAAAGATGAATTAGAGGAAAAGAAAATAAAAGGAATAAATTGTTAATATTGAGGGGAGATGAGTTCTTTGTCTAAAAATTTAGATGATATCAAAATAGAAGATGTCCTAGAAAAAGTGCGCTCATATGTAGAAGATGAAGAACAAATCCAAGTGATACAAAAAGCATATGATTTTGCTTATGAAAAACATAAAGGACAGTATCGTAAGAGTGGGGAAGCTTTCATTTATCATCCATTGAATGTAGCGATGATTCTTACGACGATTTATGCTGATTATGAAACCATTTCAGCGGGTCTTTTGCATGATGTTTTAGAGGATTGTGATTGTACTCCCGAAGAAATGGAAGAAGTCTTTGGACCTTCTATTACGAAGTTAGTAAAAGGGGTTACGAAATTAAGTAATATTAATTTCTCAACCGAGAATGAATATTTAATTGATTACTATAAAAAGATCATTGTTGGTATGAGTGAAGATGTTCGTGTGATTATTATTAAATTAGCCGATCGTCTTCATAATATGAGAACTTTATGGGCTCTACCAGAGGATCGTCAAAAAATTAAAGCTCATGAGTCATTGGAGATTTTTGCTCCGATTGCTCATCATTTAGGTATTCATAAAATTAAAAGTGAATTAGATGATTTATCTCTTCGTTATTTAAAACCAGATGTTTTTTATGATATTGCGGAAAAATTAAATAAGACGAAGATTGAAAGAGATCGAATTGTCTATGATATGCAAAATGAAATAACGGATTTATTAAATGAACATCATATTCCTCATGAGATTAAGGGACGTAGTAAATCCATTTATAGTATTTATAATAAGTTAGATAAAGGAAAGAAATTTAGTGATATCTACGATTTATTGGCTTTAAGAATTTTAGTCAATACAGAACAAGAATGTTATTTAACCCTTGGTTTAATTCATAGTAAGTTTCGTCCTTTACCCAAACGTTTTAAAGATTATGTAGCAATGCCAAAACCTAATATGTATCAATCTTTACATACGACTGTTTTTGGAATAGAGGGTTATCTATTTGAAATTCAAATTCGTACGTATGAGATGGATGAAGTAGCAGAAAATGGTATTGCTGCTCACTGGTCTTATAAAGAAAATAAGGGTAGTGGAAGTGCTGCTAATTTGACTTCTACTACGGAACAAAAGCTTCAATTCTTTAAATCGATTATTGATTTAAGTCATGATAAGATGACGAATGAAGAATTTGTTAATAGTGTCAAAGATGAAGTCTTAAATAATAATATTTATTGTTTTACTCCTAAAGGAGATGTTATTGAACTTCCTCGAGGAGCAACTCCTTTAGACTTTGCTTATAAAATTCATACCAAAGTAGGAGAAACAATGGTTGGAGCAATTGTTAATAATAATATTGTTCCTCTTGATTATGAATTACAAGATAATGATATTGTTAAGATCAATACCAATAAGAGTTCTACTCCTTCTAAAGAGTGGATTAATATGGCAAAGTGTAGTGCTACGAAGAATAAAATTAAAGCCTTCTTTACGAAGAATGAGAGAGAAATCTATATTGAAAGGGGAAAATATTCTTTAGAGAAAGAATTACGAAAGAGAAAGTTAGTCTTCTCTGAATTCTTAACAGATGAGAATATTGAAAAGATTTGTGAAGATATTCATGTAGAGAATCTAGAAGAAATCTATCTTGCGATTGGCAATGGAAAAGCAACGGTTAATGGAGTGATTAATGTCATTCATAAAGAAGAAGATGTTACTCCAAAAGTGGTAAAGGTCAATCCAAAGAGTATCGATGCCGATATTATTGTCAATGGTATTGATAAAGTAAAAGTAAATTTAGCCAATTGTTGTAATCCTGTTTATGGGGATGAAATTATTGGTTATATTACCAAGGGTAATGGAATTACGGTGCATAGAATTACATGTCATAATCTTGAGAATATGGATGAGAGAATTGTAGATGTTACTTGGAATTCCAATACCAATAAGAGATATTTAACTTGTTTACTTCTTCATATGAATGATAATGAGAATCATGTGTTAGATATTGTTCAATCTGTATCGATGATGAATATCAGTGTGGATGGTATTAAAGTAATTGATAAAGGGGATCATGCAACCTATGAATTAGATTGTTATGTATCTAGTTTGGAACAATTAGATAAATTAATTTTGATGATTGAAAAACATCGTTATGTAGAAAAAGTAGAGAGGGCGATGAAATGAGAGTCTTAGTACAGAGAAGTGGGAAAGCATCTGTTGAAATTGACAAAAAAATTGTAGGAAAAATTAATAGTGGCCTTGTTCTACTGGTTGGTTTTACAGAAGGAGATTCAAAAGAGCAGATTGAATATCTTGCGAAAAAAGTTGTGAATCTTCGTATCTTTCCGGATGAGAATGATGTCATGAATAAGAGTATTTTAGAGTATGGAGGAGAGATCCTTTCCATTTCTCAATTTACGTTGTATGCCGATACTGCTAAAGGAAATCGACCTAGTTATATTAATGCTTTAAGAGGAGAAGAATCTACCAAATTATATGACTTATTCAATGAAGAATTAAGAAAATATTGTAAGGTTGAGACAGGAATCTTTGGGGCCGATATGATTGTTTCTATTACGAATGTTGGTCCAACAACGATTCTGTTAGAGAGGTGATAGCATGCAAGAAAATAAAATAAATTATCGTGTTATCAATCTTCTTGCGATTGTAGCTCTTCTTTATTTGTTAGTCAGTAGTGTTGGTATCTGGTGGGGAATTATTAGTAAATGTATTCAAGTATTGGCTCCTTTTATCATAGGATTTGCTTTTGCTTATGCTTTTACGCCACTTGTTCGTTGGCTTCAAAAGAAGGGAATTAAGAAGGGAATTGCTGTCACAATTGTTATCTTAGGACTTGTATTATTTGTGGGAGGACTTCTTTGGGTTACTCTTCCGATGTTATATGATCAGTTATCTTTATTTATTAAGATGATTGCAGAAGTTTTAAATAACTTAGAAGCAAAATATGATTTTAGTTTAGGAAGTTATGAGTTTAAAATAACCGATCACTTGAATACGATTCTAGGAGATGTTGGTAGTATTGTCTCTTCTAGTGGAATCGATTTTATTAATAAGTCCATTGGATTTATTGGAAAGTTTATTGTAGGATTTGTCGGATTTGTTTATTTCTTAATCGATATGGATCAAATTCGAAGTGCCGTAAAAGACTGGTTACGTTCTTTCAGTAAGAGAGGATTTGAATATTTCCGATTAATGGATGGAGAAATTACAAATTATTTAAAAGGATTAGAAATCTTTATGGTCATTCAATTCTTTGAATATAGTATTCTATTCTTAATAACGGGACATCCGAACTGGTTAATTTTAGGAATCCTTGCTTGTATTACGACTGTGATTCCTTATTTCGGAGGATTAATTACCAATATTATTGCCATTGTTTTAGCATCCGTTGTTTCTACCAAATTGGTGATTTTTACCATCATCATTTGTTTGATCTTTCCACAGATTGATGGATATCTTATTTCTCCCAAAATCTATGGAAAAACAACGAATGTCAGTCCTTTGATTGTCATTATGTTGGTATCGATTGGTGGTACATTAGCTGGTATCTATGGTATTATTGCCGCCTTACCAGTTTACTTATTACTTCGAACAACTTATCGTTTCTTCCAAAAGGATTTGAAGAAAGGTATGGTTATTGTCAAGAGAACAATTTAGTTCTCTTTTTTTGACACTTTTTCCACAGATTAACGTTTTTTGACATTTGATTTTTTGTAAAATAAATGACAATTCCTATTTCTGTATTATAATAGAATTATAAGAGAGTCTATTGAAAGGAGATGATAGTGATGATTATTTATTTATATTTATCCATCTTAATTGCAGTTTCTATTGTCACAGGAATTATCACCACTATTGTCGAAAGAAAAGGACTTTATCCAAAACCTGAGAAGAAAGTGAAACAGGTAAAAGTAAAGAAAAAGAAGAAAAAAGAGAAGAAATTACCTGTTGTTGCTGAACCAGTATATGAAGAGGAACCAATTCTTACTCCGATTCCTGAGGATGAAAATTATGATATTCCTGTCTTAATTTCTTCTTATACAGTGGATTTAAGTGGAGTAGTGAATCAAATCCAAAAAATTGATGTGAAGGAGGAAGAAATAGAAAGATTATCAGAGACTAGTACCAATATTATGAATGCAGGTGATTTTGTATGCAAATAATGAAGAAGATACTATTATCGATTTTATTTATTCTATTAATTCCTTATCAAATTATCAATGTATTTATTAAAGGGTTTAAAACTCTCTCTTTGTTTTTATCTAGGGGTTTTTATTTTTACTTAGAAAAACTATTTGTAGGATTTAAAAAGATAACGAGAGTTTCTTTTTTTCAAAATATAGCGGATTATTTTAAGAGAAGACAAGAAGAACCAAGCCATATTGTTTTAGTGATTTTATGGGTTTTAACATTTGTTTATTTATTTGATTCTTTCTATGTAGAAGATACTTTGGTAGAAGCTTTACCTGATGAAGATACTGTCATTGAAGAGAGACTTACTACGGAAGAAGTCAAAGAAGAGAATCTTTTATTTAGTTATGATTTCAATCTATACAGAATGTATAGTAAATATAGTTTATCAGATATTAATATTTTGAAATTAAAAGAGACGAATCCTGATACAGTTGCGTGGATCATAGTAGAGGGAACGAATATTAATTATCCGATTGTACAGACCGATAATAATGATTATTATTTAGTTCATTCTTATGATTTTTCTTATACTCATAATGGATGGACGTTTATGGATTTTCGAAATGATTCTTTGATGCAGGATGAGAATACGATTTTCTATGGACATAACTTATTCAATGGAACAGCTTTTGGTAGTATTAGTAATCTATTTAGGAGTAAGTCTACGGATTTAAGAATTATGGTTGTTACTGCTGATCAAAAGAAATATACCTATCAAGTATTTTCTGCTTATGAAATTGATCCAGAAGTCTATTACTTACAAACGAACTTTTATAGTTCTGAAAACTATCAACAATTCCTAGATACTTTAGTATCTCGTAATACGATTGCTGCTAGTAGCAATGTAACCGTGGATGATAAGATTATTACGTTATCGACTTGTACGGACGATAATAGTGGACGAAAAGTTGTTCATGCAAAATTAATGGCAGTAGAAGAGGTTTAGAATTTGATTCTAAACCTTTTTTGTACTATAATAGGAAACTATTACGGAGGGATTCCTATGATTGTACGAGATTATCGTCCACTTTATCAACAATTAAAAGAAGCTCATTCTCTGTTTCCTCAGTTAAAAACAAAAAGAAGAGAGACTTGCTTTCTACAATTATCTTGGAAATATTTACTGTGCCCTTCTTTGTATGGGAGATCAAGATGCTGATTATCGAAAAGATCCATATTTTCAAGATCAAGTACAATATGGGAAATTTCTAAAAGATTTAGATACTTATAGTGAAAGATTGATTCAGAATTATCTGCAATACAAAGACTTTCATAAAGAGTATTTAGGAGAAATTGTCGCAGGAGTAGAAGACAGGATTCAAGAAATAAGAAGTATTCCTTCTGTAGATATGGATCCAATTCCAGAAAAAGATTTTTATGAGATTTTATTTTCTTTTTTAAGTTCAATTGGAGAAAAGAAGATCCTTGATTCTTTTCTCCAAAAAAACCACATTTATTCTTCTGTTATCGGACATAGTGATGGGAATATTGGTTTTACATTATATAATCCCTTTTCTAGAGAATGTCATTTATTTGTGAAACAATTTGATTATACTTTTCCGAATTTAAATACGTTGATTCATGAAATCGGACATGAAATTGATTATCAACATTTTCAAGGAGATATGAAAGAATTTAATCAATACTTTTATTTATCTTATTATGAAGAAGTCATTTCCAGAATGATGGAGAGATTGTTTCATCGTTATTGTCTTCAAAATGGAATTCTTGTTCCAGAAGCAAAAGACTCTTATGCTTCTTTAGAAGGGTTTATGCATGACTTTTTATTAGAGTCCTATATGTTTAGTTTGTTTGATAAAGAAATCTTAACAAAAGGAAGATATGTGGATTGTGATCGAGAAGAGTTGGTTCAAAAAATAAAAGATCATTTTGTGAATGAAGAAGCACTTCGTATGTTTTTAACAGAAGCACCTCCGCTTGATTTATCAGAATCTTATTCTTATGCTTATGGAGATATTATTTCTTTATTTTTAACAGAAGAAGTAGAGAAGAATGGAATGAATAGTGAATTAATGGAATATTTTTATTGGAATGCGAAGCAACCATTTTCAGATACCTTTATCCGGGAATGTGGATTTGGTCCGAAAAACTATCAGGATCTTTATGAAAAAGAGATTCAATTGATTAAAAAATAATTGTTTTTTTATCATTTTTGATTTATAATTGATATATCTTCTTGGGAAAGAGTACTTTGAATTTCATTTATAGAGACAGTATGGTTGGTGAAAATACTGAATGAAGAAAAAGGAAGACATCCAAAAAACAGGAAGCGTTTACCACGATATCGGTATGATAAGTAAAAAAATAAGGTGGCACCACGCGAGAAGCGTCCTTTGGGTTGTCACCTTTTTATTTTTAAAGGAGGATTAGTATGATACAAAGACAGAAAGGTTGTCATGACATTTATGGAAGGGAAGCTAAAGTTTGGAAGTACATTGATCAAGTAATTGATGCTTTAATGGAAAAGTATAATTATACTTACATGCGTACTCCTATTTTTGAAGCTACTGAATTATTCCATAGAGGAGTAGGAGAGACAACCGATATTGTTACAAAAGAAAGTTATGATTTTGAAGATAAAGGTGGAAGAAAAATTACTCTTAGACCAGAAGGTACAGCAGGAATTGTTCGTGCTTATATTGAGAATAAGATGTATGGAGATCCTAACCAACCGGTAAAAGTTTATTATAATGGAACCATGTATCGTTATGAGAGACCTCAATCGGGAAGAGATAGAGAATTGACTCAATTTGGTATGGAAATTCTAGGAAGTGATGATCCATTTAGTGATGCTGAAATTATCAGTGCTGCTGTCAATCTTTATAAGATGCTTGGATTAAAAGAGATTAAAGTCAATTTAAATAGTTTAGGAGATAATGCTTCTAGAGAAGCTTACCGAAAAGCATTGGTAGAGTATTTTAAACCTCATATTAAGGATTTCTGTGAAGATTGTCAGGAAAGACTTGAAAAGAATCCATTAAGAATTTTAGATTGCAAAGTCGATCAAGAAAATGAGATTTTAAAGAATGCTCCTAAGACACTTGATTATTTAAATGAAGAATCAAGAGATCGATTTGAAAAAGTACAAGAATTCTTAGATATTATGCAGATTGATTATTCCATTAATCCGAATATTGTAAGAGGACTTGATTATTATAATCATACGGTATTTGAGATTGAAGCAAAGGTAGAAGGATTTGGTTCTAATAATGTATTAGGTGGAGGAGGACGTTATAACGGACTAGTCAATCAATTAGATGGGCCAGAAACACCATGTGTTGGATTTGCAACGGGTATTGGTAGACTTGCTATGGCAATTGAATTAGAACAAGTGAAATTACCAATTGTAGAAGATATCGATTTATTCTTATTGTATGTCAATGATGATGAGAAAAAATATGCTGCTTATTTAGCACAAGAATTAAGATTAGCAGGATTTATTGTCGATACGGAATATACGGGTAGAGGATTAAAAGCTCAATTTAAACAAGCCGATCGTTTAAATGCAAAATTTACTTGTGTTTTAAATAGTGAAGATTTAAATAATAATGAAGTACATATTAAGAATAATCAAACAAAAGAAGAAGATATTATTTCTTTAGATGTTTTGATTTATTACTTAGATGAAAAGATTAATGCTGGTATGGCAGAAGATTTTATGGAAGGTGAATGTGAATGTGGACATCATCATGGAGAAGAACATGAATGTTGTGGACATGGACACTGTCATCATGAGGAGGAATAGGGATGAAAATTAATGTAGATGAATTAAAAGATTATATAGGAAAAGAGATTGTTTTCTCTGGATTTGTAGATGCCATTCGTGATAAGAAATGGGTTATGTTTGTTATCTTAAGAGATAATACGGGTAAAGTACAAATGACCATTGAAAAGAGCGAAGAAAAGAATCAAGAATTATTAGAAATTATGGCAAATACGACAGTAGAATCTACTGTCAAAGTAACAGGACTTCTACAAGAAAATGAAGCTGTTAAATTAGGTGGTATGGAATTAATTCCTAGTAAGATTGAAATTACTTCCAAAGCAGAACCTCTTCCTTTTGATTTTAATAATCTTGAGGGAGTTAATATTGATACGAGAATGGACTATCGTTGGTTAGATTTTCGAAATGAGAAAAACATGTTAGTGAGACAAATTGAATCTTGTTTTGTAGAAGCTATGAGAGATTTCTTATACAAAAACAGATTCACAGAAATTCATACTCCAAAATTAATTGGAGCTGCTAGTGAATCTGGAAGTAGTGTATTTAAAGTCAAATATTTTGATCGAGATGCTTTTCTTGCTCAAAGTCCACAATTCTATAAACAAATGGCTATGGCTGCTGGTATGAATCGAATCTTTGAAGTAGCTCCTTGCTTTCGAGCAGAGAATTCTAATACCAATAGACATGCAACAGAATTTACTTCTTTTGACTTAGAGTTCTCTTATATTGATTCTTATGAAGATGTTATGAGTCTAGAAGAAGATTTATTAATTGCTGGACTTACGAAAGTAAAAGAAGAATATGGAGATAAAATTAAAGAAGTATTTGGAAATGAAGTCATTATTCCAAAGAAACCATTCCCAAGAATGAAATTAAAAGATTTATATCAAGCCTTACATGATCGTTATGGATTTGATATTCCAAAAGAAGATGTAGGAGATATGAATGCAGAAGCAGAGAAGTTAACGTTTAGACTTGCTCAAGAAAAATATGATTCTGAATTTATGTTTATTGTTGATTATGCTGCTACCAAGAGACCTTTCTATCATATGAGAGATGAGAATGGTAAACTTCAAGGTTATGACTTAATTTGGAGAGGTACTGAAATTACTTCTGGTGCGCAAAGAGAACATCGTTATGATGAACTTGTGAAGAATGCTAAAGAAAAAGGACTAGGAAAAGATGTAGAATTCTATTTACAATTCTTTAAATATGGTTGTCCACCTCATGGAGGATTTGCGATTGGAGTCGATCGTCTTACGATGTTACTAACTGGTTTAACGATTAAAGAAACCCAATTCTTATTCCGTGGACCAAATCGATTAACTCCATAATGAATATGATATATTCCGTTTTGAACATTTGATTAGCACTTGTGTCATTCGACCAAGTGCTTTTTTATTATCATAAAATTATCAAAATCCTGTTTTTCTCCATTAAAAAATCGAAGGATAGTTTTTTCTATGGTATAATCATAATAGAGTAGGTGATTCTATGAGAAAAAGAAAAAAATCACTTGTATTTGGATTTTTAATCTTTGTTTTATTTTTAGGAATTGGGTATGCTTTTTTAACAACAACTCTTTCTATCAATGGAACAACGGATGTAGATGCGAATACTTGGAATGTATATTTTGATAATGTACGGGTTATTACTGGATCTGTAGCATCCACGACTCCTGTGATTGATTCTAGTAAAACAACCGTTACATTTCATACACATCTGTCAAAACCAGGAGACTTCTTTGAATTTACAGTAGATGTGAAAAATGATGGATCGATTGATGCGATGATAGAAACTGTTACGAAAACGATTAATAACAGTACAACCATTCCTAATTATTTAAACTATACCGTTACTTATTTAGATGGTGTTGCTATTGAAAATAATGATTTATTAAAAGCTAATGAAAAAGAAATCTATCGAGTACGAATTGAATATAATACTAATATCAATCCAGGGGATTTGCCAACTTCTGCTCAGTCTTTGACAGTTTCTTTTGGAACTTCATATGTACAATCCGATTCTAATGCACATGCAGTACGAGATGTATATTATTATGTAGAACATCCTGATTGGAATATTGGAGAGGCTGCTCCAAGTGGAGTAACTCTTTATGATAATTATCAAGATGCTTTAACGGCTCATGGACATTCAATGTTCTTGAAGCAATTCGTCAAAAATGGAATCCTTGTTGGTTCTTCTGCTGGATTAGAATTCCATGGAGAAATTTATTACTTAAAAGGTGGAGGATCAACTTATAATTTTGAGTTGGGACGCAGTAATCCTGATAGTCCATATTATGAAGAAAACAAATTACTGTTACAGACTGTTTTTGGAGATAATATTTGTTATGAAGACATTAATGAAATTGATGGATATATTTTTAAAAATTATCATTGCATTTATCATGAAAACAGTTATACTTTATGGTCTGATATAAATAATTCAGGAGAAGTTAGTTTTGATGATGGTACTAGTGATTGTGATATTGGAGAAGATGGAATAACAAGTTGTAGGCATGGTTAAAAGTTGCTTTATGCAACTTTTTTGTTTGCTTTTATCAAATTGAATGATATACTTTTATCGTAGGAGAGTGGTCTTATGAAGAAACGGAAACATACTCTTATATTTGGTATTCTGCTTCTCATTCTTGGATTAGGATTAGGATATGCTTTTTTAACGACTACTCTTAACATTAATGGAACAACAGATGTTGATTCTAATACGTGGAGTATCTATTTTGATAATGTTCAAGTAACAAGTGGTTCTGTTAGTGCTAGTACTCCTGTGATAGATTCCAGTAAAACAACGGTTGCCTTTAATGTTCACTTATCGAAACCGGGAGACTTTTATGAATTTACGGTAGATGCAGTAAATGATGGTACTATTGATGCGATGATTGATACCATTACCAAAACAGTTAATGAGGGGATTGATATTCCATATTATTTATCTTATATCGTTACTTATTTTGATGGTGCGAGTGTTTCTGCTAATCAACCTTTAGATGCAGGAAGTACAGAGACTTATAAAATTAGAGTTGCCTATAAATCTAATATTGATCCAGAGGATTTACCATCCACTAATCAATCTCTTTCTTTATCTCTCCATATCACTTATGTTCAAAAAGATTCTTCTGCAGTAGCGATTGATCACGTTCCTCCATTTCAGTTGGAACCATTAGATACGGTTGTTTCTAACATTGTTTCAGGTAATACACAAAATTATCATCTAGGAGATTCTAAAACAATTTCGTTAGAAAATGGTCAAAGTGTTTCGGTGTATATTTTAAATACGACGACACCTGCAGAATGTTCTAATTCTGGTTTTTCTCAAACTGCTTGTGGTTTTATTTTGGGTATTCGAGTTTCAAGTGAAATGGCATTCTGTGCTACTGTTTCCCAAGGTCGTGAAAATTGTTGGGACGTTTCTCCTATTCGAACGTATGCTAATGATGAATTTTTGGATTTATTACCAGAAGTATTAAGAAATCATATACTGGATACATATGTTGTGTCGTATTATAAGACAAATTATGAAATGCAGTACGTGACAACAACGGATAAGGTGTATTTGCCAGATATTTATGAAATATGTGGAGGGGATGTGAGTGAGAACTACTTATATGGCTATTCACGACAACTAGATTATTATCAATCTCTAGGGGTTACACGTGAAAGGGCTTCGTTATCTCGGCGATATGGTTGGACTCGGTCACCTAATTCTGCTGATCGAACGTTGAATTTCAATAGTGTTTATTCTGGTGTAGAAGATCCTTATTGCTTTAATCATAATTATGTGTATGGTGCTTTTAGAGTTGGATAGAAAAAGTTGCTTTGTGCAACTTTTTTCTTTTCAATTACTTTTCTTTTTGATATACTTATCCTAGAGTAAGGTGTTGTCTATGGCTAAGAAGATACGGCAATTGAAAAAGAAACAATCTAAGTTAGCAGAAGAAGATATTCGTAAGAATAGTGGGAAAGAGATTTCTCATACGATTTCGAAAATTAAAGCACATGAAAGACTTTATACGTTTCTTCTTGTGATTGTTTTTATGGTGACCATTAGTTTGTCTGTTTTCTTAGGATTAAAAGTAGATAGTTATCAATTATATGATTCTAACTATTATCCTTCTAATTTTACGATGACAGGGCAATTAGTTACTTTGAGTGAGAAAAATGTATTACATGATTTAGAGGGATTATCTTCTAAAAAGTATAAAGTGGAATACTTTAATAATACTGATCATGATATTAATTTCTTAATTCGTTTTGCAGTAGATGAGTCTACGCAAGAAAAATGTAATTGTATGGATAAGATTGTGGATTATCAAAAGATTAAGTTTTCTTTAGATGGGGAACATGTTCAGACCTTTAGTGATGAGACAATGATTATATCTGCTGGTATGATTAAATCTCGTAAGAGTGATACTTTCCAAGTAAGACTTTGGTTAGATGATAGTTTACAAGACCAAGAGTGTTATTTCTATGGAAAATTTGTATTGGAAGAATTAGAAGATATGGATTCTTAATCCTATCTTTTTTTAGTTTGATGAAAAGACTTGTGTGAGTCTTTTACTGTGTGTTATAATAGAATTGTCAGAGAGATACGAACAGGCTCAATTAAAACCGACTATAATAACGATACGGGAGTTCGGAACAGTCATCGGTGTTGAATACTTAATTTAAGATAATGCATTGTTAAGGATCCTAATGATGACGTATGAACACCCACCTGCACATACGGTACAGGTTTTATCGTTGCCGACGACGTATCTCAATTCTGACTTTTTTTGTTGCCTTTTCAAGGGTTTTATGCTAAAATATGCGATATATGAGGTGAAGGCAAATGTTGATTTTACCGATTGTAAATAATAAGAGAGTTATGAATGTAGAGATTCGTTTAAAGGGTGCTTCTAAGATTCGACAAAGAGTTTCTTATCAGGATGCTTTACCAGGGGATATTATTGTCAATCGTGAGAAGTTTTCGGATTCTAGTTTTTGTGGATCGAAAGATAAGAAAGCTCCGATTGATTTTATTCGTAGTAAATCTCTTTTGTATCCTAGAAGCTTTTTAGTAACAACGAGAAGGGAAACGGATTCTAAATTTTATGATGTTTATAAAGTTCCCCAACCTCCTAGAAAAGTAAGTGATGGTTTAGATGAACTTTATAGTAAAACGATTCAAGATATGCAATGTGAAATTCCTGGAAAACCAGAAAGAGGAAGATATGTTTCTTTCCAAGATTTAGGAATTGATCAAGATATCAGTGATGATAAGATTGCGACTCTTCAAAGAATTGTAAAAGAAGAAAGAGATTCTTCTACTTGGGAAAAGAAATTCCAAGAAGCAGGTATTTCTGTTTTACCAGAGACAGCTGATTTCCTAAATCATTTTGAATGTACAATTTTGTCGGATACAACGATTCCAGAAGAGAGCTTGCAAGATACTTTGAAAGCAATGGGTTCTATTCATACAAGAGATTATCGTAATTTGAATAAGTATTACCGAATGGCACAATCGAATTCAGAACTTTATACGAAGATTTCTTATATTAGTAGAATTGTTTATGATAGACCTTTAACCTTAACACGTACAACGTTAGATAAGCAAAAACAATATATTAAGAAGAAAGAAGAGATTGACTATTCCAAAGCAGCATAGATTTTCTCGCTTTGAGAAAATCGTTGGTTCTTCTCATATCAAATTATTAAAAAATAAAAGTGTGTTGGTTTTAGGTTGTGGGGGAGTAGGAGGATATACCATAGAAGCTCTTGCTCGTAGCGGAATTGGTACTTTGATTCTTGTGGATTATGATACTGTAGAACTTACCAATATCAATCGTCAAATTATTGCATTAGAGTCTACCATTGGAAAGAAAAAGGTCGATGTTTTTGAACAAAGAATTCATGATATCAATCCTGATTGTAAAGTGATTCCTATTGCTGAAATGATTGATGCTTCGAATATGGAATTATTATTTCAAACTCCGATTGATTATCTAGTAGATGCTTGTGATATGATGACTACGAAAAAGATGGTTATTGTCGAGTGCTTGAAAAGGAAAATTCCTTTTATTAGTAGTATGGGTACTGGTAATAAGATGGATCCTAGTTTATTAGAGATTGTTGATCTTCGAAAGACTGTGAATGATCCTCTAGCTAGAATTCTTCGGAAGTTTCTAAAAGACGAAAAGATATCCAAGAAGGTAATGGTTTTATCTTCCAGAGAAGTACCTGTTAAGACGGGAGATCGTACTCCTGGTAGTAGTGCTTTTGTTCCACCTGCTGCTGGTATTATGATTGCTAGTTATATTGTGAGAGAGTTTTTAAAATAAGGATGCTTGATAGCATTCTTTTTTTGATTATTCCTTTACTTTTTAGATTGACTCATATTATAATGAGAATGGATAGGTAGTGAGGTGAATTACATGGAAGACAAAGTTGTTGTTAGTACCAATGACTTGAGACGTGTTGCTCAAAGTATTTTAAATCGTAAGAAAGAAATTATGGATGTTTATCATACTTCTGTCAAAGATTTGCTTCTTCAAAGTACGGAGTGCCTTAAAAAGAAAGGTATTTCTTATGAGGAAGAAGAAATTCGTTTTCAAAAACTATTTATGGAATTTGATAATAGTGTGACAGAGTTGGTAGATGTATTAGAAAATCGAATTATTCCTGGATATGAGAATTTATCTGGGGATATTAAGAAGTTCTTCAATGATCAGTTTGCAAGTGAAATGGGAACTTTATTAAATATGCAGGATCAGGAGTGATAGAGATGGATGAGAAAACAGTTGTTGTTCGTAAAATTGATTTAATCTCCTCTAGCATTCGTGGTGTCTGGAATGAGATTAATATGTATGATATTACACAATTACAAGAATCATGGAATGATTCTTTATGTGATGAGTATGTTAAAAAGATTCAGAATGTGGATCGTACTGTTACAGGATTAGTAAAAGAATTAGAAGTGTTGAGATCTTATTGGATGGAATATCTTCCATCAGATGAGATGGATGCCGTAGAAAATAAGAAAGAAACAGATGAGGAGAAAGAAAATGAATGAGGAAGAAATCAAGCATGATATTAAAGAATTTAACAATCTAAGAGAACAACTAAATTCTTTAACAGAAGAGATTGAAAAGGATGGTAAAAGTGATCAACAATTATTAACAGGAGAGAATCGAAAAGAATTTGTGGAAGCCTTAGAGACTGCCAATAGTTTTGTTTCTGGTATTTCTGGTTATTTTGATGGACTAGCAAAATCACAATTATATTATTCAGATCATGATTGGGAGCATCGTAGAAAGAAAGATACCCAAGCTGTTATTCGTGAGAAGAAAAAAGACTTAGATGATTTAGCCGATCAAAATGAGTATTTAATTAAACATCCAAGATTATCCAATTTATTCTTAGAGGTTACTTTAAGATGTAATGCGAAATGTGAACACTGTGGTAGTAGTTGTGGATACGATATTCCAAAAGATGAGATTACGGCAGAGGAATTAAAGAAGACTTTATTAGAAATACATAATTATTATGGAGCTCAAAATGTATTCTTAACAGTTACTGGTGGAGAACCATTAATGAGAAAAGATCTATTCGATATTATGAAATATGCTGTTGGATTGGGATTCCATTGGGGAATGACAACGAATGGTATGTTGATTGATGAAGAAATCATTGAAAAATATCGTGAGACGAATATGGAAAGTATTTCTATTAGTTTGGATGGATTAAAAGAAACTCATGAAAGCTTTAGAAGAGTTCCTGGATCTTTTGATAAGATTATGCATGCCATTGATTTATTAAAAGGACTTGAAACATTACGTTCTTTACAAATCACGACGGTTGCTAATCAAAAGAATTTAGGAGAATTAGAAGATATCTATCAATTGTTACTTGATAAAGGAATTCGTGAATGGCGTGTTATGTGTGTAGATCCAATTGGTAGAGCTTGCTTAAATGATGGAATTTTACTTGATAAAAAGGGACTTGTTAAAATGTTTAATTTCATCATTGAAAAGAGAAAAGAAGGTAGAATGGTTGTTGACAATGACTGCAGCCACTATCTAGGATTAAAATATGAACAAATTACAAGACCTCATGGATTTATCTGTGGAGCTGGTATCTTTATTGGAAGTATTTTAAGTAATGGAGATATTTGTGTATGTCCAAATGTACGTTATAAGGAATTGGTTCAAGGTAATATCCGTACCGATAGTTTTGTGGATGTTTGGGAAAATCGATTTGAAAAATTCCGCAAGAAAAGAATTACAACAAATGCGAAATGTAAAAAATGTAAGAGTTATAAATACTGTAGAGGAGACTCTTTCCATACATGGAATTATGAAGATGGAGTGCCAAATATGTGTATGAAAGACATTTTACAAGAAGAATTTGTTGAATAATTAAAAAAAGTATGTTAATATGATTTTATAGAGTAGGGAGGATGCTTAATTATGGCTAAAAAATCAGGAAGTTATAAATTAGTAGATATTGATAATTATACTTATTCAGACGGTGGTAAAATTAGTGCAGTAGATTTTGATGCAGAAATTGCAGGAGGCGGACAAGCTTATACAGAAGTAGGATCTGGAACTAAAATTGGAACAGGATCTGGTTCTGGAGGTAAAGTTGGAACCGGTGGTAAAATCGGAGTAGGAACTGGTGGCGGAGGATCTGCTATCAGTATTCAACCAAAATATGGAGTTTCTTGTACCCCAGAGGTTCAACCAAAATATGGAGTTGTTTGCCCAACACCAGAGGTTCAACCAGCTTATGGAGTTACAGTTCCTCCAACAACGGTAACTGTTCAACCAGCTTATGGAGTTACACTTCCACCAACTGTACAACCAGCCTATGGAGTTACAGTTCCACCAACAACGGTACAACCTAAGTATGGAGTTACTTGTCCATCTGGACCAGATATGCAACCGGCCTATGGTGTACCAGTAGTACAACCTAAATATGGTGTTTCTTGTACAGGACCTGGAGGTTCTACAGGAGGAACGGATCTTAACATTACGTTCTCACAATTAGAGTCTAATATTTCAACTCTTAAAAAATCTATTAGTTCTCTTAAAACTTCATGGAGTAGTGAGACAAAGAAAAATCTTGCAACTTTAAATAATTCTTGGGTTGGACAAGATTGTATCGAATATACTGATAAATTATCTAACATGGATAAGAAAGTCGTTAATACAATTGCTGCTCTTGAGTTATTATGTAGTACTTATGAGCAAGCTAGGGATATGGTTAAAGAGAGTCAAGCAAGTGCTATCTCTTCTATCCGTACAATAGATTAAGGAGGGGAAGAATATGGCAAATACTGATGGACAAGCAATCACATTAGCAGAATTACAAAATGTATTAGCATCTTTGAAGACACAAAGAGATACAATGAATACTACTTATAAAACCTCTATTAAACAAGTACTTGATTCTAGTACAGAATGTTTCTCAGTTGCAGGTCTTGATTATTCAACAATTATGGCTGCATTCAATGATACATTCAATACATTAGATAAAAACTATGATGGATTAATCAATGTATTAGAGAATAGTGTTATTAAAGATTATTCTGAATTAACAACTGCTATTCGTAAAATGTTTGGCGATAACTTCGGTGCTCGTTTATCTGAGTTATTAGGAGTAAGTGCTGGTCCTTCTACTGGAGGAGTTCGTACAATTGAATCTCCTAAAGTTAAAGAGGGAGTTACAGTAGAAATTAATCGATAAAAAAAGAATGATTCAATCATTCTTTTTTTTATCATAATTTTCTGTAGAGACCAATTGCTTTTCCAAGAATTGTACATTCTTTTAGAATAATTGGCTCCATCGTATCATTTTCTGGTTGTAGTCTAAAATATCCATCTTCTTTATAGAAGGTTTTTACGGTTACTTCATTGTTTTCGTTCATAGCAACAACGGTGTCTCCGTTTTTGGCTGTATTCTTTCTTTCTACAATTAAGATATCTCCATCATAGATTCCTACATTGATCATCGATTCTCCACTTACTTTTAAAGTGAATACTTCATCATGATTCGTAATTAAGGTCGCAGGTAGGGAGAATAATTCATCTGGAGTTTCAATGGCTTCTATCGGAGAACCTGCGGTTACTTTTCCTAATAGAGGGACATCGATTATTTTATCGTCTTTTTCTAAATATTCATTAGGCACTAGAATTTCTAGTGTTCTATTTTTATTATCATCCTTTTTAATATATCCTTTATCCTCTAACTGTTTTAAATGAAAGTGAATGGTTGCAGGAGAAGATAGATTTGCTTCTTTTCCGATTTCTCTTACAGTTGGTGGATATCCATTTTTTGCAATTAATTTTTTTAATATGTCTAAGATTACTTTTTGTTTTCCTGTTAATTTTTCCATTGTTTCCCTTCCTTTCTAAATTTAGTTTAACACTTCTTTTGTAAAATGTCAAACAAATGTTTTAATTTTTGTTGACAAGAACAATTGTTCGATATATGATTAACTTGTAACGAAAAGAAAGGAGTGATTCTTATGGCTAAGACAATTCGAAAGGGTGTTAAAACAGGATTAATTATTCTTGCTATTTATATCTTATTTGTTTTATATCTTTTGTTTGTAAGTGATCGTGTTGAGAAATTAGATCATCGTTCTCAAGATGAACCATCACAAATTACCCTAAAAATTGGCAAATAATATGTTATACTAAATGCAGGTGATAAAAATGAAAAAAATAATACTAGTCGATGGTAATAATTTATTGTTTCGTAGTTTTTATGCAACTGCATATCAAGGTGTTATCATGAAGAATTCGAAAGGTTTTCCTACGAATGCTTTATATGGTTTTATTAATATGATGAATAAAATCATTAAAGAAGAGAAACCTAGTTATATTATGGTTGCTTTTGATAAAGGAAAAACCTTTCGACATGATCAGTATGAGGATTATAAAGCAGGAAGAGCTGCTATGCCGGATGAATTAAAATTACAATTTCCAGAAGCAAAAAAAGTATTAGATACAATGGGTATCAAACATTTTGAAATTGATAATTATGAAGCAGATGACATTATTGGTACTCTTGCGAAGAGAGTCGATGAAGAAGATGAATTTATTGCTACGATTATTAGTAGTGATAAAGACCTATTACAATTAATTAGTGATGAGGTTGTTGTCAAATTATTAAAACAAAATGATTCTATTTTAATGAATACGGAAGAATTCCGAAATACTTATCAAACAGACCCAATTCATATGATCGATTTAAAAGCCTTAATGGGAGATCCTAGCGACAATATTCCTGGTGTAAAAGGAATTGGAGAAAAGACCGCAATCAACTTATTATCGAAATATGGATCTTTGGATGGTGTCTATGAACATCTTGATGAAATATCTGGAAAGACAAAAGAAAAATTAGAGAATGATAAAGAGAGTGCGTATAAGAGCTTTGATCTTGCAACGATTTATCGAAAAGTTCCTATTGATTTTACATTAGAAGATTGTAAGTATATGGGAATGAAACAAGCTGATTTTAAGAAAGAGTTAGAAGAATTAGAATTTTATTCTCTCTTAAAGAAGATTGACTTTTCAGATGTGGGAGAAGAAGAAAAAATGGTTATAGAAGATATCTCCAAGTTTTCCGAGAAAGAGTTTTCTTTCTATTTGGAAACAAGAGGATCTGTCTATAGTAAAAGTACGATCCTAGGAATGGGTATCTATGATGGGGAGAAGGGATACTTTCTTTCGAAGGATGAAATTGCTAAGAATAAGCATTTGTTTGAAACGGAGAAGTCTAAATTTACTTATGACTTGAAAAGGTGTTTGGTTGTATTAAAAGATATGAATTTTGAAAATGTATCTTTTGATAGTATGATTGCTGCTTATTTATTAGATTATATTGTAAAAGATGATATTAGTTTTTTAGCGAGAAGATTTGAGGTAGAAATACCAGATTATGAAACATTATATGGTACAGATAAGAGACCAAAGGAAATAGAGGAAGACCAATTAAAAGAAATCTGTTGTTTAAAGGCTAAGTTTATTTATGATACGAGAGAACAATTCTTAAAAGAATTAGAAGAAAATGAAATGATGGATTTATTTGAGAAGATTGAAATGCCTTTAACAAGAGTTTTAGCAGATATGGAGAATACAGGTATTCGTGTTGATAAAGAATATCTAAAAGGAGTAGAGAAGGAATTAGAGGGGGAGATGAAAACAGTTGAGCAAGAGATTTATACTTTAGCCGGAAAAGATTTTAATATTATGTCTCCTGCTCAACTTGCTACTGTATTATTTGTAGATTTAGGAATCAAGTATCCTAAAAAGATTAAGGATGATAAATATTCTACGAGTAAAGATATTTTGGATAAGATTGTGTCACTACATCCGATTGTTAATAAAGTACTAGAATACCGTACGTTAGCAAAACTTTATACGAACTATGCTGTGGGGCTTCAAAATGAGATACGAGAAGATGGAAGAATTCATACGATTTTTACGCAGACATTAACGCGTACAGGAAGGCTTTCTAGTATTGAACCCAATCTACAGAATATTCCTGCTAGAAGTGATTATTCAGAATTAATTCGAAAAGCTTTCTTGCCAGACCCTGGTTCTGTTCTTTTATCGAGTGATTATTCCCAAGTAGAATTAAGAATCTTTGCTCATATGTCTCATGAAAAGAATTTAATTCAAGCATTTATTGATGGAAAAGATATTCATGCCAAGACGGCTAGTGATATTTTCCATGTTCCGATGGAAGAAGTTACCAAAGATATGAGAAGAAATGCCAAAGCCGTTAATTTTGGAATCTTATATGGTATTAGTGGGTTTGGATTATCAGAAGACTTAGGAATTGATATTACGTCTGCGAAAGACTTCATTGATAATTATTTAGAGACGTATCCTGGCATTCGTGATTATATGGAAGAAGCAAAAGCACAAGCTTATCGAGATGGTTATGTTAAAACCCTAATGAATCGGAAGAGAGTGATTGAAGAATTAAATAATAAAAACTATATGATTCGTAGTAGTGGAGAGAGAATGGCTCTCAATACTCCGATTCAAGGAACGGCTGCTGATATATTAAAGAAAGCTATGGTTGAAATCTACGAAGAATTTCATAGGAGAGGACTTCAAAGTAAAATGTTAATTCAAGTACACGATGAATTAGTCTTTAATGTTGTTGCAGAAGAATTGGAAGAAGTCAAAGAAATTGTGAAAGAATTAATGGAAAATACTTTCCCATTAGAGGCTCCTTTAAAGGTAGATATTGCTGTTGGTCATAACTGGTATGAGGCAAAATAGAGAGAACTAAAAATATGATTGAGAAATTCAATCATATTTTTTTACTTTTTCGTTAAAATGATTTGATTTTTTTTGTAAATATGCTAGAATTAATTATAGGGTAGTGTATGAAAGAATAGGTGAAGGTATGCAAAAAAACGGTTTAAAGACTATTAAAATAGTTGTTTTTATTGTGATTGTTGGCTTATTAGTGTGGTTTTTAGGAGTATCTCCTATGCTGACTTTTCGGAAGAATGAAAAGACTTTAGAGGATGCTGCTAGAAGGTATTATGAATTAAATCAAGAGCAATTACCAACGGGGCAAAGAATGAAAACCCTTTCTTTGAATACGTTGTATAAGAAATCTTATTTAAAAGAAGATTTTAAAGCTCCTTATACGAACGGACTTTGTTCTTTAGAAAAGAGCTGGGTTAAGGTTCGTAGAGAAAATGGAGAGTACAAATACTATGTTTATTTGGATTGTGGTGTATTAAAGTCTTCTGTAGACCATACAGGTCCTCAAATCAAATTAAAAGGAAATACAGACATTCAATTAAATGTTGGGGATGAATATAAGGATCCTGGTATTAAGAGTGTTGTAGATGATTCGGATGGTAAGATGGATCCAGAAACAGCTGTAACTGTTAAGGGAGAAGTTAAAACAGAAAATCCTGGTACGTATGAAATAAAATATACAGCAGTGGATTCATTCAACAATAAGACAGAAGTTGTTCGTACGGTTAAAGTCGTAAAAGTTATCAGCAGTCTTGTTAAGAATGATTTAAAAGATGCTAAGAACTATAAAGGAAGTCCTACTAATAATTTTGTAAGATTATCCAATATGTATTTTAGAATCTTTGGTTTAGATGATAAGGATAATGTCATATTGGTAGCAGATGAAGATGTTGCCAATGTTAACTTCCCTAAGATTGAGCAATGGATTGACGAAGTTTATCTTCCTCATTTTACGGAAGAAGCTAAAAAATTATTAGTTAAAACAAAGTTCTGTAATATGACGGTATCTGAAAAGGATTTAAAGACTACGAAATGTAATTCTTATACAAAAGAAAGATATGCTTATATTCCGTCTGTTATCCATGTTAATTTATCTTTGGGAGAAGATGGTAATAGCTTTATGAAACCACGTACGATGTCATGGGTTTCTGGAGCAAAAGATTCTAAGAAAGCCTATGTCACTCGTGATATCTTCTTTGGAGATGAGTTTGGACAAGACTTCTATCTAGATGATGCTATGTTTAATTATGGTGTTCGTCCTATGATTGTTTTAAAAGGGGATACTCTTGTTGTTGCGGGAGATGGTAGTAGTAGTAATCCATATTCCTTTGGTGAGACAAAGAAAGCGAAAGGTGGAACCTTATTAAATACGAGATATCCGGGCGAATATATTGAAAGTAATGGCTATATCTGGAGAATCATGGAAGTTGAAAGTGATGGAACTACCAAAGTTCTTTCAGAAGATACGTTAGGAAATTTGGGATCTAGACCAAAGTTCTCTTCTGAAGATGAAGAGGAAGATATTACCTATGATCCTAAAAAGAAAGACAGTTATGCTTATAAAATCAATAATAAGTCTAGTTCTTATATCGATGTTAATATCTTTGCAACCCATGAAATAAAGGTACCTGTTTATAAAAAAGATATTGTTTATGGTGAAGCAACGAAGTATAATAGTTATAAGGTAAAGTTATCTGCACCAAGTATGTATGATATGTTTAGTGCTCAGCCATATCGGCTTTCAAAAAATACACATTCTTATTGGTTAAGTGATACAACAACCAGTAAAGATAGAGTGGCTGGTGCTATTACAGATATTGGTGTTCCTATCAACCGAGATGTTCCTCCATATTATGATTATGGTGCTCGTGTAGTAGGATACTTGAAAAAAGGAACCGTAATCAGTAATGGTAAAGGTACTTTTGATTCGCCATATAAATTGAAATAGAAAGGAAAGGTAGTATGAGCGGTAGAAAAAAGAAATTGAGCTTAAAACTCAAACGATATAACGTGTTGTTAATTGTGGCACTCGTTGTACTCATGTTATTACTAACAACGTTGATGATCTTCCAAATGGTTGGTAATAACGAATATTACAAGGTAGAGTCTAGAGAGGATAATATTTCAAAATCTAGGAAGATTGATACCCCTGATCATGAGACGATTGGATGGATTCGTGTTCAAGGAACAAACATTGACTATCCAGTATATGGAGTCCTATCCACTGATTTTGATTATCCGATTGTTTCAAATTCCTTTACTTGGTCTTTGAATCATGATTCTGATTATCACAATGTAATGCTTGTATATGGACACAATGTTATGAACTTAGGACCATATCCAAGAATCAACGATGAGACATTTGAAAGAATGGAACAACTTATGGGATTTGTTTATTTGGATTTTGCACAGCAAAATCAATATATCCAGTTAAGTATGAATGGAGAAACTTATCTTTATAAAATCTTTGCTGCTGGATTTATGAAACCATATTTATTAAACGAATTCCCAGAAGGTGAATTTGATGAAGATGTTAAAAAGATGTATCTAGAAGAAATTCAAAAACGTTCTATTTATGATTATGATGTAGAAGTAGATGAGAAAGATAATATTATTTCTGTTATCACTTGTAGTAGATTCTTCCAAGATGATGAAAGCTATGACTTCATGGTAACAGGAAGACTTGTTAAATCAGGAGAGGCTATTGAGCCATCCACTGTACATCGTAATAAAAATTATGATGAAGTATATGAAATCTTGAAAGGAGCTGATGGACATGAATCCACAGAAAATGCTTAAGAGAATAATTAGGGGTTCTTTATTACTTTTACTTTTCGTATTTGCTTTCACATTCTACACAGCTTATGCGGTGGATGATGGTACACAACCATTAGCAGATCCAGTAGAAATCGATCCTGATACTGGATGTCCTAAGCATGAAAACATGTGTAAAGAATCATCTACAGTACATGAACCCGATACGGTTACGGTTGTTAATCGATATGGTCTTGGAATCTCTCGTATAGCAAATCAAACTTTTGAAGTTTATATGACCGGTGGAGATTCTAATAGATGTAATGATGGTGTTACTTTTACAATCGTTAGTATCAATGGTTTAACGAAAAGTGAATCCAATGCTGCTATTGGAAAAGAAGTTGATTGTACTCATTCTGTTCAAATTGATGCCAGTGAACTTCCATTCTTCGATAACAACTTTGGACTAGATGGTGTCGATGTTGAATTATTATCTAGTTGTAATGTAGCTAATAAACCTGCTGTTAAAGGTACTTGTTATTGGTCTCATGTTAAAGGAGAGTTGTTTGCTACTAGATCTGCTGGTACAGAAGCACATACAGATTTGGAGCAATTCCCAATTTCTTTATCAGAGGGATCTGTTACAACTTCTTCTATTGATTGTGAACATCACACATTCGTAAGAAATGGTGTAACGGGTACTTTTGATCCAAATGTAGAATCTTTTGAATCAAAGTTCTGTGCCATTAAAGAAGCTGCTGGATCTGATCATACTTATGATTTTGGGTCTGGTTCTTATTCAGGTGATCCATTACCATTATCTTGTGATTCTGATGTAAATCATATGTATGCAAATCCTGGTCAATATACAGGAGAAGATTATTGGGTAAATCATGGTTATTACTTTGGATCTAAAACATTTACCAATTCAACAAATTATGTTTATCACTATGCACCAGGTATGTCTCCAACTACAGAAACTGCTTCTTGTAAAGTTACTTGTGAGGAAGCTGTTGAAGTAGAGTATGGACCTCCTGTTGCTTCTGCAGCTGGTATGTGTTTTGAATATAAAGTACGTGTAACAACTCGTACGACATGTAATATGACAGAAACACCTTCAGCACCAACTTGCCAAACTGATTATTGTGAACCAATTCCAGAGTGCTGGCATAATGGTGGTAACATTTATACACAAGCTGGTCCTAATGAAGAATTCAATTCTTGTGTTAAGAAGTGTGATGGTGGTGTTTACTCTAAGACTTGTTCAACAAAATGTTATAACAAAGTTTATGGTTCTATTTCTGCTTATGCAAAAACAAATGCTGTATTCTTTGATGAAATCTTTGCAACAGCTGTAGAATTTGAGAAAGGTCAAAATGGAGCTAATTATGACTGTTATGGTTATTTCTCTACTACCAATGCTGCTGCTGTACAAGATAGTAAGCTAGGTAAAAAGATTAGAGCTATTACATGGCATGGTAAAACGGAAGATTGGTCTAAGGATTCTACAAATGCCGGAAGATATTATTGTAATGGATGGCAAAATAGAGATTTAAGCTATCGTGAGAAATTCTATTCTGATGAGAATGGATTCTTCCGTAAAGTTAACTATACATCTAGTGGTGGTTTATGTGATGCTTATTGTAAATGGACAGAGTGTACCTCTTCTACTGTATATCTAAATCAATATGTTCCATGTGGTGATGGAGATAACCTTGTTTTATCTGATGCAGATAAGAAGAAATATTGTAGTAATAATCGTATGAATATTTTGAAATACGATTGTGATAAAAATACTGAAGCTTACAACGATTTAATTGAATCTTGCTCAACACAATCATCTTGTTCAACAGAAACTGCTGAGTTTACAGTAGAAGTAGATTACTGGAAAGGATCTACGGATGATGATAAAGTAACGGTTAAGTTCCCTTATAATGGACAAAAAGATACTGTTACTCATACCGGAAACGGAGTTACAACAACTGCTGATCAAGCAAATACAACTTTATTACCTGACTTCCCAGGATCAGGTGAAGGATTATTAGGATGCTACAAAGCTAATGATAATAGTACAGATCTTTATCGTGTAACTTGGGGAACTCCAAGTACATGGATGAACTTAAAGACTGGTGAAATTTCTTACACACCAAAGACAACTACTGGATCAAGTGGAAGTTCAAATAAAGTATGGTATGAAAACGTTGGTCAATTCTGTTTACCTGGAGATGCAAAACCAGTAAACTCTAGATGGGCTAATGCTTATTACCACCATATTATTGATGAATTAGATCTATATGATGATTTATCAACATCTAGTGTAGCTATTAGTGATCGTTGTGTTGAATATACAACATCTACAACATCTGTTATTAACTGGCAATCTGATATTGGTGGAATCACTTACAACATTCGTGCTTCTGCTAGAGATGTTGGTTTACTAGCATGGGATTTCGATGTATCTTGTTTCTATGCTATTACAAGTAGTTTAATTAAACCAGAAAATACGACAACAACTGATTCTTATTGTGAAGATACAGAAGAGTATCGTGTTCGTTCTACGGATTTAGAGAACTTATTCCCTGGAACGGAAGGTGAAACATTAACGGCTGCTACTGAAGTAGGAAGAGAACCTGGATTCAACTGGTCAGAATATGCTATTAATAATAAGAATGGTGAATATCAAAGTAACCCAGTTGCTTACAGAGAAAAACTTCAAACAGAAGCTATTGCAGCAGCAACTGCTGGAACAGAAATTTATAATTCAGATAATCTAGATTATGAATTCTACTTATCACCAAGTACAATCCGTGAAATGAGAAAAGCTGTTGCTGGTAACATGGGTGGAGGAAACTATACTGCATTCAGTGATAGTGGATTCACGATTGATAATGTAACCGGTGTTGGACGTTACAGAAGTCAAAAGATTCGTGACATTGCTGGTGAGAAGAAAGTTCCAGATATTCCAGCAATCAATTGTAACAATATGTTACATTATGGATCTAACCAATGTGATCCAGTTCATGAAGGTTAGGAGGTTGAAGAAGTTATATGAATAAAGGTATGTTAACGATTGGAATTATTTTACTAGCATTAATTGCTTTGAACTTATTAAATGTTCTAAATAATTATTCAACCGGAAGTGAATTAGATTATTACTTATTAAAAGAAACGACGGATGCAGCTATGGTAGATGCATTAGACGAGTTCTATTATAAGAAATGTGGATTATATCGTATTGA
>JAGCSA010000018.1 GCA_017964405.1 Bacilli bacterium
CACAAGCAAAGAAACTACTAACAAACGACAATGATGATACACCAATAAAAAAGACACCTGTCAAAAAACAAAAGATAGGTAGAAATGATCCATGTCCATGTGGCAGTGGAAAGAAATACAAACAATGTCACGGTAAATAAAAAGACTAGTAATAGTCTTTTTTTATATAATATGATAAAATCAAAATAAGATAAGTTATTGTACACAAATAAGAAAGGAAATATTGTATATGAATGAATCAGACAATAATATGAGTCAGTTATTATCCAATAATAATCAAAACAATAAAAGTAAGAATCTATTAATAATATGTATAACATTGATTATAGTAACTTTGATTATTGGAATCGTAATCATTATAGTTGTAGTGAATAATTCTTCCACAAATAAAGAATCAGATAAGCATCAAGATATAAAAGAAGAAGTAGAGAAAACACCATTAGAGTTAGCAGAAGAAGAAAAAGAAAAATTAAAAAAAGCTCTTATGAATGAAGGATTTACCGCTTCAGATGATAGAATGGTTTTTGAAAAAAATGCAGGTATAATTTATGTGTTTTCATTTAGAAATTATTCATATAGTTCTAGTGGAAATGAGCTAACAGATTATTATTATTTATTAACTGATAGTGGTACCGGAAATTGGTTACCAGCAGATTCACAGGCTGTTGCAAATTATACCTATGATTTTAAAACAAATACGGGAACATGCTTTTTAACTACTGCATATGGAACAACACCATGTACTTCCTATACATCTTTAATATCATTAAAAAGCAACTTTTTAACAATCATAAATAAATATGGTATTGATTTAGATATTATGCTAAATAAATAGGCTAGAGAAATCTAGTCTTTTTTATGAAATAATTAATGCAAATAGAATACAAATGTGATATTATGAATATAGATAATAGAAGATAGGAGAATCGATATGAAGAAAAATGTAACTTTGTTATTTTTATTTTTAATGATTTTAACAGTTTTATCTCCCGTAATGAAAGTATTCGCATTAGAAGATGGGCAAACAGAATTAGAAGAAATTGTGATTACAGGAGAGATTTTAACAGAATCATTAGTACCAGGACCACTACCATCATATGAAGTAGAAACATCAACTCCACATGTTTCTATAGAAGCTTATGGAGATAATACAAATTGGTCATACTTAGATAATGGTGTTTGGCATGGATTTGGAGATGAAACTCCAACTGCTGAAGAAGGTGGACCATTCTATGCAATGAAATTATGTGTAAATTTATCAGATGGATATGTATTCACAGAAAACACTAAAATCATTTATAACACAAGAAATATGTCAGAAGATACCTATTCAAGTATTACTGCCTATGATTGGGGAGGATATGTATACATTGATTTAGGACAAATCAATGCACCTGGACCAGATATAGAGGGTAATGTCATTAAAAGAGTGGATATTACTGTAGATATGCCAAGAATTGGTGATAATATTACCATGACAGATGGATTCCAAACACAATATGGAGTAAATATTCGGGAAGAAAATCTAGATATCTATGGACCAGATGGTGATGATACTCATAACTATATGTACATCGTTGATACCAACGGAGACTTCTTTGAAGGAAAATTACAAGCAAACACCGACTATGATATGATCATTTGGTTAGTATCATTTGAAGATTATGTTTTTGATGATAATTTAGAAATCTATGTGAATGGTGACTTTGTTGATCAATATAATTTAGAATCTGATCAAAGATTAGGAATCGATTATGTATTCCAACCAGAAGCTCCTGATGTAACCTATACCATTACAGCAGAAGGTGGAAAATATATTGCTGTATTTAGTTTACCAGAAGGATATGATTTTGAATTAGATGTTGTTGATATCTTATCTTATACACCAGAACAAATTGAGGCAATGTTTGATGTCCCTGCAGAAACGATTGAAGAAATCATTGCAACAATCAAAGAAAATGTTAAAGAATATGGAGAACTATTAAACCTATATGCAATTGATATTTCAGGACCTGGAATTGGTTATTCAGATGCAGTAACCATTAAGATTTTATTGACAGATGAAATGAAAAAATATGATACATTAAAGTTCATCTTTGTAGATGAAAATAACAACTTTGTAATCCAAGAAATCCATGATAGTATTGGAACAGAAACAATTGATGGAAAAGAGTATGTTGTATTTGAATTAAACCACTTAAGTGCCTATGCATTAGTAGGATCTAATACCAATAACCCAGGAACAGCCGATAAAGTAATTTATTATGCAATTATGTTAGGTCTATGTACTTTAGGTCTTGCAGGATTAGGTATTTATACGAAGAAAAAATATTTTATAAAATAAAACAGGATGAATAATCCTGTTTTTTTATTGTATAATGAGATAGAGAAGGTGAGTATATGAGAGTAGTTCGATTAAGACTATGGGTCATTATTGTATTAGCACTCCTATTTCTATCTGGTATCATATATTATGCCTCTAAAGTAATCATTTGGTATCAACACGTAAATGAGAATCAAGAAGTAATCAAAGAGATCAAAAAGAATATAAAAGTAAAAGAAGAAAAAGTAGAAATAGATTTTGATGCCTTAAAGGCTATCAATCCAGATACCGTTGGTTATATTAAAGTCAATCATACCAATATCGATTATATTGTAGTAAAAGGAAATAATAATAATTATTATTTAAATCATAACTTCGAAAAGAAATGGAATGTAGCAGGATGGGTATTTGGAGATTATCGAAATCATTTTGATGAAACAGATAAGAATCTAATTATCTATGGTCATAATACAAAAGATGGAAGTATGTTTGATAGTTTAATCAATGTATTAGAAAAAGATTGGTATAAGAATCCAGAGAATCATATCATTACTCTTATAACAGAAATGGGTACTTATCAATATCAAGTCTTTTCAACCTATTCTATTATTCCAGAAGAATACTATATAACAACCTATTTTTCATCGGATGATCAATTTGAAAAGTTTGTAAAAGAATTAAAAACAAGATCCATCTATGACTATGAAGTAGAAGTATCAGGAGAAGATCAAATCCTAACACTATCTAGTTGTATTGGAGAGGGCTATAAAAGAGTAGTACTTCATGCAAAATTAATAGAGAAAGAGGAATAAAGGATTCATAATTCTAATATGATATAATAAGAAGGGTGAATAAAATGGAAGAAAATACAAATAAAGAAAAAAAGAAAAATGGAGAAAAAATCCTGATAGCAATCATCATGGTATTAGCATGTATATCTATTGTGGGAGGAATTCTATTAAATAGTAAGCAAAAAGAAACAGAACCAGTAGAACAAGCGGAAGCAAGTAGTAATCAAAATATAAGTGAGGAAGAAGCTATCCAAATAGGAACAGAATTATGGGAATTTGCATTTGACCAATACTGGGATGGAAAATGTGATTTATCACGAGAAGAAGTAAGAAGTAAGTTTGCAAAAGATACCATGATTTTAGCACCAGAACCTGTTTCGATTTTGAATTTTGATGATTTTATACATGATAATCAGGAAGAATGCAAAGGAGCAGGAAGAGAAAAACTTCATCATTATAAGAAGACAACTCTTCAATTTTCAAGACAATCTGAAACAGAAATTGATTTCATTGCGGTAACAGAGTTATGTGGAGAAGATACTTGTAGTGAATCATCTGAGACAGTGGAAACCATTGATATGGATTTCTATATTGCAAAAGAAAATGGAGAATATGTAATATTCCATTACTATCTACCTGTTCTTCCAGAATAAAAAAGTAGTATAATAAAAATATCGGGAGGGTTTATGAAAAAAGATAGTTTTAAGGTCGAATTAGATAAATTCGAAAATGATAACATCCGAGTTAGTGCAGAAACAATGCTAGAGATGCTTCCAGATTACTTTTTTGAAATACCAGCATCATCATCTGGAAGATTTCATCCTGCTTTCTCATTAGGAGAAGGAGGACTGGTAAGACATGTAAAAGTAGCAATGAGGCTACTCGAAGAAATCTTTAGAGATGAAGTTTTTGGAACCTATGATTCTCATACAAAAGATTTAATGAGAATGGCTCTATTATTACATGATGGATTTAAATCAGGAGTTGTCTATTCAGGACATACGAATCCAGATCATCCAGTCATCATGCATGATTTTATTTTGAAGAATAAAGAGAAACTATTAATCAATGAAAAAGATGCAGAGTTTGTAGCAAATTTAATTCTTTCTCATATGGGTCCATGGAATAAAGACAAAGATGGACATGAAATTATGCCAGTTCCTAAAACAAGAGAAGAAAGAATTATTCATGAATGCGATTACTTTGCTTCTAGAAACTTCCTAAATGTTCATTTTATTGATAATGAAATAGCAGATAGTGCAGAGAGAGGAAAAGTATTTCAAAAGAAAGAGAATGAAGTGACAAATTAAGACTAGTGATAGTCTTTTTTTGATAAAAACAACAGGAATAAAACAAATTATGTTATGATGAAAATAGAGGGAAGTGAAAATATGAATCGATTAAAAGATAAGATATGTATCATTACAGGAGCAAATTCAGGTTTCGGTGCTGAAATGACAAAGTTATTTACCGAAGAGGGAGCAAAAGTAGTAGCAGCAGATTATAATCCTGCTATTATGGAAAAATATGCAGGAAATGAGAATGTAACACCAGTTATCTGTGATGTTACAAAAGAAGATCAAGTACAAAACATGGTAAATGTTGCTAGAGAAAAATATGGAAGACTAGATGTATTGTGCAATAATGCAGGAATCAATAATAAGACACCTTATAGAGTACATGAATATCCTGTAGAAGAATGGGATCAATTATATAATGTCTTAGTAAGAGGAGCATTCCTTGTCATGAAAGAAAGCTTAAAATTAATGCTTGAAAGTGGTGGAGGAAGTGTTATCAATACAGGATCTATTGGTGGATTTAGAGCAACTCCCGGAAGTACAGCCTATTGTTCTGCAAAAGGAGCTATTCGGATGATGACTACGAATGCTGCATTAGAATATGTAAAAGATAATATTAGAATTAATTCCGTATGTCCAGGTATCTTTAATACCGCAATCTTAGATGGACTAAAACCAGATGTATTAGACTTCTTAGCACAACAAGTACCAATGGGTTATATTGGAGAACCAATTGATATGGCATATCTTGCTTTATTCTTAGCAAGTGATGAATCTAAATATATTACAGGACAAAGTATCCTAATCGATGGTGGAAGAAGCTGTCAATAGTGAAAAAGACTCAAAGAGTCTTTTTTTAATAGAAAGAAGTATATGATATAATAAAATAGGGAGTGATTCTTATGTATGATATAAATGTATTAGAGACACTAGTTCGTTCCAATTTATCAGAGGAAGAAGTCTGCAAACAAGTATTGGAAATGAATCCAATTGCAACAAAACAAAAATATGCAAATGATGAAGAACAACCAATTGGAATCTATGTAGGAGGATTAGGAGAACAAGATTTAGTAACCGTGAATGCTTGGATGTATCCACTTACAATGAAGTTTGATGATCGATCTATCTACGTTGATTTGATTCATCTAATTCGAAAAAAACTAGCAGAGGGAGAAGAATCCTTCGAAAAAGCAGTCATGAAATCTATTCGTATTCTATCAAAAAAATGGTTTCACGAAGTAAAAGATGAAGAATCTAAAAAGAATGCAGAGCTAGCAAAATACTACATGGATAACTATAAAAACCCTGCTCATCAAAGAGATGGTTATGCTGGAGACCTACGAGTATCCTATGAAGATGAAGAATCACAAAGAACTATCTATGGAATATCGAAAATGAAAGGGGTAGGAGATTTAGCAAAATGTGTAGAAGTAAATGCACTTGCCTGCAATCTACTCGCATTCTGTGGCCTAGAACCAGTATTAATTCAAGGATATTATGTAAATTATAATGGAACAAGAGAAGCACATACATTCCCTGTTTATAAAAACAAAGAAGGAAATTATACATTACTGGATTGTATCTTAAAGATACAAAAGAAAAATGTTCTACCAGGAGATACCAATTTTGAATTAGGAGTTTCATTTGAAATACCAATGTTACTACAATATCCAGATGGAAGAGAAAAAGAAGTAGTTGTCATGTATACATGTCCTCCTCAAAAGAAAGTAGAAAAAAAAGAAAATCAAATGAGTTAAAACACAACTCAACCATTGGTATGTGTAATAAAACCAATAATAGTACTATACTGAAGTCATGAAAGGAGAGAAAGTTCATGGATTTAGTAAAAATAGGAAAACAGATCGCTGATTGTAGAAAAAAGAAATGACAAAAGAATAGTTGAGCAAATGCTCAACTTTTTTGATGAATCATGTTATACTTTTCTTAGGAGGGTTCAGTTATGTTAAGATATACCAATTATGATCATCTAGATATGAATGAAGAATTAAATAAAATAGAAAATAGTAAGAAAGCAGTACTTGCACTAGAACCAAGAAATAAGAAATGTTTGTTTATTTTAGGAATGTTATTTGTACAAGGAGTTCCCATCAAATTATTGAATGAACAAGATTTGAATTTTGAAGGAGCAAAATCCTTCCCTAAAATGGCACATGTATGGAGTACTATCGAAGATTATAAAGAGGATGGATTCACGTTAGAAAAAATAGAAAATCATCCAATCAATAAAAAAATATTTTTAATTTGCCCTGTCAGAAATGCAACAGAAGAACAAAGAAAGTGGATAGAAGATTTTGTAGAAGAAAAACAAGAAAATGGCTATATCGTACATGCACCTCATCTTCATACCAATCAAAATGATCCGATTGGAGGAGGCTATTCGATCTGCAAACAAAATGCTAAAGCAGTAGCATCTTCAGAGGAAATAGATGTCTATTATGATCAAACGAGTACCGGAAGTGTATTTGATTTAGGAGTAGCATATGCTCTTCATAAGCCATTAAGAATCTTAAATCCAGAAGAGATTCTATTTGAGGAAGAAGATCAAATTGATCAAATCGTACAAAACTGGCCTTACAATGAAATCGCAAAACAAAAAATTAAACAAGAACAACCAAAAGACTAAAAAAGTCTTTTTTGTTATAATAAATGTAGGAGGAATCCATATGTTAAAACTAATAGATGCAGAAGAAAAATATTTAGAAGAATATAAAGAAGCTTATGAACTATCTCTAGAAAAAATAAGAGAAGGTTTGATTAAGAAACATGATTTGATGTTTCTAAATCCAGAAGAAGATATTATTACAAGAATGATAGATAATCGAGATAAAACAAAACTACCACCAACTTATGTGCCTTCTTATGACTATTTCGAAGTAGATGAATATCAATTCATTGGAGTAATCCATATCAGGGAAGAACTAACGCCTGCTTTATTAAATTATGGAGGTCATATTGGGTATGGAGTAAATCCCAAATATTGGAGAAAGGGATATGGAACAAAAATTTTAAGATTAGGATTAGAAAAAGGGAAAACCATCATTAAGGAAGATAATATATTAATAACATGTGATGATGATAATATAGGATCTTATAAAATCATAGAAAAAAATGGTGGTATATTAGAAAATAAAGTAGAAAATGAAGATTGTGGAGAAAAATTCTTAACAAGAAGATACTGGATCCATAAATAATACTTGATATTTGAAGCAAGAAATGGTAGGATAAAAACCATTGGAAGTGAAACAATGAAATTATTTATCGGATGTTCATCCAGTGATCAAATCCCTCAAAAATATTTAAAAGATTGTGAAGAATATTTAAAGAAAGTATTAAAAAATCAAGAACTAGTATTTGGGGCATGTCCAACAGGATTAATGGGAATATCTTATCGAATTGCAAAAGAATATCAAGAACCAGTAACAGGAATATGTCCAGAAGCTTATAAAGAAGACTTACAATATCTAGACTGTGAAACGGAAGTATTAACAACATCTATTTCAGATAGAACAGATAAAGCAGTGGAATACTCGGATGCTTTAATCTTTCTACCAGGGGGAATAGGAACCATCTATGAATTTATGACAGCCGTTGAGTCAAAAAGAAATCATGAATTTGATAAACCAATTATTCTTTATAATTCCCATCATTTCTTTGATAAACAATTGGAATGTTTAGAAAAAATTTATCAAGAAGGATTTACAGGAGAAAAAGTAAAAAAATGTTATCATGTATCAGATTCAGCTGAAGATACATTAGAATATTTAGGAATTAAGAAAAGAACATATCATTTAATGACTGCAGAAGGAAAAATAATAGAAAGCATGATTCCAGGAACCATTGGTGGTAATAAGAAATTAAAAATCTATGGAAAATTAGATTGCCCATCTGCTAAGAGATGGATTGAAAAAGGATATTACAAAAAGAATAGAGTATTCTTCCCAGATGAAGAAACGGCAAAACAAGCAGGATACCGACCTTGTGCTTGTTGTATGAGAGAGGAATACCAAGAATGGAAAAGTCAAAAAACAAAGTGATGGATACATCACTTTTTTTCATGATTTCCCATATTATTCTCATTTTTATCCCACATTCTTTGTATAAAATTATCATTAGGAGGAGGGAAATTTGCAAAACAATGATATAATAAAAGAAAGATAAAGTAGGAAAGAAAGGTGATTCAAATGAAAGATAAAATTATTATATTTATAGTAGGATTATTATTAGGCTCTATTATTTCAACAGCATCTATCTATGTTTATACAATTGCGAATAATAATAACAATAATAATGGACCTATGATGGAAATGCCAAATGGACAACCACCAGAGATGCCTAATGGAGGGCAAGGAGGTACTCCACCACAAATGCCAAACAATAACAACAATCAACAAAATACAAATCAAGAAGCATAGAGAGGGATAGTATGAAGAAAGTTTTAAAAGGAATCTTGGTCCTATTGGTAGGAATTCTATCCTTGAATATCAATACAAAAGCAGCAACAAATAGCTATTATATAAAATTAGATAGCTTAGAGATTTCTACTGATCAAAAGAATTATGAAAGTATCAAAGAGTATCAAACATTAGAAGAATTTTTAGAGGATTACAATGCCAATAAACTACCAAGTATCTATATAACAGATTTCTTATTTGATGGAGTATCTAGTGTAAAAACACCAGATCTAGATGATTTTATAGAAAATGATTCGAATGATACCAAGATTAAGACATTAGAAATCAAAGTAATCAATATCAATACACTAGGAAATATAGAATTCACAGGAGAAATCAAAGGTGCCATGATTGGTGTGGATACAAACAATCAAAAAGGAAATATTAATATTATTTTAAATAATGCATCGATTGATACAGATTCTAAGAAAGCACCAGCAATCTTTATTTATAATCAAGATAAAAATGATACAGATTGTAAGGTTACCATTCAGACAAAAAAAGGAACAAAAAACTACTTAGAAGGTGGAAAACTAAAGAAAGTCAGTTTAATTGGATCGGATGAATTAGAAAAATATAGTAGTTACTATACAGGAGATAGTCTCACAAATTATACAAAGTATTCTGCTTATTATGGAATTTATACAAGTGAAGAAATTAAGAAAATCTTGTTCGCTACCGTTCAAGCAGATAATGAAGATTTACAAGATGGGGATCCTTATTACTCCTATAAAGGAAGTGGAGCAATCAGTTCCGATATCGATCTATATTTTGAAGGAGAAGGATACTTAAAAGTAACCAGTAAAAATAAAGAAGGAATTGAAGGAAAAGGAAATATCACTTTTAGTGGAGGAACAGGAGATTACGAAATTATTTCACAAGATGATTGTATTAATACAACAACGGCATCTAGAAATGGAACAACAGTAAGAAATGATTTAACAATCAATGTTCATTCTCTACTTGCCTCTGTTTCAACAGAAGCAGATGAAGGAGATGCTATCGATTCCAATGGAAAATTAATCATCAATGGAGGAACCATCTATGCATTTGCACATCCAACAAGTCAAGATGCAGGATTAGACTCTGGAAATGGAACATATATTAATGGAGGAACCATTATCGCAACAGGAAATATGGCAGATCCAATCCAAAATGATTCCAAACAAAAATATATTTATGCAAGATTCAATCAACAAATAGCAGAGAATACACTCATTGTAATCAAAGATCAAAAAGAGAATATTGTTGCAGCCTTCCAAACATCTAGAACGATTCAAAATTTATTATTCAGTAGTTCTGATTTAAAAAATAATACCTATAAGATCTATACTGGAGGAACCATTGATGGAGAAGAAACAAATGGTTACTATACAAAGATCAATAGCTATACGGGAGGAGAAGAAATCTCTTATAGCACAATCAGTGGAAATCAAAATCAAATGAAATCAAGCAACAACGTGATACGAAATGCATTGTTCATAGAAATAGGAGCTCTAGTGATTGTATTAGTAGGAGCAATGATTCTTAAAAAACACGATAAGAAAAAGAGATAAATTCCTTTGAATTTATCTTTTTTAGTGTATAATAAAACTATTGAATTAAGAGGAGGAATCATATGAAGAATTTAATCGTAGGACAATCGGGAGGACCAACATCTGTTATTAATGGTTCTTTAGCAGGAGTCTATGAAGAAGCAAAAAAACAAGGATTCGATAAAGTATATGGAATGCTAAATGGAATAGAAGGATTATTACAAGATAGAATCATAGATCTAGATGAATATTTCCAAGATAAAAAGAATCTAGAATTATTAAAAAGAACTCCATCTAGCTTTTTAGGAAGTTGTCGTTTTAAACTTGGTAAAGTAGAAGAGCATGAAGAGAATTATAAAAAGGTATTTGAAGTATTAGAAAAACATTCGATTGATTCTATGATCTATATTGGAGGAAATGACTCCATGGATACGGTAGAATCTTTATCAGATTATGCCATTGCAAAGAAGAAAAAACAAAACTTTATTGGAGTTCCTAAAACAATTGATAATGATTTACCAATTACCGATCATTGCCCTGGTTTTGGAAGTGCTTGTAAATATATTGCAACGACTTTAAAAGAAGTTATTTGTGATAATGCTGTTTATGGAGATACGAAAAAAACTGTAGCAATCGTAGAAATCATGGGAAGACATGCAGGATGGTTAACAGCATCAGCAGCCTTAGTAAAAGATGATACTTGTTGTGGAGTAGATGCTATCTACCTACCAGAAGTAGCATTCAATATCGATAACTTTGTAAAAGAAGTAGAAGAACTATTAAAGAAAAAATCCAATATTGTCATTGCTGTGTCAGAAGGAATTCGTACAGAAGATAGAGGATTTGTCTGTGAACTATTAGATACAAACTTACAAACAGACTCTTTTGGTCATAAAGAATTAGTAGGATGTGCGGATGCTTTAGGTAGAATTCTAAGAGATAAATTAGGAGTAAAAGCAAGACCGATTACATTATCCACTCTACAAAGAGCAGCTGCTCATTTAGCATCAAAAACAGATTTAGAAGAAGCTATTGAATGTGGAAAAATGGGAGCAGCATTAGCCTATAAAGGAGAATCTGGTAAGATGGTCATTATGACAAGAGAACCAGGAAAGAAATATAAAATTAAATATGAAGTATTTGATGATATTCATAAGATTGCTAATGTAGAGAAAAAGATTCCATTAGAATGGATCGATGTAGAAAACAATAATGTAAAACAAGAATTAGTAGATTATTTAAAACCATTAATTCAAGGAGAAGTACAACCTATCTATAAAGATGGTATTCCTCAACATATTACTCTAAAATAAGAAAAAGCCAATTGGCTTTTTTTATGTTATAATGAATAAGGTGATACTATGGATAAGAAAGTATGGAGATTTTTAAAATATTATGGATTATTTTTCCTATTCTTTGGAATTTTATTTACTTTGATGATGGTTACCGATATATTAAATGATTGGATTGCCATGATTATTTATTTTATTGCTATCATAGGATCTATCTATGTAGGATCTGGATTAAAAGATTTATATGAAGAAGATCCAAGAATGACGTTAATTGTATCGACCTTTGTCGCTGTTTTAACAGTTCTAAGTACGATTATTTTATTTTTAATCGATATAAAAGATCCCATGTTCATAGTAATGGTAATTGTCATGGTCATGATTCTCCTATCTCCTTATATTAACTTTTTCTCAGATAAACACACACTAAAGAAGGGAATTCCGGAAGGAGAAAAAGAAATAGAAGCAAAAGAGGTAGAAGTTAAACCAGTACGTGTTCCACCAACAAAACCTCCTAAGATAGAACCAGTCTATGATCAAAAAATGACATTATTTTTAAAAACATCATTAAATGAGGAATACTCAAAAGAAATTCTTTATACCACGAATATGGAAAGTGTAAGAGAATTAACAGTTAAAGAATCTCATAGTCTATTAAAATTAATTCATTTCACAGGAGATTCAATCGATGAACTAACAGAATTATATGAAAATAGTGCTATCTATGGAGATACGGATTCTGACATGGGACCATACATTGTCATCAACAACAATCACATCTTTATTTTAGAATTTGATGAAGAAGAATGTATCTATTTTGAACCAGAAGATATGAAAGAAGCACATGTAGTAGTGGAAGTAGAAGGAGAAGAAGAAGATGCCTTTCGAATGGGTATCGCAGAAATCACCTTAAAAGATGATTCAAAAGTGAGTGTTAATTGTTTCTCAGAAGGACAAGCAGATGAGGAAGTCGAGCTATTGAAGGACTTAAATCCAGACATAGAAGTAGGAGAAAAAATAATAACAGAATTTTAAAAATAGGAGGGTTCTCATATGGAAATGATTGAAATCGATGGATTATCAATTGATCAAAATACATTTTCTTTTTCTACGTTAAGTCATGCAATTGATATTGAAGTAGAAGGAAGGAAAAGAAAAATTCATAGTACAGTATCTGTACAAGACAATCATTTAAAGAAAGAATCCTTTTCATTTGATTCTCTAGAAGATGCTTTAGAGTTTGCACAAAAGAGAATTCCAAGGAATACAACGAATGAAGAAATTGTGAATCAATATATAAAATGGTTAGAAGAAAGAAAACCAGTCACAATAGAACCAGAAGAAATGATCTTATCAAAACAAGAAATATGTGAAGAGATTGCGAACTTCTTCGGGCAATATAGAAAAGATAAAATAGAAGCCATCGCAAAAGTAAGTTTAGAAATGGGAGAAGCCGTTGTTCGATTCTATATGGTAGAGCACTTACGATATGATGGTATTCATAAAGATATCAAAAGTATGTTAACAAATTCAGATATAGAAAGAGTTCTCAAGTTCTATGCAGAAACAGAAGACTGTGATTTATTGGATTATGAATATATAAAAGGAGTAAAAGAGACTCTCAAAAGAAAAAGACCTTATTTTGAAGGAATGAAATTACTAGTAAAATCAAATAATAAAGTATTTGAAAAACAAAGAGAATCCGAATAGATTCTCTTTTCTATGCTATAATAAACCCAGGTGATATTATGAGAAAAAAAGAAATAGAAAAAAGAACAAAATTCACAACCAACACTTATATGAAAGAAGCAATGGATTATGATATTGTGATTGTGAAAGAGAATGAACTTTTTATCACAATCAAAAAATATAAGAAAATGAATGGAAAATTTACCCTACCAGGTCCAAATAACTCTACACTTGATTATATTGATGAAGGTTTCTTTGTAGTAGAATATACTCCATTGAAAGAACACTATAATATTCGTTTCTATGTAGATAAAAATAGAAAATTATTAGATTACTATATCGATATTACTTATCAAAATGGAGAAAAGTATAAATTACCATATTATGTAGATTTATACTTAGATATTGTCCATAATCCAAGAACAGATGAAATTACTTTCTGTGATGAAGACGAATTAGAAGAAGCCTATCGATCTCATAAGATTAGTAAAAAAGATTATGAAATGGCCTATCGTATAGGTAACAAACTATTAAAGAAAGTAACAGAAAAGAAAAATACTTATGTAAATAGAAATGTATTAGAAGATATTAACAAGTATTTTTCAAAATAAAAAGAGCTCCCATGGGGAGCTTTTATCATAAAAGAAATAGAAAGTATTTCTACTTTCTATTTTTTAATTGAAAAAATTCCGTTTTCATCTACTTTAGCATCTTTGTCATATTTGGCACTACCAAATGCTAAAATAGGTAAACCAATAACTGGGAAAATGGTATTGAATACTGCAAAGCCATTTGTTTTTCCAAACTTCTTAGCTAAGTTGAAGTTATAGTTAAATGAAGTTAAAACTAATGCCATATATACAACAAAGTTTGTTTCTTCCATATAACTAAATAAACCAGTAATGATGATGAAGATTAGGAACCACCACCATCCTAAACCAGTGATCTTTGTTTCAACCCAAGAATTGTATAGTGGAATAAGACCCTTCCACCAAGCTTCTCCTGCTTTCTTAAAGATTTTGCAGTTAGCAATAAGAACTAAGATAACTAGTCCTAAAGCAATTAGTGCTAAAAATGCAACTAAAATAATAACCGCAACACTAGCTCCACTTAACCAACTTTCCGTTACTTCTGGTTCACTAATAAGATAGTTATTGTAAGTATCTAATAACATAGTACTCCTCCTTCTGATTATAGTATGCCACTTTTTGGACAAAAAATCAATTTCAAATGACAATTTCATTGAGAAAATGTTTCATTCATTCATCGATATGATATAATGGGTACAGATAATAGAGGAGCGAGTGTCTGTGGGAAAAGAAAATCAAAGAGAAGGGTTCATCGTAAAGGAACCACAATGCTTATATGGACCTCCTCAAATGCTGGGAATCAAAGAACCAGAAAAAAAGGAAAAAGAGAGGAATGATCAAATGAAATGCGTGAATTGTGGAGCAGAAATTGAAAAAGATTCCACATTCTGTACGAATTGTGGAGCACAATTAAAACCAGGAGAACCAGTAGTGGTAGAAGAAAAACCAGAAGAGACAACCCCAGCAACGCAACCACCAACGATTGTACCAGCTACTCCTGTTGTACCAGCACAACCACAAAAATCAAGTAATGCAGCCTTAATCATTGTATTAGTAGTAATTGGTGTATTATTTTTTGTGGTAATTGGAGGAATTGTTGTTACAACGAAAGTCATCATTCCTGCTATCAACAATATAGACGTTGATAAAGAATTCGAAGAAGAAGTTATTAAAACCGTTACAACTCCAAATGGAAAGGAATCGGTTATTAAAACAGATAAGTATAATGTAGTAACGGTTGATACACAATATTTATATGAAGAAGCATCTGCTATGGAAGAAGATGCCAAAGTCATTTCTGCAACAGAGATTGAAGAATTAGAGGCAACCAATGCTCAAAAAGAAGCACTAAGAAAAGTAAGAACCGTAATTAGTTATGGGGCTTATAGTGAAAAAGGATTAAGAGAAAGATTAAAAGATGATTTTGCAAAAAAAGATATTGATTATGCCATAGAACATTGCCAAGTAGATTGGGATGAACAAGCTTTGATTGAAGCCTATATTACAATGAGTATTGGAGGATCATCGAAAAAAGAAGCCATTGATTTCTTAGTATATGAAGGATTTGATGAGAAGATGGCAACAGCAGCAGTAGAAAAAGGAGACTTTGATTATTATGAACAAGCTCTTTATGAAGCATGCTTCTACCGTTATGCTATGAGTAAATACAGTGAATATGACAAAGAAAAAGTAAAAGACAGACTAGAAGAACAAGGATTCACTCCAGAAGAAATTGATTATGCTGTAACAGAAATCTATGACAAATTAGATTATAAGAAATAAAAAGAGGTGTCAGAATGTATAAAATACTAAAAAATGAAAAAATTAGTCCGAATTCCTATTTAATGGAAGTAGTTGCACCCGAAGCAATCCGGAATGCATTACCAGGACAATTTGTAATTGTAATGGGAAAAGAAGATAGTGAAAGAATTCCTCTTACCATTTATGATTATGATACAAACAAAGGAATTCTATCCTTAATCTATCAAGTAATTGGAGCATCTACAGAAGAATTATCTACCTTAACTGATGAAATATTCGCAGTAGTAGGACCGTTAGGAAAACCAAATGAAATCTGTGCCAATCCTAATGAGTTTAAAGGAAAAAGAATTATATATGTAGCAGGAGGAGTAGGAATTGCACCTGTATATCCACAAGTAAAATATCTAAAATCAAAAGGATTTGATATTGATATTATCTATGGATCAAGAGAAAAAGATTTATTATTAATTCGAGATAAAGCAGAAGATGTTGCTAGAAAAGTATTCTATACAACAGATGATGGTTCCTTCGGAGAACAAGGTTTTGTAACAACTGTTCTAGAAAGAGAAATTCATAATTATGACATCTGTGTTGCAATAGGACCTGTTATCATGATGAAAAATGTGGCAGATGTTACCAGAAAATATAATATGAAAACCATCGTCAGTATGAATCCATTAATGGTAGACGGAAGTGGAATGTGCGGAGCTTGCAGATGTGAAATAGAAGGAAAACCAAAATTTGCTTGTATTGATGGACCAGAGTTTGATGGACATCAAGTAAATTATGAATTAGCAATGAAAAGAATGAACATCTATAAAGAAGAAGAAAAAGAAAAATGGGAACAAATGAAGAAGTCCCTTGGAAAGCATTAGGAGGTGTTATCATGAATGAAGAAAGAGTAAAAATGAAAGCACAAGATCCGAATGTAAGAAATAAGAATTTTGAAGAAGTAGAATTAGGATTTACCAAAGAAGAAGCATTAAAAGAAGCTTCTCGTTGCTTACATTGTAAGATTCCAAAATGTGTAGAGGGATGTCCTGTTAATATTATGATTCCAGAATTTATCGCTGCTTTAAAAGAAGATGATGTAAAAAAAGCATACGATGTCATCAGTGAAACATCTTCTCTGCCAGCTATCTGTGGAAGAGTTTGTCCACAAGAAAAACAGTGTGAATCAAAATGTGTAAGAGGATTAAAAGGAGAAGCCGTTGCAATTGGATCCTTAGAGAGATATGTAGCAGATGAAGCTATTAAAAATAACTTCACAACGATTATTAAAGTTCCAAAAAATAAAGTAACGGTTGCGATTGTAGGAAGTGGACCAGCAGGTCTTACTTGTGCAGGAGATCTTGCAAAAGCAGGATTTGAAGTAACGATCTTTGAAGTACTTCATAAAGCAGGAGGAGTTCTAACCTATGGAATTCCAGAATTTAGACTTCCAAAATCCATTGTAGAAAACCAAGTAAAAAGCCTAAAGAAACTAGGGGTAAGAATTAGAACCAATATTCCTGTTGGAAATGCCATTACCCTAGATAATTTACAACAAGAATTTGATGCAGTCTTTGTAGGAACAGGAGCAGGTCTTCCAAAATTCATGGGAATTGAAGGAGAAGATGCAGATGGTGTATTCTCTGCGAATGAAATCCTAACAAGAATCAATTTGATGGGTGGATTTAGAGAAGATGCAAAAACTCCGATTAAACATGCAAAAAAGGCCTATGTTATCGGTGGTGGAAATGTCGCAATGGATGCCGTTCGATGCCTAAAAAGATTAGGAGTAGATGCCCATATCATGTATCGTAGAGGAGAAGATGAATTACCTGCTAGACAAATGGAAGTTCATCATGCAAAAGAAGAAGGAGTTCAATTTGATCTTCTACAAAATCCAGTTAGAATACTAGTCGATGAACAAAATAATGTAACTGGTATGGAAGTAGTAAACATGGAATTAACAGAACCAGGAGAAGATGGAAGAAGAAGTGTGAGAGAAGTAGAAGGTTCTAACCATGTAGTAGAATGTGATATGGTAGTTATGGCATTAGGTACAGGACCAAACCATGAAGCCTTAAAAGGAAGCAATATTGTTCTAACAGAAAAGAATTTAATTCAAGTAGATGAAAATGGTACCAAAACTTCTCTTGATAATGTGTATGCAGGAGGAGATGCCGTAACAGGAGCTGCTACCGTAATTCTAGCAATGGAAGCAGGTAAAAAAGCAGCAAAAGAAATCATTGAACGTTTTAAAACAGTATAATTATTGTAAAGAATTGTAAAACACTAGAGAAGCATCCCCAAAGGATGTTTTTTTAATGATATAATGATGATAAGCAAGGATTGTCTTGCACGAGAGAAAAGGAAAAAATGAAAGGTGGTGAAGATAATGCCAGCAGGAGTTAGTGTTAACGGACCAGAATTATTAAACACAGTTTCAAAAACAAGAGAAAATAAAGATGAATTCGAAAAATTATATGAAGAGATTTATGCTTTAGTAGAAAAAGAATTAGATGTAGACTTTTCTCAAGAAGGAAAAGCATGGACAGGAGTAAAAGCAGGTCAATTCAAAACAAACTTTAATAATATTAAAGGAGACTTCATTTTAGCAAGAGATACCATTGAGAAAGAGGCAACTCACTTAGAGGATGAAGTTAAAACATGGACTGCATTTGATGCATAAAAATAAATATATAAAGGAGTGATAATATGGCAGTTGAAGCTTATATTGATTATGAAAGAATGATCGATTTAGTTGATACCGTTCAAGAAAAAGCGGATAGAATTAATATCATTTTTGATACAGAAATCTTACAAAATAGAGTAAAAGAAATCAGAGAATTCTATTCAGGTGAAGCTGCAACATCATACGAAACAGAAATTAAGACGGTTACAAAGAAAGTACAAGAAGATATTCAAAAATTAGTAACGGATTTAAGAACAGAAGCAACAAGACAAAAAGAAGCTTGGGAAAGTCAAGATTCTAAATTGGCATAAAAGAAATTACATATCGTAATTTCTTATTAGTGTGGATTAATCTTTAATCCCTACTAATAAGAGATTAAGAGGGGAATTTATATGGGAAAAGAATATAGCCTGGAAGCAGGAATAAGGGGACAATTTATCGACGAAATCCTTACAATAACAGAGGACTGGATCTATATTTCTCCCAATGCAGAGAAACTACATAATTTAATCTACAAAGATGAAGAATATGGAGAAACAATCAAAAATATTACTACCAATCTAATGAATATTCGGGGAGTCGTAACCAATACTTTGGGACCAGAAAAAGATCAAGAAATGGCAAGTATGATATCGGAAATGGAATCGATAGGATCTCTAAAAGAAAAACTATCGGAAATCGATTGGGTATCAGTCATGAAACAATTCAATGATCAATTAGAAGCAGCCAAAGTAAAAATCGTTCGCAAGTTATTAAAAAAAGCAAGTGAAAGATTTAATGCGATGAAAATCATGAAAGAAAGTCCAGATGGAATAAGTGCCCCAGAATATGATGTCATAATTTATGACTTTGGAGTAGAAAAAACATTTTTAGATTTGAAAGCAAGTTCTTTATACACGGAATTAATTAATCGAGAAGTACAATATGGGATTGAATTAGTTCCTCAAAGTTTAAAGGATATAATGGTTAGACCAGCAGATACATAGAAGAAAGGAGTTGTCGAGTATGTCAGAAGAAACCACATTAGGACTAGCTTCTGAACAATTAGAAAAAGATGCAACCTCTTTGAGTCTTATGAGTTTATATACATCCAACAACTTAGAAGGAATGGACGAAAGAATTACAGACTATTTAAAATCCAATTATAAAATGGATCAATTAGTGATTGCACTTAACGACTTATCTTCTAGAACAAAATCCTATAAAGATTGGATTCAAAATATGCAAATCGAACCACCAACAACAGAAGAACCAGCAGATGATATAGAGTTTTTAGAACCATGGGAAGAAGAAAAAACAACGATACAACCAGATGAATTAGACAATTTATCGGATTCTACAAGAATATCTCTACAAAACTTATTGGAATATTTAGGTTATTCGGATGCAGAGATTCAAAAGATCTTAAAGGGAGAAAAAGCTTTAACAAAAGAAAAAATGGATCAAGTAAAAGAATTGTTATATCAAATTGATGAAATTGATCCAGAACAAGCCAATCAAATGAGAGAATTACTAGGAATCAAAGAAGAACAGAAAGAAGAGACGGTTCCACAAGAAGAGCCTAGTGTTTATGCAAAACATAAGAAAAAAATAGAAGCCGAAATGGCAAACAGCAAAGATTCTCCTTATATTGGAAGAGGAAAAGATGTTCATATTATTGAATCCAGTGCCGTTGTTGTTACAGCAGCAGCATTAGCTGCCACAGGAGCTGCTGCAACAGGAGGAGTCATTGCAGGAAAAGGATTAATGTATACAAGATTTACTCCAAAAGACTGGAGAGCATTAGGACCTACTTATCAAAAGAGAATTGCTAAAATCATGAAACGTTCTGGTTTAACAGAAACAGAAATTCATACGTTCCAAACAGCCAGCTTCAAGATTTTAACAAGTGAATTAAAAGAACATATTAAAAAGATTAAAAAAGCAATGAAGATTAATCCTCATTGCGATGAAGACATTGAAAATTTATATAATTACTCAATGTTTGATGAAGAAGACGAAATTATTCCTTATCTATTATTTATCACCATGGTAATTGATGGTAAAAATGTAGTAGATGAGTATAATATGTATAATGTAATTAATCCAAACTTTGATGAGGAAGATGAAGTAAACGGTTCTTATGCAGGAATTGATATGGATGATTATATAGATGATGATATTATCATAGAAGATTATGAAGAAGAAAAATCTTCAAAAGAAGAAAAGAAATATACACCAAGAAAAACAGAATCCGACAATGGAATTATTTCTTAGAAATAAAAAGAGATGATCAATCTCTTTTTTGGTAAAATGAAGAAAATATGATACACTAGATATGAAATTAGGAATAGAGGATGATGGTATGGAAACAAGAGAACAAAAAAATGTATTAAACAGTAACCTAGAAATAATCAATAATTTATGGAGGTCACTTTGACATTCCATCTAAAAAAGAAGAATTACAGGAATTAACCAAAATATCAGAACAACCAGACTTCTGGAATGATCAAAAGAAAGCAGAAGAAACGTTAAAGGAAATCAATGAGAGAAAAGAAGTCATTGAAAGAATTGAATCTGTTAAGAAGAAAATCGAAAGTAATCTAGAAGTGTTATCTCTTCTAGAACAAGAAGAAGATGAAGATTTATTCCAAGAAGTAACCAAGAATATAGAAGAATTAACAAAAGAGACAGAAGAATTAAATATTTTGTTATTATTAAATGGGCCTTATGATAAGAATGATTGTATCTTAGAAATCCATCCAGGAGCAGGAGGAACAGAATCTTGTGATTGGGCAAATATGTTATACCGAATGTATTTGAGATGGTGTGAAAAAAAGAATTATAAAGTAACTCTTTTAGATTATCAAGCAGGAGAAGAAGCCGGTATTAAAAGTGTATCCATCTTAATCAAAGGATTGAATGCCTATGGATATCTAAAGAATGAAAAAGGAGTCCATCGACTAGTCAGATTATCTCCTTTTGATGCGAATAATAGAAGACATACTTCTTTCGCATCTGTAGATGTAACACCGGATATCGATAGAGATATCGACATTGAAATTGATGAGAAAGACTTAAAAATCGATGTTTATCATTCATCAGGAGCAGGAGGACAAGGAGTCAATACAACAGATTCTGCTGTTAGAATTACTCATTTACCTACTAAAATAGTAGTAACTTGTCAAAATGAAAGAAGTCAAATTCAAAATAAAGAACAAGCCCTAAGAGTTTTAAAAAATAAATTATTAGTCAAAAAACTAGAAGAACAAGAACAAGAATTAAAAGGAATTAAAGGAGAACAATCTAATATCGATTTTGGATCTCAAATCAGAAGTTATGTCTTACATCCTTATTCCTTAATAAAAGATCATCGTACGAATGTAGAAACAAGTAATGTAGGAAAGGTATTAGATGGAGAGATAGATCTCTTTATAGAAAGTAATTTAAAAAAGGGGATTTAACATGAATTTTTTCTCAAAGACAAAAAACTTAGAAGTCTTACAGACCGAGAAAAAGAAAAAAAATTGGATTCGATACTGCCAATTCTTTTTAGGCTGCTTTATTGTAGCGTTTTCCTATAATATGTTTATTGCATCGAATGATTTAGTCCCAGGAGGAGTAGGAGGAATTGCTGTTATTACCAATAACTTATTTGGATTTGATAATTCACTAACCATCTTCGTTGTAAATATCTTCTTATTAATTCTAAGTTATATCTTATTAGGATGGGAAAAAACAAGATCTACAATCTTTGGATCCATTCTATTCCCGATCTTTGTTAAATTAACAGAACATGCCAATGTATGGATTCAATTTGATACATCAAAGATTTTATTGATGGCTATTATTGGAGGATTCTTCTTTGGACTAGGAGCAGGACTCATCTTTAAAGCAGGATTCACAACAGGAGGAACCGATATTATTAATCAAATTATTTCCAAGTATGGAAAAATGAGTATGGGAAAAAGTATGTTATTAAGTGATGGATTAATTGTCATTTTATCCGGAGTATTCTTTGGAGTAACCAGTATGTTATATTCCATCTTAATCCTATACATGATTAGTATTATATCCGACAGAATTGTATTAGGAATTTCGAATAATAAAATGTTCTATATTATTACAGATCAAGAAAAAGAAATAAAAGATTATATTTTAAACGATCTACATCATGGAGCCACTATTTTTAAAGCAAAAGGTGGAAGAGATACACAATATAAGAAAGTCATTATGACAGCATTACCAACAAAAGACTTTTATGATATCAAAGAAGGAATTGAACAGATTGATCATAATGCATTCTTTATCGTAACAGATGCATATGAATTGTTTGGAGGGGAATAATATGGATGAAGTTGTAGAAACCATTAACAGAAAAAAACAAATCCAGAGAATGGTAATCTTATTTATATCATTATTACTAAGTGCCGTATTATATAATTTGTTATTATTACCTTTGAACTTAGTAGTAGGAGGAACCGGTGGTGTAGCAACGATTACAAAAGCTATATATGGAATTAATCCAGCACTCATGATCTTTTTATTATCAGCAGCATGTGTTTTAATTAGTTTCCTATATCTAGGAGTAGAAAAGACTATGACAACGATAGCAGCAAGTATTCTATACCCTGTATTAGTACAATTAACATCTCCGATTACCCAGTTCTTTCCCAAAGATGCCGATACCCTATTAATTGTTATCTTTGCAGGAGTACTCGGAGGAATATCAGCAGGATTAATCTATAAAACAGGTTATAACAGTGGAGGATTTAATGCTCTTACCCATATATTATTTGAACAAAAAAAGATTTCTTTAGCAAAATCTAATTTAGTAATCAATGGATTAATTGTCATATTAGGAGCCTTCTTCTTTGGAGCAAACAATGCATTATATGCGATTATCTATTTATACATTTGTAATATTGTAATGGATAAAGTCCTATTAGGAATCTCTAATAATAAAGCATTCTATATCATTACCGATCAAGAAGAAAGAGTAAATGATTATATTATGAGAATACTAGGTCATACCGTAACCATCTTTGATGTAAAAGGTGGATTCATGGAACAAAAGAGAAGAGTTTTATTAACAGTAATTCCTTCTCGTGAATACTACAAAGTAACAGAAGGAATCAAAGAGATAGATCCACATGTCTTCTTTGTTGTAACAGATTCTTATCAAGTAAAAGGAGCAAAATAGTAAAAAATAGTGCAAAATAGTGCAAACTAAAAGGAAAGACTTGACACTTTCCTTTTTTTGTTAGGGAAAGAATGATATAATAAATATACTAAGGTGGTGATAAAATAGATGGATTTTATTAGATTAATAAACGTAGAAAAAAGATACAAAAATGGAGTAACAGCCATCTATGATTTAAACTTAGCAATAGAAAAAGGATCCTTTGTCTTTATAGTCGGTGGTTCTGGTAGTGGAAAATCCACCTTGATTAAAATGTTATATCGAGAAGAAAAGCCAACAAAAGGACAAGTTATCGTAGGTGGATTAGATGTTGCAAAATTAAAAAATAAAAAAGTGTATCGATTAAGAAGAAAATTAGGAATTGTATTCCAAGATTATAAATTATTACCAAAATTAACGGTATATGAAAATGTAGCATTCGCATTAGAATGCTTAGGAGAAAAGAAAAGTATTATCCGACAGAAAGTATTAAAATCACTAGAAGATGTAGGATTGAAGAATAAGGTTCATAGTTATCCAGATCAGTTATCTGGAGGAGAACAACAGAGAGTAGCAATTGCAAGAGCGATTGTCAATGACCCTAAATTGTTATTATGTGATGAACCAACAGGAAACTTAGATCCAGCAAAAAGTATGGAAATTATGCAAGTATTAGAGGAGATTAATAAAAATAGAGGAACAACAATTATTATGGCTACACACGATAAAGAAATCGTAAACAAAATGAAAAAACAAGTAATCACTTTAAAAGAGGGTCACTTAGTTACAAACAAGAAGAAAGGAAAATACGAAGATGAAGCTATTTAGAATGTTAGGAAGAAGCATTAGAGATGCTTTCAAAAGTGTAATCAGAAACTTCAGTTTATCATTAGCCTCTATCTCTTGTATTACGATTACCTTAATTATTGTAGCCATAGCGGTAATCGCATCCTTCAATGTACAAAACTTCACAACAGAAATTGAAAAAGATCTAACAATCGTCATATTCTTAGATGGCGAAACAACAGAAGAAGAAGCAAAACAAGTAGAAAAAACAATTAAAAAGATTAGTAATGTAAGTGAATATACATTCCAAACTAAACAAGAAGTAAAAGAAAAGATGCAAGAAGAATCAGAAGTCTTTAAAACTGTATTAGATAATTTTGAAGGAGAAGATAGCCCTTTAAAAGATACATTTCAAGTAAAAGTAAAAGATGTAGAAAAGATCAAACAAACAGCGGAAAAGATTGAAAAGATTGATCATGTATCCGTTGTAAGATATGGAGAAGGAATGGTTGATAAATTAGTATCTGCCTTTACTTCGATTGAAAAAGTAACCTATGGTATTGTATTTGCTTTAATATTAGTAACCATTTTCTTAATCGTAAATACGATTAAATTAACAATCTCTGCCAGAAGAAAAGAAATTGGAATCATGCGTCTAGTAGGAGCAAGTAACTTTACCATTAAAACACCATTCATTATTGAAGGAATGGTATTGGGTTTATTTGGTTCTATTATTCCTATTATTTTATCAACTTATGGATATATTGCTTTCTATAATCACTTTGATGGTTATTTGTATTCAGAATTAATTCAATTAATTGTTCCAGAACCATTCATCTATCAAGTATCCCTTATCGTATTAGGAACAGGTATTATCGTAGGTATGATTGGTAGTTCCGGAGCCGTAAGAAAGTACTTAAAAGTATGAGAAAGAAAATAATACCCATCTTATTAATATTAGTATTAGTAGGAAATATCATAGTTCCCACATCAGTAGAAGCAACCACCTTAAGAGAATATGAAGAACTATTAGAAAAATATAAAAATGATTTGAATACTACCAATAACCAAATATATATGAGTAGACAAGAATTAGCAGAAATCCAATCCAAAATAGCAGATACCGAAAAACAAATTAAGGATGCGGAAGATGAAATTGCTCGTCTAGAAGAAGAGATTAAAAAGAATAATGAAGAAATAGCCAAGAAAAAAGAAGAATCCAAAGCATTAATCGAGTATTATCAAATTTCCAATGGAGAAAATATATACTTAGAATATGCTTTTGGAGCAAGTGATATAACCGATATGATCTATCGTTTATCCATTGTAGAACAATTAACAGATTATAATGATAGAGTCATGAAAGAATTAAAAGAATTAATTCGTCAGAATGAATTAAGACAACAAGAATTAGCACAAAAAGAAGAAGAATTAAAAGAATTAAAGAAACAACTACAAGACCAAGCTAGTAGAGTAAGAGGTAATATTTCCAGTATGGAAGGATCTATTCCAGACTTACAAAACCAATTAACAAACTATGAAAACAGAGTAGCATACTATCGTAGAATAGGATGTGAACCAGATGATGTCATTGGAGTAGATTGTGATAGAGGAAATAATGCTTATGGCTTTGTATTCCCATTAAATGGAAGTTATTGGACTTCTACAGGATTCTATTGGGATGGATACAGTGGTCATAAAGGATTAGACTTTGCACAAGGATGTGGAAATCCAGTAAAAGCAGTTGCTAATGGACGTGTATACTACGTAGGAAGTAACAAAGATATCTATGGAGCAAAGATGATATTAATTGTTCATAACTACAATGGAAGAAAAGTATTCTCTCAATATACACACTTATCTGGATATGCCGTATCTGAAAACCAAGATGTTGCTGCAGGACAAGTCATTGGATATGTTGGAACAACAGGATGGTCTACAGGATGTCACTTACACTTAGAGATGTCTGTCGATATGGGTTGGGATTATAACTGGCCAGGTAACTACTGGACTTATACCCAATATATTGTTAACCCATATGAATATATTCCAAGAGGATAAAAAGCAAGGATATCTTGCTTTTTTTTGTTTGTTGTAGAAAGAATAAAACTATGATAGAATGATTGTAGAAATAATAGGAGGAAACCCTATGAAAAAAGAAAAAGAAAACATATTTAAAAAATATAATGTTTTATTAACTATTATCTTAATCGCAACCTTCTTCTTAAGTATTGGATATGCTCAAATATCAGCCAGTAACTTGCAAGTAGAAGGTATTGCAAAAGCCTATGAAAAAGATGGTGTATTTGTATCAAACGTTACATATAGTAGTAGTAATAATGCCAATGTAGATGCATGCTCTACGAAACAAAGAGTAGGAGCAACGGTAGCTAGTAGAATTGTACTAGGAAATTCTCAAAGTGCCTCTATTACTTACCAAGTAACTGCAACCAATGGTACCACTAAGAAATATATGTATATTGGACCATCTGTATCCGAAAACTTCTATAGTAATAATGATATTGATTATACAATTTCTGGAATTAATGTAGGAGATACAGTTGATCCAAGTGACTCTGTCACATTTAATTTAACCTATGCTTATGCAAATGGAGTATCGATTGGAACGAACACTTCAGAATTAGATGCTTATATCAATTTTGGATTTAGAGAATTATTCCCAGTTACTTATACTTATATTAATGGAACAGGATATCCAGAATATGTTGTCAATTATAAAGCATCTGATGCTCAACCCAATGCATTAAATGTTGATTTTGGAAGCAATGCCCCTACAGAATTAACGATAACAGGAGTGGATACAGGAACAACCTATACGTTAGGAACCGATTATACGTATACAAATGGTGTATTAAACTTTCCTAATGTAACAGAAGGATTAAATGTATCAGGACCAATTCCAAATGATCCACCAATCATTACCAACTTATCAGAACAACAACAAACAACAGAAGGAGAAGTCAAAATTACCTTCTCTGCAACAGATGATTTAGGAATTGATCACTTTGAATTAGAAACGATTGAAGTAGTATCCGGAGTAGAAACAGTAATTTCTACAACAACACTAGCTTCTAATGCAACAGAGACAACAATTACAAACTTAGCAGAAGGAACTTACTATTTCAAATTAAAAGTAGTAGATATTTATAACTTAGATGCGACAGCAACCACAACTACAAAATCTTATCGTTGGAATTTAAATGTAACGATCAATATTACAAATGGTGGTCCAAATGGAACAACACCAATCTCTTATGGAGACCCATTCTCAACAACCTTAACGGTAAATAATGGATACAGTAGTATTAGTAATTTATCCGTAACAATGGGAGGACAAACACTATCAGCAAATGATTATACATTCAATCAAAATAATGGAGCCTTCAGTATCGCAACCGTAACAGGAGATGTTAATATTTCTGGACAAGCTTCTACTAACTTCTGCTTAATAGAAGGAACTGAAATTAAATTAGCAGATGGAAAAGAAAAGAAAATAGAAGACATTGACTATGATGATTTACTACAAGTATGGAGTTATGAAGAAGGAAGAGTCGTAGAAGAATATCCTCTATGGATTGAAAAAGCAAAGAAGACCAATGTTTATACAAAAATAACATTCAGTGATTCTTCTGAAATCAATATCTTCTATGATCATGCATTCTTCTCTACAGAAGAAAAACAATTTGTAAGTGTTCAAGATAAAGAAAAATTCCATGTAGGAACCAAAGTATTAAAACTAACAAAAGACAATATATTAAAAGAAGTATCCGTAGAGAAAATAGAAGATATCTATGAAGAAAAGATGTATTACTTTGTAGCATCCACAAGATATTACAATATTATCAGTGATGACTTTATCACAACAGATGCTTATACAGATATTACGAATCTATACCCATTTGATGAAAAAGCTACTTGGACAACTCCGTTAGTAGAGCCAATTGATTATCAATACCTAGAAGATGTATTACCATATTATCTTTATAAAGGTTTTCGAGCAGGAGAAGTAGCAGTCCTATTAAATAGTAATAAAACAACAATGGAAGAATTTAAGTATTATATTTCGAATATCGTACTCGCAGAAGAAATGATGCAAAAACCAATCGAAAAGAATGGTGCTAGATACTGGCCAATCTCAGTAGGAAGTAAATGGAGTCAAAAACAAAAACTCGTAAAAGAAGGAACATACTATCAATTACCATTCAATGGAAAAACAAAGAAATGGTATAGTACTTCCGAGAATAAGACCTATCAACCAGGAGAAGTAGTCCAAGTATGGACAGGAATGCATTTCGAAAGTAAATAATAAAAAGAAAAGAAGGGGTTTATATGAATCCAGGAAAAGACAATGTGACACAAATGATAGATATGATTAAGACAAAATATAGAAAGAATGAAAAATCTTCTTATCTATTAATAGGATTCTTCGCAATTCTAATAGGAATAGCCATTCTTCTCTATGCTAAAGAAAGGCAATCAGGAGAACTATGGATCATAGGAATCTTTGTTTTGATCATCGCAGGAATCTTGGTAAAAATCATATTGAAACAAAAGAAGTTCAAAGAAATGATAGAATGGATTCATGGGAACCAAGAAGAAATCAATCAAGATTGTGAATTCATGGAAGACAATTGTTATGCAACAAAATATAGAGTCATTAAAATATACCCAGAAGCATGTAAATTAGAACAAGTAGAATTCAATCAAATTCAAAAGATAGAAGATAGTAGATTTGTAAATACAGATAATATGCAAGATATACCAGCTCTTACGATTACAACCATGGATCAAAAGAAATATAAATGGAGAAAAACAGATCGACTAGATTGTATTTTGCATGATGATAAAAGAGAAGAAGAAGAGTCAGAAGGAGTAAAAATGGCATCCAGTGATATCAAAGACTATTATCAATATGATGATTATCAACAAGGATTCATCGATGTCGATTTGTTAAATGCAAAAGATGTATCGATGTGGATGGATACCGATATAGAAGAAAGTTATGCAAATCAAGTAGCTCATACGATTAAAACTCTTACAAGAGAAGAAATAGAAGAGGCTTTAGAAAGTACCGTTTGGTTCTATAATGACAATTTAAAAGAAGATGGATATTTCAATAAAGAACTTCCTTTAAGAATGACAAAAGAAGAAGTATTAAACTATATCACATTAAATGAAATCTATCCAAGAAAAGAAGAAAATCAAAGAATTTGCTATACGTTATTCTTCCATACAGAAATGGAACCAGAACATGGTATTTCTTGGGGATTTGAAGACAAAGAATTAATCTATGTAGGAGCAGGAGCAGATTATGCAGAAGAAAATCTAAAAGATGATTATAATTATGCTAAGAAATATCATGATCCTGTAACCTTAACAGAAGAAGAATATAAAGAATTAGAAGAAACAGGAAAAATAACAAAAAAGAAAACAGGAGAATAAATAGATTCTCTTGTTTTTCAATGGGATAAATGATAGAATCAATACCGTGACAAGGAAGAAGGTGGAAAGGATATGTTTGAATTAGAATCAAAGTTTCAACCATCAGGAGATCAACCAGAAGCAATTCAAGAATTAGTAAAAGGAATTCAAGAAGGAAAGAAAGAACAAGTTCTTTTAGGAGCTACTGGTACCGGAAAAACATTTACCATTGCGAATGTAATAAAAGAAGTGAATAAACCAACCTTAGTACTAGCACATAATAAAACATTAGCAGGACAATTATATTCCGAATTAAAAGAATTATTTCCCAAAAATAAAGTAGAATACTTTGTATCTTATTATGATTATTATCAACCAGAAGCCTATGTACCTTCCACTGATACGTATATTGAAAAAGACTCTTCCATTAATGATGAAATAGATGAATTACGACATGCCGCAACATCAGCTCTTATCTCTAGAAGAGATACCATCGTAGTCGCATCTGTCTCTTGTATCTATGGAATTGGAGAAGTAGAAGAATATAAAAATAAAATGTTAACACTATCAGTAGGAGAACAAATAGAAAGAAATGAAGTATTAACAAAACTAATTGATATGTTATATGAAAGAAATGATATGGATTTTAAAAGAGGTACTTTTCGAGTAAGAGGAGATACTTTAGAAATCATACCAGCCAATCAAAATACACAAGGATATCGAGTAGAATTCTTTGGAGATGAAATTGATAGAATCTCTGAGATTGATACTTTAACAGGTAATATTATAAATAATGTTAAAAATGTATCCATCTTTCCAGCAAGTCACTTTGTAGTAAGTGATGAAAGATTACAAGAAGCCATTATTCGTATAAGACAAGAATTAAAAGACCGATTGGAAGAATTGAAGTCTAATAATAAATTACTAGCTGCCGAACGTCTAGAACAGAGAACAAATTATGATTTAGAGATGTTAGAAGAAACAGGATTCTGTTCCGGAATAGAAAACTATTCAGCTCCAATGAGTGGAAGGTCTCCCGGAGAAACTCCTACGACATTAATGGACTTCTTCCCAGAAGATTATCTATTAGTAGTAGATGAATCTCATGTAACATTACCACAAGTAAGAGGAATGTATAATGGAGACCGTTCTAGAAAATTAAATCTAGTTGAATATGGATTTAGACTTCCAAGTGCTTTAGACAATCGACCATTAAAGTTTGAAGAATTTGAAAAGAAAATTAATCAAGCAATCTATGTATCCGCAACACCAGGAGATTATGAATTAGAACACACCCATAATCAGTTTGTAGAACAAATCATAAGGCCAACAGGTTTATTAGATCCAGAAATAGAAGTAAGAAAAACAGAAGGACAAATTGATGATTTAGTAGGAGAAATCCATAATCGAATCGAACAAAATGAAAGAGTACTAGTTACAACGCTAACCATTCGTATGGCAGAAGAATTAACAAACTATCTAAAAGAATTAGATATCAAAGTAGCTTATCTTCATAGTGAAGTAAAAACACTAGAAAGAATGCAGATTATTCATGATATCAGAACCGGTAAATATGATGTATTAGTAGGAATCAATCTTCTAAGAGAAGGATTAGATATCCCAGAAGTCAGTTTAATTGCAATTTTAGATGCCGATAAAGAAGGATTCTTACGTAGTACCAGAAGTTTAATTCAAACTGTTGGACGATGTGCTAGAAATGAACATGGTCACGTTATTATGTATGGAGATCATATAACAGAATCTATGCAAGAAGCTATAGAAGAAACAGAAAGACGTCGTAAGATTCAACAAAAATATAATCAAGAACATGGTATTACACCAAAGACTATTATCAAAGAAATTCGAGAAGTCATTTCCAATACAGATGAGAAAGCATCTAAGAAAGATAAAAAGATGACAAAGAAAGAATTAGCATTCACAATCGATCGGATTGAACAAGAAATGAGAGAAGCTGCTAAGAACTTAGACTTTGAAAGAGCGATGGAATTACGAGATATCTTATTTGAAATGAAGAGTAACTAATATGAAACAGTATAAAAAGATATATATAGAAATAACTAATATCTGTAATTTGAATTGTTCTTTCTGTTCCAAAACATCTAAGAAAAAGAAAAATATGACCTTAGAAGAATTTCAAGTCATATTAGAAAAAATAAAAGATTATACAAATTATATTTATCTTCATATAAAAGGAGAACCTCTTCTTCATCCACAAGTAATTGACTTTATGAAAGAAGCAGAAAAATATCATATCAAAGTAAATCTCACAACCAATGGAACTCTTCTAAAAGAGAAAGCAAAATGCTTAGGTTCTTGTCAGAATCTCAATAAAATCAATGTATCACTTCATTGTGAACAAGAAGATCCCAATTACTTTAAAGATATCTTTGATAGTATACAATCTCTTTCTCCTAAGACAACCGTGATCTATCGGTTATGGACCTTGAAGAATAATCAATTAGATAAGAAGTCAACAGAAATAGTGGATAAAATAAAAGAGTATTATCATTTATCAACAGAAACAGTGGATAAAATAAAAAAAGAAAATAATATCAAAATAAATCCACAGATTTATGTGGATAAAGATAATGAATTTGAATGGCCTCATATTACCACTCATCAAAGTAGAGGATACTGTTATGCCTTAAAGACACAGATAGGAATCCTAGTAGACGGAACAGTAGTACCTTGTTGTTTAGATGCAGAAGGTATTATCAATTTAGGAAATATATTCCAAGAAGATCTAGAAGATATTATAAATAGTACACGGTATCAAACCCTACAAAAATCATTTCAAGATAGAAACCCATCAGAAGCATTATGTAGATCATGTATGTTTAAAGAAAAAAGAAAAGAGTCATAAGACTCTGTTTATTGTGACTATTACTTAGTATCTAAGCAGTAGAATACTAAAAGAACGATTCCACCAAATGGAACTAGACCTAATAGAATCCACCAACCAGATTTTCCGATGTCGTGTAATCTTCTTACTTGAATAGCTAAACTTGGAATAACTAAAGCTAATTCAAGAATAATTACAAGAATTCCTGTAATACTTGTAGCAGTATCTCCTAGTAATCCACCAATGAATCCTAGAACGAAGGAAAGCACAAACATGGCAATCCATACTCCTAAAATTGCAAACCAGAAAGTTTTTCTATTCGTACGTCCTGAAAAATCAGCATACTTCCCAAAAAACTCATTTTTTACAGCATCTATCAAATTCGTCACTCCTCTCTAGATTAATCATATCATAATTAATAAAAAAAAGAATTTGTGTTATAATATGCGAAGGAGGTGTTACTATGGATAAGATTATTATTAAAGGTGCAAGAGAAAATAACTTAAAAAATCTAGATATAGAACTACCAAAAAATAAACTAATTGTCATGACAGGATTATCTGGATCAGGAAAATCTTCTTTAGCATTTGATACCATTTATGCAGAAGGACAACGTAGATATGTAGAGAGCTTATCTGCTTATGCAAGACAATTCTTAGGAAATACAGAAAAGCCAGATGTTGATTCCATTGAAGGATTATCTCCTGCTATTTCGATTGATCAAAAGACAACCAATAATAATCCAAGATCTACAGTAGGAACGGTAACAGAAATCTATGATTATTTAAGATTAGTTTTTGCGAGAGTAGGAGTACCATACTGTCCTAATCATCATATTCCAATTACTTCTCAAAGTATAGAAGAAATGACTAACAAAGTAATGGAATATCCAGAAGGTACCAAATTAATTATTTTATCCCCAGTAGCACATGGAGAAAAAGGAACTCATAAAGAGTTATTAGAAGATTTAAGAAAAGAAGGATATGTCAGAGTTAGAATCAATGGAGAAATGATTGATCTATCAGAAGACATTAATCTAGAAAAAAATAAAAAAGATGATATTGCTGTTGTAATAGATAGATTGATCTTAAAACAAGAATCTCGTTCTCGTTTATTTGAAGCTTTAGAAGCAGCAACCAAACTATCTCATGGAAAAGTAGTAATTGAAATCTTAGGAGAAGATCACAAAGAACTAGTATTCTCTGAATCTTTCGCATGTCCTCATTGTGAATTTTCTCTTCCAGAATTAGAACCAAGATTATTTAGTTTTAATGCCCCTTATGGAGCATGCCCTGATTGTAAAGGATTAGGAGTCAATCTCCAAATGGATGAAGATTTAGTAATACCAGATGACTCTAAATCAATTGCAGAAGGATGTATTAAAACATTAACAGATGATCCAGAAGCCATTGAATATATGGAATTAGAATGCTTATGTAATCACTATAAGATTGATATGAATAAAAAATGGTCTAAATTAAAGAGAAGAGAACAAGAACTAATTCTATATGGTAGTGATGAACCAATTCGTATTAAATTAACGACAAAAGGTGGAATGCAAAAAGATAAATTAGATTACTATGAAGGAATTATTAATCGATTAGAAAGAAGATATATGGATACTTCTTCTACCTGGATTAGAGAATGGTTAGAAAACTACATGGTAGAACATGTATGTGATACCTGTCATGGAGCTAGATTAAATGATAATGTTTTATCCGTAAAACTAGGAAATAAAAATATCTATGAAGTAACATGTATGTCGATTAAAGATTTAATCCCATTCTTCCAGAATTTAAAGTTATCAGAAGAAAAGAAAGAGATTGCGAAATTAGTAATCAAAGAGATTTTAGATCGATTAACCTTCTTATCAAATGTAGGATTAGAGTATCTAACATTAAGTAGAAGTGCAGGAACCTTGTCAGGAGGAGAAGCACAAAGAATTCGTCTAGCGACCCAAATCGGATCTCACTTAACAGGAGTATTATATGTATTAGATGAACCAAGTATTGGTCTTCATCAAAGAGATAATCAAAGATTAATTAATTCTCTATTAGAAATGAGAGATTTAGGAAACACCTTAATCGTAGTAGAACATGATCAAGATACGATGTTACAAAGTGATTATTTAGTAGATATTGGACCAGGAGCAGGAGATGCAGGAGGAAAAGTGGTAGCAGCAGGAACTCCAAAAGAAGTCATGAAAAATCCAAATAGTATTACCGGTCAATATCTAAGTGGAAAGAAAAAAATAGAAGTACCAAAAACAAGAAGAAAAGGAAATGGATTATTTCTTAAGATTAAAGGAGCAAAACAAAATAATTTAAAGAATATTGATGTAGATATTCCTTTAGGAAAACTAGTAGCGGTAACAGGAGTATCCGGATCTGGTAAATCTTCTTTAATCAATGAAATCTTAGTAAAAGCAGTTCAACAAAAAATAAATGGTTCCAAAGAAAAACCAGGAGCATTTGATAAACTATTAGGAATTGAAAACATTGATAAGATAGTAGCCATCTCTCAAAACCCAATTGGAAGAACACCACGTTCCAATCCAGCAACCTATACAGGAGTCTTTGATGATATTAGAGAACTCTTCACAACCACAAAAGAAGCCAAGATGTTTGGATTTGAAAAGAACAGATTCTCCTTTAATGTCAAAGGAGGAAGATGTGAAGCTTGTCGAGGAGATGGAGTGAAAAAAATAGAGATGCATTTCCTACCAGATGTATATGTACCTTGTGAAGTCTGTCATGGAACACGTTATAATACAGAAACATTAAATATCAAATATAAAGGAAAGAATATTGCAGAAGTACTTGATATGAGAGTAACTGAAGCATTAAAGTTCTTTGAAAATGTTCCAAAAATTAAAAGAAAATTACAAGTATTAGAAGATGTAGGATTAGGATATATTCAGTTAGGGCAAAGTGCTCCTACCTTATCAGGAGGAGAAGCAGAACGAGTAAAATTAGCCAAAGAATTACAGAAAACAGCAACCGGAAAAACCTTATTTGTACTCGATGAACCAACGACTGGATTACATACCGATGACATCAAGCGTTTACTTGCAATTTTAGAGAAAATAGTGGATAATAAAGATACTGTAGTAGTGATTGAGCATAATTTAGATGTCATCAAAGTAGCCGATTATATCATCGATTTAGGACCAGAAGGAGGAGACGGCGGAGGAGAAGTCATTGCAACAGGAACACCAGAAGAAGTATCCAAAGTAAAAGGATCCTACACAGGAGAGTTTTTAAAGAAAATAGTATAGGGGCGATGCTATGCAGCTAATTATAAAAGAAAAAAATATTACAAGGATTAATCACTTAGTCGATTGGTTAATTCATATGGCTGGTTATACCATTGTATTCATCTTAGTAACAAGTCTATTTCATACCATCCATATTGATGAGAATCATATTATTTTATGGTCTATTATCATAGAATTATTAATCTATGCATTAAATAAAACCGTAAAACCAATCTTAGTAACCTTAACAATTCCCATTACAGGATTAACATTAGGTCTATTTTATCCTTTTATTAATGTATTTATTTTAAAATTAGCAGATTGGTTATTAGGAAAACACTTTGAAGTAACCAATATCTATATTGCATTTATCGCAGCTATCCTATTATCCATCATGAATTTCATCATGGAAGAAATTATTAAAAAGATTATTAGAACCGTCAAAAAGAAAGAAGCAAAGCGACATGAAAAGCACAATCATTGATTTTGGATGGTTAGAAATAAAATGGTATTCTCTTTTTCTATTAATCGCTTTCACATCAGCATCGATTGTATTTTATTTAGAAGCTAAGAAAAAAGGATTAGAGAAAGATCAGATTATTGACCTATTATTCTATGGATTATTAATAGGAATCTTAGGAGCAAGAATCTACTATATTCTATTTAATTTAAAATATTATTTAGAAGATCCGATAGAAATGTTTTGTATCTGGCATGGAGGATTAGCAATCCATGGAGGAATTATCGCAACATTCCTTTATCTAATCATTCGTACAAAGAAGAAAAAAGAAAATATCATTCTTTTATTAGATATGATTGCAGTAGGATTATTATTAGGACAAGCAATAGGAAGATGGGGAAACTTCTTTAACCAAGAAGCCTTTGGAAGAATTGTTTCTAAAGAATTTTTAATGAATCTTCCTCTACCAAATTTTATTATACAAGGGATGTATATTAATGGATCTTACCGGGAACCAACCTTTCTCTATGAATCTATTTGTTCCATCATTGGATTTGGAATCATCCTATTATTAAGAAGAATAAAAAAAATCAAAACGGGGAATCTAACAAGTTTCTATCTAATTTGGTATGGATTCACTCGTTTTATCATAGAATCATTTCGATCTGATTCCTTAATGTTCATGGATATCAAAGTAGCACAACTAGTATCCATCCTAGGAATCATTATAGGAATCATTCTATTTATCAAAAGTAAGAATTATCAATATTATCAAAAAGATACAATTATACAAGAAAAGTAGGGAGGATGAAGTATGTATAAAAAAGTAGTCGTATTAGGAGGAGGAACTGGTATCTCCTATTTATTAAGAGGATTAAAAGATTTCCCAGTAGATATTACCGCTGTTATTACTGTATCAGATAATGGAAGATCAACAGGAAAATTAAGAGAAGAATTCCATACACCAGCAGTAGGAGATATTCGTCAAGTAATTACGAATCTATCACAAACAGATGAACCCATTAAAGAAATGATGGCCTATCGTTTTAATACCTCTAGTGATTTAGATGGACATGCATTAGGAAACTTAATTCTAACTGCTATGTTAGATATATCTGGATCCTTAAAAGATTCCATTGTATATCTATCTAAATTATTAGATGTAAGACATAGAGTATTACCAATCTCAGAAGATTCTGATCTAACATTAATGGGATTAGATAAAGAGGGAAATGTCATTGAAGGAGAAGAACAAATTACACAAGCTCATCGTCAATTAGAAAAAATCTATTACAAACATGAACCAAAAGTACTAAAAGATGTCATTGAAGAAATTCATAAAGCAGATTTAATTATCTTTAGTATGGGAAGCCTATATACAAGTATCCTTCCAAATATTATTTGTAAACAAGTACAAGAAGCATTAGATAATTCAGATGCTCCTATTATGTATTTATGTAATATTGTAACGCAACCAGGTGAAACTGATAACTTCACAGTAGGAGACCATATTAAATTATTAAATAAATATCTAAATCATAGAAAAGTAGATGTAGTCATTGCAAACAGTACACAAGTAGATAAAGAAATGGCAAAGAAATATGAAAGTAAAGAACAAAAAGACCCAGTTCTAATTGATAAAGAAGAATTAGACAAAGTGGGAGTAGAATTAATTGCAGAAGACTTACTAACGATCGCAGAAGACAATACATTAAAACATGATAGTCTAAAACTAAGTTCTGTAATCTTCTCTTATTTAATGAGGAAATAATGTCATTCACAGTTACGATTAAAGAAGAAATTGCAAAACAAACAAGTACTCGTTCAGAAATCATTGCTGAATTATCTGCTTATATTAGAAATAATGGAACCATCGGAAAAAAGAAAATTACCCTTTCAACAGAAAACCATTTTATTGTAGAGAGAGTAACCAATCAGATCAAAGAATTATTTAATATTCTTCCCAAAGAAGAAACGATTGAAAACTTAAATTTTAGTAAAAAAGATCTTTATCAATTAACCATCGATGAGAAAGCAGAAGAGATAGAAAAAGAACTTGGTATAATAGATGAAAAAGGAATCTATTATGATACTGTTCCAGAATACATAGTAGGTTCTGAAGAAGAAATAAAAGCTTATTTAAAGGGTACCTTTTTAGCATCTGGTAGTATTAATGACCCTAAAAAATCAAGATATCATATGGAGATATTAATTTCTCTACCAGAAGAAGCAGTCTATGTACAAAAATTATTAAATGGATTTGATTTAAATGCAAAGATCTTAAACCGAGAAAAAGGATATATGATCTATATCAAAGAAGCAGAAAAAATCAGTGATTTTATGAAACTTCTAGGAGCCGTAAATGCCGTTCTATACTATGAAAATGTAAGAATCTACAGAGATCAAAAAAATATGACCAATCGTTTGAATAATTGTGAACAAGCGAATATGGATAAAGTATTTGAAACAGCAGCAGAACAATTAAAACAGATAGAAATTATTGAGAAAAATGATGGAGTCATGTTATTAGATGATCGTACCAAAGTAGCATTAGAATACAGAAAAAAATATCCAGAAGTATCTCTAAAAGAACTAGCAGAAATCATCTCGATTGAAACAGGGAAAACACTGACAAAATCGGGATTAAATCATAGAATGAGAAAAATAAAGGAATTAGCAATCCGTTTTGAAAAAAGAGAAACTACGACAGAATCGTAGTTTTTTCATATAGCAAAAATAGAAGAATTATGATATACTGATTATACTTAAGGGGTGATCATATGATTGAGACAATCGAAGTCACAATAGAAGGAAAAAAATATAAATATAATAAAGGGATTACACTAGAAGAAGTATTAACAGAACACCAAGTTGATCGAAAATATCCAGTATTAATTGCGAGAATTAATAATCGTCTAAAAGAACTATCAGCAGAATTAAAAGAAGATTCAAAAGTAGAATTCCTAGATTTAACTTCTCATGAAGGAAATAGAGTTCATATTAATGGATTAATTTTAGTATTTTATTATGCAGTAAATTCTTTATATGGAAAAGATGCAAAATTCAGAGTAGAGTACTCTCTAGATAAAGGAATTTATATTAAGACAAAATTCAAATTAACAGATGAAAAACTAAGTACCATCAAATCTACCATGAAAGATATCATTAAAAAAGATATGCCAATTACGAGAATGAATATTGACCGTTTAGAAGCAATCAAATACTTCCAAGAAATCGGAGAAGACAGTAAAGCAGGAGTCATGAAATATAATACAGATAATTATATTACCCTATATCGTTTAGGAAATGTATATGATTATTACTATAGTTTAATGCCTACTTCTACAGCAAAAGTAAAAGACTTTGATTTAACATTCTTAAATGAACATAGTTTTGTATTAAGATTCCCAACAGTTTATATTAATGACAAGATTAAAAAATATGAACATCATCCATTAATGTTTGATGTATTTGAACAATATAAAGCATGGGCTGATCTAATCGGAGTAAGAACATCAGTTGATTTAAATAAGATTGTTTCAACCGGAACCATCAGTGATCTAATTAAAATGGATGAAACGATTCAAACCCATCGTCTATTGTCGTTAGGAAAAGAAATCTGGGATAACAGAAAGAAAATTAAAGTGATTTTACTAGCAGGACCATCTTCTTCTGGAAAAACAACCACGTCTAGAAAACTAAAGATCTATTTAAATTGTGCAGGATTCCAACCAATCACAGTTGGAATGGATGATTTCTTTGTCGATCGAAAAGATAATCCAAAAGATGAAAATGGAGAATATGATTATGAATGCCTAGAAGCAATTGATTTAAAATTATTTGATGAAACTATCAAAAAATTAATTGCAGGAGAAAAAGTAATCATGCCTAGTTATAATTTCTATACAGGAAAAAAGGAATTTAAGAATGAATTACAGTTAGGAGAAAATGAAATCATTATTATTGAAGGAATTCATGCCCTAGATTCTAGAATCCTAACTAGTATTCCAAGAGAAAATAAATATAAGATTTATATTTCTCCATTAACAGAATTAAGAATGGATGATCATAACAGAATTCCTACTTCAGATAATCGAATCTTAAGAAGAATTGTAAGAGATAATCGTACGAGAAATTATAGAGTAGAAGATACGTTATCTCAATGGCATAAAGTACGAGAGGGAGAAGAAAAATATATTTTCCCATACCAAGATGAAGCAGATATCATGATTAATTCCGCAGCCATCTATGAGATGGGAGTATTAAAAACATATGTAGAACCATTATTGTATTCCGTAGAAAGCGATTCTCCTTATTATGAAGAAGCCACAAGATTAATCAATTAATTAAGATTATTCCTACCAATCCCTTCAGAATCCATTCCAGAAGATGCAGTTATAAGAGAATTCATTGGAGGAAGTTATTTCCATGAATAAGAAAAGCACTGATACTAGGGCTTTTTTTTGCATATCATCAAAATAATATGCTAGAAAAAAATGATATAATATGCTATTCTTAAATTAGAAAGGAGCATGATTATGAGTACAAAAGATAGTCCAAAGAAGAAAGAGAGTGTTGAAAAGAAAAAAGCATTTTGCCCTAAATGTGGAAATGAAGTAAAAGAAAATGAGGTGTTCTGTCCTTCTTGCGGTAACCAATTAAAAGAAAATCAAAATGGAATACAAAAACAAAATATGGTAAATAATAACCAACAAAAAGGAAAGAGCAATGGGTTGTCTACAGCTGGATTCATATGTGCTTTATTTGGATTTATAACATGTGGTTTAACATCAATTATAGGATTAATTCTAAGCTGTATCGGATTGTCAAATAGCAAAAAAAATAATCAAAAAGATGGATTAGCAATAGCAGGGATTATTATATCTAGTATAATGTTTATTCCATTTTTTATAGGAATTGTGAATGGAATTGTAGAAGGAATCAATGCTAAAGATATAATAGTTCCGGATTTTTCTTCCATGACAAGATTAGAAGCGGAAAAATGGTGCGAAGAAAATGAAATGAAATGTGATTTTTCAGAAGAGTATTCAGATGTTGTTTCAGAAGGAGAATTTATTAGTCAAGAATATGCAACTGGTGAAAAAGTAAAATCAAATATATATGTTGATATTATTTATTCAAAAGGAGAAAGACCTACAACAAAAAAAGAAAAATCAAAACAAGAAAAAAACAATTCTGAATCAAAACAAGAAACAAAAAATTCCGAACCTAAACAAGAAACGCCAAAGAAGACTGAAGAAGAGAAAAAAGCTGAATATATAGCATCTTGTGAATACTATGGTTATAAAGATATTGGCCGTCAACCAGAAGAATTTAAAGGGAAAAAAGCAAGATTTAGAGGAAGGGTTTTACAAATCAAAGAGGATACTTGGAACAATAACAAAGTTGTTTTATTAGTACAAGTAACCGAAAATGAATATGGTTGGTGGGATGATTCTGTATATGTGACATATAAATATAAAGATGGAGAAAGCAGAATACTTGAAGAAGATATAATTAATATGTATGGAACAATTGAAGGAACAACATCATATTATTCAGTTCTTGGAGCAAAGATTACTGTTCCAGCATTTACAGCAAAATACATAGATATAGAACAATAAAATATTAAAAACCTTCGCTGCAGAAGGTTTTTATTTTTTCCAAAAAAACTGAATACTTCTATTGAAACAATACCCCAAAAAGTTATATAATATAACTTAGATAATAAGGAGGAAAAGTTATGATTAGAGTAGCAATCAATGGATTCGGAAGAATCGGAAGATTATGTTTCAGATTAATGGAAGAAAATCCAGAATTTGAGGTAGTTGCCATCAATGATTTAACAGATGCAGATCAATTAGCTTACTTATTAAAATACGATACCAATCATAGAAACTATCGTATTGATGAAATAAGAGCAGAAGGAGAATACATTATAGTAGGAGAAAGACGCGTAAAAGTATATGCAGAAAAAGATCCTGCTATGTTACCATGGAAAGATCTAGATGTAGATGTTGTATTTGAATGTACAGGATTATTCACATCCGATGAAAAAGCAATGGCACATATTAATGCCGGAGCAAAACACGTTATTATTTCAGCACCTGCTAAAGGAGATTTAAAGACAGTTGTTTATAATGTTAACCATGAAATCTTAACAGGAGAGGAACAAATCATTTCAGCTGCAAGTTGTACAACAAACTGTTTAGCACCAGTAGTAGATGTATTAGATAAAGAGTTTGGTATCGTAAAAGGATACATGACAACCGTTCATGCTTATACGAATGATCAAGCTTCTTTAGATATTGCTCATAAGAAAGGACATTTAGCAAGACGTGGACGTGCTTGTGCAGCAAACATTGTACCAGCATCAACAGGAGCAGCAAGTGCCATTGGTCTAGTATGCCCTAACTTAGCAGGGAAATTAGATGGAACGGCTATGCGTGTACCAGTTCCAACAGGATCTGTAGTAGACTTAACACTAGAACTTGGAAGAAATACAACAGCAGAAGAAATTAATAATGTATTAAAAGCTCATACCAATGAGACATTAGAATATACGGATGATCCAATTGTATCTTCAGACGTTATTGGAAGACGTTGTGGATCTCTAGTAGATGGATTATCAACCAGTGTACTAGATGTAGATGGAAAACAATTAGTAAAAGTAGTATCTTGGTATGATAATGAAATGAGTTATACAGCTCAAATGGTTAGAACAGCAAAATATTTAATGACAAGATAGGAGGAATACTATGCCATTCTTAGTAATTGTAATTATCGTTGTAGGAATTATTTTGTTAAATTCCATTAAACAAATTAATGAATATGAAAGAGGGATCTTATTTACTTGTGGTAAATTTACCAAAGTATTAACACCAGGATGGAAAATTATATTACCAATCTTTCAATCATTCAAAAAAGTAGATATCAGAACTGTTGCAGTAGACGTTCCAGAACAAGAAGCGATTACCAAAGATAATGTTTCGATTCGAATCAATGCTGTTATTTACTACAAAATCTTTGATGCTGGAAAAGCGATCTGTGAAGTACAAAACTATTACTTCGCTGTTAGCCAATTAGCACAAACAACCATGAGAAATGTAGTAGGTGCTGCCACTTTAAATGAACTATTAAGTGAAAGAGAAAAAATTTCCAATGAGATTTGCCAAGTAATTGATCAAGCAACCGATCCTTGGGGAGTAAAAGTAGAAAATGTTGAATTAAAAGACGTAAGTCTTCCAGAGGAAATGAAGAGAGTAATTGCTAAAGGAGCAGAAGCAGAAAGAGAAAAAGTTGCAATCCTTACAAAAGCACAAGGAGAAGTAGAAGCGGCTAACAGTCTAGCACAAGCAGCTACTGTCATGGGTAATACTCCAGGAGCCCTTCATTTAAGAACATTATCTACCTTAAATGATTTAAGTTCTGATCAATCCAATACCATCATCTTTGCAGTACCGATTGAAGTATTAAAAGCAGTAGAAGGATTATCAAACAAATTTAATAATAAACAATAAGAAAAGGAGTTTACTCCTTTTTTTTATAGAAGAAAAATGGTATAATTTGGAATAGATAGGAGAATAAGATATGAAGACAATAAAAGATATAAATATTGATAATAAGAAGGTTATCATTAGATGTGATTTTAATGTCCCAATGAAAGATGGGGAAATAGTGGATGATACGAGAATTAGAGGAGCATTACCAACCATACAATACTGCTTAGATCATAATGCAAAGATCATTTTACTATCTCATTTGGGAAGAGTAAAAGAAAGAGAAGATTTAGTTAAGAACGATTTAGCTCCCGTAGCAGAGCATTTAGCAAAACTTTTAAACCAAGACATTTTATTTAGTGAAAAGACAAGAGGAGAAGAATTAGAAGCAATTGTTGCCTCTTTAGAACCAGGAGATATTGTATTAGTACAAAATACAAGATATGAAGATTTAGATGGTAAAAAGGAAAGCAGTAATGATCCTGAATTAGGAGAATATTGGGCTTCTTTAGGAGATGTATTTATTAATGATGCTTTTGGTACCATCCATAGAGCACATGCATCTAACGTAGGAATTGCCTCTCACTTAGAATCAGGAGTAGGATTCTTAATTGAAAAAGAATTGAATGCACTAAGTGTATTAGAAAATCCAGAAAGACCATTTATTGTCGTACTAGGAGGAGCAAAAGTAGCAGATAAAGTCGGAGTGATTGAAAACCTAGTAACGAAAGCAGATAAGATTTTAATTGGTGGTGGAATGGCTTTCACATTCTTAAAAGCAGAAGGAGTAGAAATTGGAAAATCTCTATTAGATGAAGAAAACTTAGATTTCTGCAGAAGAATGTTAGAAGAATATCCTGATAAGATTGAATTACCACTTGATTTTGCCGTAACCAATGAATATACAGATGATGAAGAGTATCGTATCAAGAAAGCAAACCAAATCGGTCCAGATGAAATGGGATTAGATATTGGAGACGATACAAGAAGCTATTTTGAGGGAATCTTAAAAGATGCTAAAACCGTTATTTGGAATGGACCATTAGGAGTATATGAATTCTCAAAATATAAAAAGAATACCGATGAAATTCTACAATTTTTAGTAGATAACAATATTAAGACAATCCTAGGAGGAGGAGACATCGTAGCAGCTGCAACAACCGCAGGATTAGATCAACAAGTATATCATGCATCAACAGGAGGAGGAGCAACCTTAGAATACTTAGAAGGAAAGAAATTACCAGGATTAGAAGCTATAAAGTAGGTGAGCAAATTGAGTACTACAAAACTGATTCCAAAAGAAAAAAGTGAGAGTACAGATAATAATGATATTCTTCTAGAATTAGTACTAGAAGAACAATCAAAAACACAAGATATTTGCGAACTAAAAGGATATAGAGATCTGAAAAGTTGTACTCTGTCTTTTTCCGATAAAACAAAAAAAAGAAAGATTGCTGATATGGCAACCGATTATGCTTTAACAACCCTAGGAATGGAAGAAGTATTTTTAAGAATCAATCCAGAAGATAAAGACCTTTTAGAATATTTAGATTCCCATGAATTTGAATGTTTAGGAGATGAAAAAGGTAGTATAATATATCTGAAAGAGAAAGAGTACTAGAAAAAGGATGATATCATGACAATTGTAAACAATATAAAGAAGAATACAATACTATTAGTAATCATTACAATGATAGTATTGTATTTTGTATTAAAAGACGATGCACAGGGAATTATAGATACCATTAAGAATATGGATGTTAAATACATCCTTCTTGCATTCTGCTGTTACTTAACATCCGTTACTTTAAAAGGATATATCAATTATAAAATTGTAAATGATAAAGAAAAATTTAGTAAAACAGAGGCGATTCGACAGAATTTTATTGCACAATTCTTTAATGGAATTACTCCTTTTCAAACAGGAGGAGAACCAATGGCTATCTATATGTTAAGAGAACAAGGAATCCCTGTATCGAAAGCAACAAACTATATGGTACAAAGTTTTATCTTTTATCAAATTGCTTTAGTAATATGTGGAATTATTGCCGTAGGATATAATTCTATCTTTCACATATTCCCAAAAGTAGAATTATTACAAAAATTAGTATTACTAGGATTTGCTATTAATACGATCGTTGTCATTCTATTACTAGCATCTTATTCGAAACAAGCAACAACTAAATTAAGTAAAGTTACTTATAAGTTTGTTAAAAAAATCAAAAAGAATTTAACAGAAGAAGAATGGTTACAAAAATTTGAAGATTATCATAATGGTTTCCAAGAATTAAAACAAAGAAAGAAATTATTTGTAGGAGGAATCTCCTTAAATATGATCAGTTTAATCTGTTTATATATTGTTCCCTTCTTTGTATTAAAAGGATTACAAAATACAGAAACATTAACCATTATGGAAACATTAGTATCTTCTGCTTATGTCTATTTAATAGGAGCTTTTGTTCCCATACCAGGAGCTAGTGGAGGAATTGAGTATGGATTTACCCAATTCTTTGGAAACTTCTTAGAAGGAAGTATTGTATCAGCCATGGTAATTGTTTGGAGATTCTTAACATATTATTTAGGAATTATGATAGGAGCTATCTTATTTAATATTCGCGAAAGGGTGAGAAAATGAGAATTGGAATCTTTACAGAAACATATACCCCTTATATCAGTGGATTAGTAACCAGCGAAGTGATGTTAAAGCATGCGTTAGAAAAACAAGGACATGAAGTCTATGTCGTAACAGCAAACTTAGAGAGTTTTAAATATGAGTATGATGAAAAAGAAAGAGTATTAAAGATACCTGGATTACCAACAGGAATCTATGATTCTAGATTAACGAGTGTGTATCCGATTAGAGCCGTTAATAAAATCAAAAGTTGGAACTTAGACGTGATTCATTCTCAAACAGAATTTGCAGTAGGAACCTTCGCAAGACTTTTTGCCAAACAATTTAATATTCCGTTAGTCCATACCTATCATACGTTGTATGAAGACTATGTACACTATATTACGAAAGGATACTTCAATCGTTCTAGTAAGAAGATTGTAGAGTACCTATCAAAGTTCTATTGTGAGACAACCGCAACAGAATTAATAGTTCCAACCAATAAAATCTATAAATTATTTAGAGAAAAATATAACTTTGAAAAGAATATTCATATTATTCCAACCGGAATAGAAGTAGAAAGATTCTACCAAGAAAATCAAGATGAAAAAGAAATAGAGAATTTAAGAAAACTACTAAATATTAGTAAAAAAGATTTTGTTATTCTATTCGTAGGAAGATTAGCAGAAGAAAAGAATGTAAAATTCTTAATTCACTCTCAAAAAATACTAGCAGACAAGTATAAAAATATGAAGTTGATTATTGTAGGAGATGGACCAGATAAAGAAGAATATGAAGAATATTCAAAAAAACTAGGATTAGAAAAGAATGTCATCTTCACAGGAAAAGTAGCATGGAAAGATATGCCATATTACTATCATATTTCGGATATCTTTGCGACAGCTTCTAAAACAGAGACACAAGGATTAACAGTCATAGAAGCAATGGCTGCGAATACCGTTCCTGTTTGTATGAGAGATGAAGCATTTCAATCTATGGTAACAGAAGATTTAAATGGATTATTCTTTGAAACAGAAGAAGAGTATCAAAAGAAGATTCTTTATTTATATGAAAATAGAAAAGAATTAGAAAAAATTGATAAACAAGCTCGGATTCAAGCAGAACACTATAGTTCCAAAAACTATGCAGATCGTGTACTAGAAGTCTATCAAAGAGCAATCAAAGAAAAAGAAATGGAAAATCGATTTGGAATCTTATCGAAATTATATAAAAAGATTAAGGAGAGGTTTTTATGATTATCGCATTAAATAATAAAAGTAATTTAGGAAAAGAAGACTTCTATGTCTATCAAGAAAGAATAGGAGATATAGAGAAGAACTCACAAATCATCTTATGTCCTACTCTTTTAAACATTAATCTATTTGATTTAGAAAATGTTTCTTTAGGAGCTCAAAATGTGAGTACACAGGATCCAGGAGCTTATACAGGAGAAGTATCTGCCAAAGACTTAAAAGCATCCGAGGTATCTTATTGTATTGTAGGTCATAGTGAAAGAAGAACATATCAAAGAGAAACCCTAGAAGAAGTTCATGATAAAGTAAAGAAATTATTCGAATATGATATCACTCCAATCCTATGTATTGGAGAGACAAAAGAAGAAAGAGAACAAGGATTAGTAGGACAAGTCTTAAAAGAAGAGATTGAAACAGCAACCTATGATTTAACAGAAGAACAAAAGAGTCGATTAATCATTGCTTATGAGCCAATCTGGTCAATAGGAACTGGTATTATTCCAACCTTAGAACAAATTGATGAAGTATTACGTTTTATTAAAACATTCTTACCAAATACCACTCTATTATATGGAGGAAGTGCGAATGAAAAGAATATTGATATGTTAAAACAATCTCCTTTAATAGAAGGATATCTTTTAGGAGGATTAAGTCTAAAACCAGAAGAATTACAAATCTTTATCAATAAATTAGAAAACAAATAAAGACATCAATGATGTCTTTTTTCTTTTCCAATCCTATTATATAATGATAATTGCGTGGTAAATGATAGGAGAGGATATGAATGAAATAAAATTATTCATCATAGAAGATAACCCCATACAGAGAAGTATTATTAAAGAATACTTTCAAAAAAGATCAAATATGAAAATAGTACGAGAAGCCAATAATGGAGAGGAAGGCATGAAATGGTTAGAAGAAGATTATGATGTTCTTCTACTAGATATCGTAATGCCAAAGAAAGACGGAATAGAAGTACTAAAGTATATGAGAGATCATCAACTAGAAAAAAGAGTGATTGTGATGACAGCTTGTAATTCCCAAGAATTCATTCAAAAAGCAACAGAGTTAGGAGCGAGTTATTACTTATTAAAGCCATTTGACTTAAACAAACTAGAAGAAATGATAAAAGAAGTCATTTTAGAAAAAACAAATAGAAGGATTCATCTCTATCAAAATGAATTGCAAGCATCCATTACAAAAGTATTACATGAATTGGGAATCCCTTCTCATATGAAAGGATATCTATATCTAAAAGAAGGAATAGAGAAAATCTATGAGAATCCAGAATTAGCAAAAGAGATAACAAAGAAACTATATCCAATGATTGCAAAGAAGTATCATTCTTCTACGATCAGAGTAGAACGATCTATTAGACATGCGATTGAAGTAGGATGGAACCGAGCAAACTGGGATTTTACAGAAGAAGTATTTGGATATAGTATTGATAGTGAGAAGGCTAAACCAACCAATCGAGAGTACATGACAACCATAGCAGAAAAGATTAAAATGGATTATCATAAACCATTATTAAGCACATAAGACTTGAAAAAGTCTTTTTTGTTGACAAAAAAGAAATATAAAAGTATACTTAATATAGGAAATATGTTAGGAGGATACAATTTATGGAACGAAAAATAGAAGAATTTTTTCAAAAATGGAAAAGCGATATTATTAGGAAACCCATGGTATTGTATGGACCAAAACAAATTGGAAAGACTTTTTCAGCATTAGCGTTTGGAGAAAAAGAATATAAGAATGTTGTTTACTTCAATACAGAGAATAATAAAGAATTATTAGATTTATTCACAAAAGAAAAATCAACAGAAAAGATTATCTTAAATCTTTCATTAGATAGTGGAGAAACCATTCTAAAAGAAGATACTTTAATTATCTTAGATAATGTTAATCATATAGAGATTATCAAAGGATTAAAATTATTTGGTAGTGAACATAGTGCATATCATATAATCGCAATTACTTCTCGTAGGGAAAACCTAAATGATTTTAAAGGAGAAGAATTACAGTTCAAAGGAATGAGTGCTATGGACTTTGAAGAATATCTATGGGCTCATAACGAGAAGAACCTTACGGATTTAATTCGAGAATCCTTCCAAAAGAGAAAGACGTGTCCATTCCACAAAGTAGCTTTAGAGTATTTTCAAAACTATTTAACGGTAGGTGGAATGCCAGAAGTCATTCAAGCAGAATTAGATGGAAAGAGTTCTTTTGAATTAGAAGCGATTAAACAAAAGATCATGGATATCTATAAAAAGGAAGTTGCCATGAATACAACCTTAATCGATATTCCAAGAGGATTAGAAGTACTAGATTCTCTTCCAGAACAATTGAAGAAAGATAATAAGAAGTTTCAATATGGAACGATGGGTACTGGAAAAAGAGCAAAAGAATATGATAGTGCCATTAATTATCTAGTAAACAATCAATTGGTATATAGAAGTTATAAAATTAAGAATGTAAAATCACCTCTATCTAGTTGCAAAGATACCGATAGTTTCAAACTATATGCTGTAGATACCGGTATTTTATATACGATGCTTCATTTGAATTATAAGAAAGTACAAACAGATGAGAATATGAAAGAGACCTTATATGAAAATATGATTGCCAAATCATTAGTAGAAAATGGATACTCTCTCTTCTATTATCAATCAGAAGGAAAAGCAGAAGTCAACTTTGTTGTACAAAATAGAATGGGTCAAATTCTACCAATTGAAATTACAACGAAGACAAATTCGAAAGCAAAATCTCTATCTGTCTTTATGAAGAAATATACTTCTTCCCAAGCATTTAGAGTAACAGAGAATAATTTCTCAACCAAGAAAGACATTCGGTATATTCCAATCTATGCAGTATTCTGCCTAGATTATAATAAACTATAATAGGAGGTTCCCATGAATACAGAAGAATATAATCGACTATTAAGAAAGTATCAAGATTTAAAACTAGCAGGAGATATCCTACTAGGAATTGGTGGTACAGGATTCATTGGAAGTGTACTATCTCCTTTTGATTTTGAAGGACCTGTTATTGAAATCTTAACGGGAATCATTGCCATTATTGGTATCATCTTAAAGAAAGTAGGAGAAAACAAATTAGCAGATCTTCATGGAGTAGAGACAACAGGCTTTAAAGCAGATGATAAAAAACAATTAGAAGATATACAAAAAAATATCGTAGAAACAACCAAACAAAGAAGAGAAAGAAAACAAAATAAGAAATAAATCTATTAGGACAACTAATAGATTTTTTTTTACAAATTTTACAAGAAAAACCATAAAAAAAATTTATGTAAAAAGTTGTTGATTTATTGATATACCTATGTTAAAATTAAATACGTGTGACTGCTTAGATGTGCGAGGTTGTCGATACACCAGGATAAGTTGATAATTATTTTCAAAGAAAATGTTAAAAACTTACTCTTAAGAGTCGGGTTATTCGTACGGAGCAAGTCTATACTAGATATAGGCGAAGGGAGGATTTCAAATGTCAACAGAAAAGATTCGTATCAGAATTAAAGCTTATGATCATAGAATCTTAGATAATGCAGCAAAGAAAATTGTTGAAACTGTCAAGAGATCTGGTGGTAACATTTCTGGCCCAGTACCACTACCAACAGAAATTGAAAAGTTCACAATTCTAAGAGCTGTACACAAGTACAAAGATTCACGTGAGCAATTCGAAATGCGTACACACAAAAGATTGATTGATGTTAAGAATCCAAGCAAGGAAACTATTGATGCATTAGCACATTTAGATTTACCAAGCGGAGTAGACATCGAAATAAAAACAAAATAATGGAGGAAAAATAAATGAAAGGAATCTTAGGTAAAAAAGTCGGAATGACTCAAGTTTTCACAAAAGATGGAAAACTTATCCCAGTTACTGTTGTTGAAGTAGAACCAAATGTGGTTACTCAAATCAAAACAGTAGAAAAAGATGGTTATGATGCCATTCAACTTGCTACAGAATCTATTAGAGAGAAATCAAGTAACAAAGCTGAAATGGGTCATACGAAAAAAGCTAACACAACACCTAAGCGCTTCTTAAGAGAAATTAGAGGAGTTAATGTTAATGATTACACGTTAGGTCAAACAATCGGTGTAGACATTTTCGAAGCTGGAGAAATTGTTGATGTTACAGGAACCTCTAAAGGTAAAGGGTTCCAAGGTGTTATTAAACGCCACAACCAAAAAATTGGTCCAAAAGGACACGGTTCACAATACCACAGAGGTGTTGGTTCTCTAGGTACATTACTTCCAATGCATGTACTTAAGGGAAAGAAAATGCCTGGACAAATGGGTAATGTTCAAAGAACTGTACAAAATCTTGAAATTGTATCAATCGATACAGAAAATAGTGTAATTTTAGTTAAAGGTAATGTTCCTGGTGCAAAGAAATCATTAGTAATGATTCGTACCGCAGTAAAGAAACCAAATGAAAAGAATAATGCAGCTGATTTAATTACTTACGATCAAGCAGCAGAAGCAGTAGCAGAAGTAGAAGCTAGTGCAGATGCTCCTGAAGAAGTAGAAGAAGTAGTAGTTGAAGAAGCAGTTGCAGAAGAAACACCTGCTGAAGAAACAACAGAAGAATAATCATCACAGAGTAGTAAAAAGAATAAAAAATAATACAAAGTGATGAAAGGAGGAATCATAGATGAAAAAAGTAGAACTTTTAAATCTAAAAGGTGAAAAAGTAAAGGACATTAATTTAAACGAAGAAATATTTGGAATTACACCAAACAATGCAGTTTTAAATGATGCAATCATTTTATCAATGGCATCATTAAGACAAGGAACACATAAAACTAAAAATCGTTCAGAAGTTTCTGGTGGCGGAAGAAAACCATGGAGACAAAAAGGAACTGGACATGCACGTCAAGGTTCAATTAGAGCCGTTCAATGGGTAGGAGGAGGACGTTATGGAACTCCAGTACCTAGAGACTATAGTAAAAAACAAAATAGAAAAGAAAGACAATTAGCAATTCGTACTGCTTTAACAGAAAAAGTAGATGCAAAAGAATTATTAGTAGTTGAAACATTAAAAGTAGAAACTCCTAAGACTTCAGAAATGAAGAAACTTCTTGAATCATTAAAAATAGCAGACAAGAAAGTATTACTAGTTGTTAAAGAATTTGATGATAACATCATCTTAGCATCAAGAAATATTCAAAATCTTGTTCTTATCTTAGCAGATGAAATCAACGTATTAGATATCGTTGGTACAGATGTAATGGTAATGACAGAAGATGCATTAAAATATGTTGAGGAGGTGCTTAAATAATGAAAGACACAAAGTATTTAGAAATTATCAAAGCACCAGTTGTAACTGAAAAATCAGAAACAGCAAAACAAGAAGGAAAATATACTTTTAAAGTTGATCCAAAAGCAAACAAACTTCAAATCAAAGAAGCAATTGAAAAATGCTTCAATGTAAAGGTTACTTCTATTAGAACAATCAATGTAAAACCTAAGAAGAGAAGAGTAGGACGCTATACTGGATTAACAAATCGTACAAAGAAAGCAATTGTTACTCTAGCAGATGGACAAACAATTGATCTTGGTTAGAAGGAGGAAATAGTATGGCAATTAGAAATTTTAAACCTACTACACCAGGACGTAGAAAAATGAGTACTTTAGTCAATGAAGAATTAACAACAAGTACTCCTGAAAAATCTCTTACAGTTACTATGAAGAAAAGTAGTGGCCGTAATAATCAAGGTAAGATTACAGTTCGTCATCAAGGTGGCGGAGTAAAAAGAAAATATCGTATCATTGATTTCAAAAGAAATAAACGAAACGTACCTGGATCAGTAGCAAGTATTGAATATGATCCAAACAGAACTGCAAACATTGC
>JAGCSA010000019.1 GCA_017964405.1 Bacilli bacterium
TACAACAGATACAGTCGAAATAAAAGAAGAAGGAAAAAAGGAAAAACAAAAAATGATGCTGCAATTATCTTAGGATTAGGAATCGTAGGATTCATCCTTGTAATTGTCTTACTACATATAATCAAACCAAAAAAGAAAAAAACAACAGACAAAAAGAAAATCCACAAATAATTGTGGATTTTTTTATTAGAAACTGTGACCTCCTCCGCCACCGGAAGAACCGCCACCTCCGCCTCCTCCGCCACCGGAAGAACCGCCACCTCCACTATCAGAAGGAGGACTATATACTTTATATTCTCCCACTTTTTCAGCAGTAGGTTTATCCATTTGGAAAGTAATATCACAATGATTCACAATACTAGAATTACTTGCCTTCTTAATCTTAGTAGTAGATAGTACATATAAGAATGTTAAAAAGAAAGATAAAATCATAGAGATAAATCCAATACTAACATAACGCATTGGTTCCATTATCTTTTGACCTTGTAATAATGTATCCATTTGTTCAAAAGCAAGTTTTGCACATTTATAGTATTCTTTCCTAGAAGCATATTTATAAACATTATCGGTAATCGATAAAGCTTTTGATCTGGTAATTGTCTGATAGTTTTCCCCATCCGAGAAAATATAAATTTCACGATTATCCATATCAATCAAGAAGATCGTTCCACTTTTTGTACCAAACAATGTATGATAGATAGAATCTGCATAAGCTTCTGTACTTGTATAATTATTATTAATAGAAAGGAAACCAATATGACCATAAGCAGTTAAAGGCTTCATATCTTCTAATAATTTTTTAATTTCTTTTTCAGATAATAAAGAAGCTTCATCATTAATAATGGCTTGATAACCAGTCAATTCATTGTAATAAATAAGAGTACCTGTCTCTGCTTCTTTTTGATCTTCTACAATATCTCCCATAGAATCAACAGGTGGATCCTCTTCTCCTGTTACGCCATGATCTTCTGGAATAGGATTTTCAAACAAATTCTCTTCTGCAAAAACACCATATGGAAAGAATAATAGTAAAGGGAAAATGAGAAGAATGAATATTTTCTTATTCATGCTCATCACCTCCTCGTTTATGTAATTGAGGAATTGGTCTAGATACCAATTGATTATGAAGTTTTACTAAATCATAAAAAGAGAATAAAATCAAAATACAACTCGCAAATGATATAAGGTAATAATATAAATCATCTACAGGATGTAGAATGACAACTCCAAGGGAAAGAAGGATTGCAATCAATAATTTAATATATTGAGAGAGTTTAATCTTCTTTTTTCTGAGTAAATTGACTCTACGACTTTTCTTCGCATCGGTTACTTGATTTTGACGAAGATAATAATCATAACCTTTATCATCCCATCTAGCTTCTCTTTCCTGTACTTTACCTCCTTGTTTAAAACAAATAAAGATACAAACAATAGAAGCAAGAATCGTAAACCATACAATAGCAGTAGGAGTAATAGTAGGTAACTTCATTAATAAGAAAAAGATAGGAACCGATAACAAGATAGAAATAATAATATATTTTATAAAATCGATTGGTAAATCAGCAACTACTTTTCCTGTTTGCCCATTGATAATCGCATAATATAATTTTTTATCATCTTTCTGATCTCGAACAGATAAGAAATATACCGGAAAGAATCCAAGTTTCTTCTCTTCTACATGATAAGGAACCGTAGGACAAGAACAAGAATACTTTCGGTAGAAAGCTTTATGTTTAAAATAATTCGTAGAATCAACAGATGCTATTTTAATGGCATCATCACTATAAGTTCCAATCGGTACATCTTTAGAATCTGCATAAAATCCAGGTAAATAGTTCGCATTGAAAGGAACAGCCAATCTAGAATCAAATGGAATGGATTGACTATATTCATCATAAAAATTAGATAATAAATCAAAAGACATTCCTTTATAAGTAGAATCAATATTCGCATGAATCGCATATTTATCATAATAAATATAATTACCAGAACGATGGTTATATTTAGATCCTTGATTCACGCAATCTTCTTTATAAGAAAGATTATAAACACCATAAGGCATATAGATCCCTCTGAATTTTTGAACAACTGGTTGGGATTTCATATAAGAAGGAGCAAAAATAGAGTGGGAAACCTTCTTTTTATAACTCTTGATACAATCATCTCTTGTCTTTTGAAAAGGAATAATTAAATCAGGAGCATCTTGAGAAACCATCTTTTCTTCTAACATATTTTGAGAACCACAGTAACTACAGAAAGTAACAGCCGTTTCATCAAACGTCAAAAGAGTTGCACCACATTGAGAGCAAACATAGGCATTTCCTTTAATTTGCTCGGTAGCAACTTTCTTTCCTTTTTTGGGAGCTTCCTGCATCTCTTCTGGTTGGAAGTCAGATCCACAGTATTCACAGTGAACAAGTTGGGTTCCTGGTTGAAACTGAACCTCCGCCCCACAATGAGGACATTTACTCATAATATCTCTCCTTTTTATTCATTTTGTGCTTGAACAGCCGTAATAGCAACAACTCCTACGATATCATCACTAGAGCATCCTCTGGATAAATCATTAACAGGAGCAGCAATTCCTTGTGTAATAGGTCCATAAGCTTCTGCTTTCGCAAGTCTTTGAACTAATTTATAACCAATATTTCCTGCATCTAAATCAGGGAAAATCAATACATTGACATGACCAGCTATCTCACTATCAGGAGCTTTACTCTTAGCAACTTCTGGAACAATCGCAGCATCTAATTGGAATTCTCCATCAATCTTATATTGTGGATACATCTCTTTTGCAATACGAACACCTTCCACTACTTTATCTACATCTGCATGAGAAGCACTTCCTTTGGTAGAATGAGAAAGCATTCCAACAATTGGCTCTTTTCCAACCAATAATTGGAAACTCTCTGCACTACTAGCAGCAATCGCAGCTAACTTCTCAGGAGTAGGATTTTGCTCTAAACCAGAATCTGCAAATACAAAACATCCATCAGCCCCATATTCACAATCAGGAACAACCATTAAGAAGAATGCTGATACAAGCATAACACCTGGTTTCGTTTTAATTATTTGTAAAGCAGGTCTTAAAGTATTAGAAGTTGAATGACAAGCTCCAGATACAACACCATCTGCTCTACCAGTCTTTACCAACATACAAGCAAAGTACATATAATCTTCTAATAGAAGTTTCTTAGCTTCCTCTAATGTCATTCCTTTTTCTTTACGAAGTTCATATAATTTCTCAATTAATTCATCGGTAATCTCAGAAGTATGAGGATCAATAACAGTAGCCCCACTTAAATCAAAAGAATTCGGAACAGGATTTCCAATTAAAATAATATGAGCAATTCCCTCTTTTAATACTTTACTAGCAGCCTCTAGTACTCTCTCATCCATTGTTTCTGGAAGAACAATGGTCTTTTTATCTTTTTTAGCTCTTTCTTTAATACTTTCAATAAAATTCATAAATACCCTCTATTTCTCATTTAATATTTCAAACATTTCTTTCTTATCATTATTATAAAATGGCTTTTTCTTATATCGTTTAAAAAGACCAACAATATTAGAAGGAAATGCAACAATCAATTTATTATATTCAACAACTGTATCATTATAGAATTTAATCGCTCCTACAACATCTTCTTCATTATTACTCAATCCTGTCAAAATCGTATTTAAGGATTCACTCTTTAATAATTTGTCATTATCATCGATAATTCTTAATAAATCCCCATAGCATTTTTTTAAGATATCATTCTCATCATAATTATTCATTTGTTGTAGATTTAATTCTAATTCAGGAAGAAAAACATCTTCTTTTAATTCCTTAGTAATAATAGGTCTTGACCGATCTAATAGATCTCTTTTCTTCTCTAAATAAATATCGATATCTTCTTCTGCTTTCTCTATTTTAATAATAGCTAATTGAAAACGACTATTCATGATCGTAGCAATTAATAAAAGAAAGCTAATACATACAACAACAGCTATAATAATCTCGATCATATTATCCCTCCATATCATATAAATTATAACAAAATACCAAAAAGAATACAAGGAAACAAAAACAAAAAAATCCATGAAATATATGAAAAAAAACAAAATATATGATATAATCAAAACTGAAATTTGAAGTGGGGGATTGTATGCCTAAAATCCATATAAAAGTAACAATCAAAAATGAAGAAGAAGACACTTCTTATGAAACACAAGCAATTCTACAAGAAGAATGTTTAAAATATAAAGAAAATCAAGAAACAACCGTACAATATCAATATGATCATAATATTCTAATCAGAGAAAATAAAGAATTAAAAATGGAATATACATTTAATCTATTAAAACCAACACAGGGAACCATTCAAATCAAAGAACTAGGAGAGGCAGTTAAGATTCCTATCAAAACAAAGAGACTAGAAAGGAATAATCATAATATAGAGATTTGTTTCATGATTGAAGAAAAAGAATTTTTATATCGAATCGAGGAGATTGTATGAGTATATTAAAAGAATTAATAGAAGATTTAAAAGCAGATTTAAAACAAGCAGGATATGAAGTAGAAACGTTAGCATTAGAACCTTCTAATAGAAGAGATTTAGGAGAGTATCAATTAAATGATGCGATGCAATTAGCAAAGGCTTATCATGAAAATCCAAGAGAAATTGCTACTAAAATTGTCAAAGTATTAGAAGAAGATAATCGTTTTGAAAATATCAATATTGCAGGACCAGGATTTATTAATATTAGTTTGAGTGATTCCTATACAAAAGAAATTCTAAACCGTATGAATCAAGATTTATTCAGTAATATTGAGAAGAAGGAAAAGAAAAAGATCATCATTGACTACGGAGGAGCCAATGTTGCAAAAGCATTACATGTAGGACATCTAAGAAGTGCTAACATTGGAGAAGCATTAAAGAGATTGGCAAGAATGATGGGATATGAAGTATTAGGAGATGCTCATTTAGGAGACTATGGAAGACCATTAGGTTTTGTAGTGTTAGAAATCCAAAAGATGTATCCAGAACTTCCTTATTTTGATAAAGACTATACAGGAGACTTTTCCGAATTAACCTTACCAATTACCAATGAAGACTTAGAAAAAATCTATCCTTTAGCTTCTCAAAAAGCAAAAGAAGATGAGTCTTACTTAGAAGAAGGAAGAGAAGTAACCAATAAAATTCAAAATCATGAAAGAGGATACTACGATTTATGGAAGAAAATAGTAGAAATCTCCAAAGAAGATATTAAAAATGTCTATGATCTTTTAAATACAGAGTTTGATTTATGGTTAGGAGAAAGCGATGCTGCAGAATATTTTGAAGAACTAAACCAAATTTTTGAAGAAAAAGAATTATTAGTAGAGAGTGAAGGGGCAAAAATTGTTCACCTAGAAGAAGAAAATGATAAAGCACCGATGCCTCCACTGCTATTTGTAAAGAGTAATGGAACCTTATCTTATGAAACAACCGATCTAGCAGCCATTCTACAGAGAAAGAAAGAATATAATCCGGATGAGATTTGGTATGTAGTTGATAATAGACAAGGACTTCATTTTGAACAAATCTTTCGAGCAACTAGAAAAGCAAAATTAGTAGATGATAACGTAGTATTAGAACATGTAGGTTTTGGTACGATGAATGGAAAAGATGGAAAACCATTCAAAACAAGAGATGGAGGAGTTATGTCCTTAAAGGGATTAATTGCCTTAGTAAAAGAAGAAACCCTAAAACGATTAAGTCCAGAAACAGTCGGAGAAGAAGAAAAAGACTCTATTGCAATGGATGTTGCGATTTCAGCCTTAAAATATGCAGATTTATTACCATATAGAGAAACAGACTATGTATTTGAAGTAGAAAAATTCTCAGATTTAGAAGGAAAAACAGGACCATATCTATTATATTCAACGATTCGTATGAAGTCTCTATTAAAGAAAGCAGAAGGAATCGATGCAAAAGAAATTCAAAAATTAAAAGGAGAAGCAGAAAAGAATATTGCTTTAACACTATTAGAATTACCAACTGTATTAAATCATGCTTTAGAATCAAAATCTTTAAGTGAAATAACAGAATTTATCTATCAATTAACGTCATACTATAATAAGTTCTATGCAGAGAATAAAGTCTTAACAGAAGAAGATAAAGAATTACAAGAATCATGGATTGTATTAACATCCCTTGTATATAAAGTAAACACAATGTTATTAGATATTTTGGGAATGAAAGTACCAGAAAAAATGTAATAAAAAAACTCTATCTAGGAATAGAGTTTTTCTTTTCTAATACTTTATTAGTTGCCTCATAACCACTATTGAAGTCATATTTTGCCATCTCACTTGAAAAATCAAGAATAGATGGTTGTTCTTCAAAATCAACAAATGTGACATCGTCTTCAGGAGAAAAAGCTTTCGCAATTTGATGTTTCATTGGATGAAGGATATTTGGTTCAGCCATTACAACAAAGAATTTATCACAACCTTGTTCCTTTAAAGAGTTTAAAGGATAATGACGGAACATTGATAAATCTAAATATTTTTTTCCGTTAAGATTTCTTCTTTCATGAGAGAAAATAGGCATATAGATACTAGCAAGAATATAATCTAATACTTGATCTCCCATTTCTTCCTTCTGAATACAGACATTTTTAAAACTAGGAATTTCTGTTGTACCAACAGCAAATCCTACAGGAGAATTTTGAATCTGTTCTCCATCTAATTCTGAATAAAGCAAGTTACGAATATCATCTATATTAATAAATAGTTTTGGATCTTTTCTACAACAAGATAAAAAGCATTCTTTGAATAGAGTAAGATCTCTGATAAGTCCTGGAACATCCGCCACCTTACTACTATCAATTTTTAATACACTTTCTATAGTTAATGATTTCCAGCACTCAAACATTTCGTAAGAGTCTAAATAAGTAGCAGCTCCTCCTATAAGAGCTCCTACAGAAGTACCACATATATAGTCTACTGGAATCTTTGCCTCTTCAAGAGCCTTAAAGAAACCAATATGAAAAGGTCCATTACCTCCACCACCAGATAAAAATACTCCCGTTTTTCCCATACTATCACCCCAAAACGTACGCGATAAATGATATCACAAAATATGTTTTTTTTCAATCCTGTGAGGTAAGAAATCATAAAAAACAAAAAAAGTTATTGCCTTATTAAAATATATATGATATAAAATTACTTGGAATTTTTATTCCAACAGGAAAAAGTTACCTAACAGGAGGGCTGCTTATGAGTCTAAAGATGAAGAAAGAAGAGTTAGAATTACTATCCAATAAAGATATTGCAGAATTAATTCTACAAAATAGTAAAAGAACATTAAATACAGCAGACTTATTTAAAAAAATAATTAAATTACTAGAATTACCAGAATCAACTTTTGAATCAAAAATAGCTGATTTCTATACTTCTCTAGCAACGGATAAAAGATTTATCTTATTAGATAATGGAAAATGGGATTTAAGAGTGAATCATACTTCTGATAAAATCATTAAAGTAACAGCAGAAGAAGATGAAGAAGAGGACGAAGAATCAGAAGAAAAAGAAGAAGATGAGGATTCTCAAGATGAAGATCTAGAAGAAGACAGTTATGATGATAAAGAAGACGAAGTCTATGATGATGAAACCAATGAAGAATTAAAGGATTTAGTTGTGATAGATGAGGATGAATTAGAATTAGAACAATAATAAAAAGCAGGAATTCCTGCTTTTTTTGTATAGAAATGTAAAGTAAGAAAAAATAAGAGAAAAAAAGAGTATTTACTTATGATATATTGATAATAAGGAGATGACGTATATGGCAGTAGAACCACTATTTAGTGAAGCATTAGTTAGAGATCATTATAAAAACGATTCCCTAGAGGAATTAGAGTATGAATTAGGAAGAGTTAGAAATCATTTAGCAAACGCAAAAATCAGAGAAACAGTATTAGAAAAAATGATTGCTGCTCAAAAGGAAGTATTAAATGGGATTCAAGAAAAGTTTCCTAAATCTTTTAATGATCAAGTATTGGATGCTTTAAGAGATCAATTTGCCGACACCCCTTTAAGTGAATTAATAGAAGGATTTGAGGAAGAATTAAATAAAGCAACATCTAAACCAGCAAATCATGATGCATCAAGAGGATTAGTATTAAAGAAATTAATTGCAGAAAGAAATGCAACAAAACGTTCTGATATTGTAGATCCAACCCCATTTATTAATCAAAGAATTGATAGAATAAAAAAGAAATATGAAGATAAATCTTTAAAAGAAACCATGGTTGCTCTACAAGAATTACAAGAAGATCCAATTCGTAATGTATTAGGAATTGCTGTTCTAAAGAAAATGATTGCAGACAAAAAGAAAGTGATGGGTATGGAACCAGAAGAAAGACTAACAGTGGCTCCTCCTAATTTACCAACTTCCGTAACACAATTACCAGAAGTGGATCCAGAAAGAATGAGAGAACTTGTTCAACATGGAATGGAAATGATTAGAAATCAATATAAAGATAAATCAATTGAAGAAATTGAAGCAGAATTAAATATGCTTGAACAAAACAAGGATGCTAGTCTTGTAAAAGGAGTATTCCTACAATTATTATTAAAAGAAAGAAAAGAAAGAGTAGCAAAAGAAGTAGATCAGGCAACTGCTAAACATAAAATGGTTATTAATCCAGTACCAAGTGTTGAAATAGTCATGGAAGAATATAGAAATGATTATCGCGATAAATCTTTAGAAGAATTACAAGAAATCTATGAAAAGATGAAAGAAGAACATAAAGAAGGATTCTATCCTCCTATTACCTATATCAAATGGTTAATAGAAGAAAGAAAACAAGAGCTTGGAATGGATGCAAAAGAAAGAGTAATTCAACCAATTATTGTAGATCCAGAACCACTTCTAGTAGAAGAAAACTAAAAATTAAGAGAAAAATATAAAAATACACCAATTGATGAATTAAGAGGAATCTATGTAGATATGTTAATTTCACATAGAGATGAAATTTATCCACCATTAAATACAATGAAATGGTATATGAAAGAAAGAGAAAAACAAGCAAAGGCAGAAAGACCAAAAGTATATCCAACGATTACAAATCCAGAACCATTAATTGAAGAAGAAATGGATAAAGTAAGAGAAAAATATAAAAACACATCGATTCAAATCCTAGGAGAAAAATTTGGAAAACTGTTAGCAGAACATCAAAATGAAATCTCTCCAGAAGTTATTTTAATGAGAAAATACTTACTAGAAAGATTAAATGAGAAGACAGAAAAGAAAGAAGAACTAAAAGAGATGATGGAAGAAGCAACAGCAGGACAAGAAGAAAAGAAACCAGAACAATATCAAATATAAAAAAGAAACTTTGTTTCTTTTTTTATTTTGCATAAAACTATGATATAATAGAACCGACTTAAGAAAGATTAGGTGAATAATATGATCGAAAGATTAGAAGCAACATTAGCAAAATATGAAGAGTTAGAACAAGAATTAACCAAACCAGAAGTACTAGGAGATATTAAGAAAACAAGACAATATTCAAAAGAAATGGCTGATTTAGAAGAAATTGTTGCTTGTTATAAGAAATATAAAAAAGTATTAGAAAGTATAGAAGATACAAAAGAAATGATTAAAGATCCAGAACTATCTGAAATGGCAAAAGAAGAATTAAAAGGATTAGAAGAAGAAAAAGAAAAACTAGATGGAGAACTAGAAGTATTATTAATTCCAAAAGATCCTAACGATTCTAAAAACGTTATTATGGAAATCAGAGGAGCAGCTGGTGGAGATGAAGCCAATATCTTCGCAGGAGACTTATTTAGAATGTATACAAGATATGCAGAAAAGAATGGATTTACTTACCAAGTATATAACTCTGTTGATGGTACTGCTGGAGGATTCGCTCAAATTGAATTAATGATTAAAGGAAATGGAGCTTATTCCAAATTAAAATATGAAAGTGGATCTCATAGAGTACAAAGAGTCCCTGTAACAGAATCCAATGGAAGACTACAAACATCTACTGCAACGGTATTGGTAATGCCAGAAGCTGATGAAGATGTAGAAATAGAAATTAATCCAAATGATATTAGAGTAGATATTTATCGTTCCAGTGGTAATGGAGGACAAGGAGTTAATACAACCGATTCTGCTGTTAGAATTACTCACTTACCTACGAATATCGTAGTTACTTGTCAAAATGAAAGAAGTCAAATTCAAAATAGAGAACAAGCAATGAAAGTATTAAAATCACGTCTATATGAATTACAAGAACAAGAAAAAGCAGAAAAAGAAGGAAATGAAAGACGTAGTAAGATTGGTACAGGAGATAGAGCAGAAAAGATTAGAACGTATAACTATCCACAAAACAGAGTAACTGACCATAGGATTGGTTTTACAACAAACTCTTTGGATAGAGTGATGGATGGAGCATTAGATGATATTATTGATGCATTAATTCAAGAAGATCAAAAAAGAAAACTACAAGGAGAAATGAGTGAATAAAAAGGAGTGATCTTATGACAGTAGAAGAATTATTAGTCTTTGGAAAAAGTCATTGTCATTCGGATCATGCAAAAATACTACTAGCAGAATTATTACAAAAAAACCCATTAGAATTATTGAATTATTTAGATTTAGAAGTAGAAGAATATATTGCAAATCAATATCAAAAAGAAATATTAGCTCTTCAAGAAGGAAAACCCCTTCAATATGTATTAGGAAAAGTAAATTTCTATGGCAATCCCTTCTATGTAGATAAAAGAGTATTAATTCCAAGATTTGAAACAGAAGAATTAGTAGAAAACACCATAAAATATATTCAAAAGTACTTTCAAGAACCCATTGATATCATTGATTTAGGTTGTGGAAGTGGAGTGATTGGTCTTACATTAGAAAAAAAAGTACCAACCAACCAAGTAGATTTAGTAGATATTTCAGAAGAAGCATTAGAAGTTGCGAAAATCAATCAAGAACACCTACAGTCAAAAGCAAATCTAATAAAAAACGATATGTTAGAAAAAATGAATACAAAATACGATGTTATTATTAGTAATCCACCCTATATTAGAACAGAAGAAGAAATAGAAGACATCGTTAAAGATAATGAACCACATATTGCATTATATGCAGGAGAAGATGGATTGGATTGTTATCGAAAAATACTAAAGAATATTAAAAAGAACATGAAAGAGAAATGTATTATTGCATTTGAAATTGGTTGTGAACAAAGAGAACCTCTAGAAAAAATCATTCATGAAAATCTAGAAAATGTAAGAGTAGAATGCAAAAAAGATCTATCCGATAAAGATAGAATGCTATTTGTTTTTCAAAATTTAGAATAAAAACTCGCAAATTTTTTGTGAGTTTTTTGATAGAGTGTAAAGTGAAAAAATAGGCTAAAAATCAAAGTTTACGACAAATGTAGGAAATAATATTGATTTAATTGACAAACAAAAGGATAAAACGTATGATTAAGTAGAGAAAGAAGCAAAATTTATCAAAAAAAATAAAGGAGGTTTTTGAAATGAAAATCATGGAAATAGAAGGCGGAAGAGATTTAGAAGGAACCATTCGAATCAGTGGAGCCAAAAATGCTACCGTAGCCTTAATTCCAGCAGCTATTTTAACCGATGAAGAAGCAACCATCTGCAATGTACCAGAAATCACAGATACAGATGCATTATGTGATATCTTAAGAGAATTAAATGTAGATGTAAAAAGAGCAAGTGAAAGTATTGTAATTAATCCAAAAGAAATGAAAAATACTGAAATTGCAGAAGCTTTTTCAAAAAAACTAAGAGCATCTTATTATTTCATGGGAGCACTCCTTGGAAAATATAAAAAAGTAGTGATGTATTTCCCAGGAGGATGTTCGATAGGAGCAAGACCTATTGATCTTCACTTAAAAGGATTTGAAGCTTTAGGAGCTACAGTTCAAAATGAAGGAAATAAATATACCGTAGAAGCAGAAGAATTAAAAGGAGCGAATATCTATTTGGATATTGCATCTGTAGGAGCAACGATTAATATTATGTTAGCAGCAGTTCGTGCAAAAGGAAAAACGATTATTGATAATGCTGCTAAAGAACCAGAAATTGTAAATGTTGCAACCTTCTTAAATAATATGGGTGCTAAGATTACAGGAGCAGGAACTTCTACGATTAAGATTGAAGGAGTAACACATCTAGGAAAATGTTTCCATGAAGTAATACCGGATAGAATAGAAGCAGGAACATATGTCATTATTGGAGCATTATGTGGTAATCCTCTAAAAGTAGATAATATTATTCCAGAACATATCGATGCTCTATTATCAAAACTAGAAGAAGCAGGAGTAGAACTAGAAGTAGGAGCAGACTATGTAATTGTTCAAAAACAAGATAAGTATAAAGCAACAAGTATTAAGACAGCAGTATATCCTGGATTTGCAACGGACTTACAACAACCATTTACTGTTCTACAAACACAAATGACAGGAAAAAGTAAAACAACCGAAACGATTTGGGAAAACAGATTTATGCATATCCCTTATTTAAAAGATTTAGGAGCGAACATTGAAATTAAAAATCAAACCGCTACCATTATGGGACCTACTAAGTTAACAGGATGTGAAGTAGTAGCAACCGACTTAAGAGCAGGAGCTGCTATGGTAGCTGCCGGATTAAAAGCAGAAGGAAAAACAACGATTACCAATGTTGAACATATCTTAAGAGGATATGAATCCATTGTAGAAAAATTAACCAATATAGGTGCTAAAATCAAGATAAAAGAAGTATAATGTAAAAAACACTTGAAATAAAAGCAATAATTTGATATATTAGTAACGCATTTATTACTATGACAAGTAATTTGTCATGGCGGAAGGAGAGAAGTTTATGAAGAAAGATATTCATCCAGAAATGAAAGATTGTAAGGTTACATGTGCATGCGGAAATACATTTACTTGTAAATCTACAAAAGAAGAAATTAATGTTGAAATTTGTTCAGAATGTCATCCATTCTATACAGGAAAGCAAAGTAGATCATCTCGTGCTGGTCGTGTAGACAAATTCAACAAGAAATATGGATTTGATTCAAAAGAAGCTGCTGAATAAGCAGTTTTTTTATGTTATAATAAAAAAGAAAGAAGGGATAATATGAAAATAGGTTTTGCAAGTGATCATAGAGGATTTCAATTAAAAAACGAATTAATCAAAAATCTAAAAGATCAATATGAAGTAGAAGATTATGGAACCCATACAGAAGAATCTACCGATTACCCATACTATGCATTTAAATTAGGAGAACATGTACAAAAACAAGATGTTGACTTTGGAGTAGCCATCTGTGGAACAGGTATTGGTATTAGTATTGCTTGTAATAAAATGAAAGGGATTCGTTGTGCAAAAGTAGATACCATAGAAGAAGTAATTGCAACCAGAAAAGATAATGATTCCAATATCATTGCCTTTGGAGAAAAGATGCCAGTAGAAAAAGCATTAGAAATGGTTAAGACATTTGTAGAAACACCAACATCCGAAGAAGAAAAACATATAAGAAGAAGAAATATGATTCATATTTATGAGGAGAAAAAATGACATTTAAATTTGTATTATACTGTGTAATAACCATATCGGTTATTTGGACAATGGATACCATTAATATAAATCAAATCTTTAAAAAGAATGTAAATCCATTACAAGCAAAACTATTTTATTTCTTCCTAGTATTATCCATGTCCTATCTAGTAACAAATTGTATATATGATTTGTTTCAATCCATTCATTTATTATAAAGAAGAGAAATCTTCTTTTTTTTATAATTTTTTATGATAGAATAAAAATGGGGAGTTGATAAAAGATGGCAAGAGACATCGGAATTGATCTAGGAACAGCCAATGTATTAATCTATGTGAAAGGACGAGGAATTGTTCTGAATGAACCTAGTATCGTAGTGGTAGAAACAGAAACAAAGAAAGTTATTGCAGTGGGAAAAGAAGCAAATGAAATGTTAGGAAGAACACCTGAAACCATTAAAGCCATTCGTCCCTTAAAAGATGGAGTTATTGCAGACTTTGAATTAACAGAAATCATGCTAGATACTTTTATCAAAAAGATCAAAGCAAGAAATTTATTCACAAGACCAAGAATATTAATCTGTTGTCCTACGAATATTACACAAGTGGAAAAGAATGCGATTAAAGAAGCAGCAGAAAGAATGGGTGCTAGAAAGGTTTATATAGAAGAAGAACCAAAAGTAGCAGCCATTGGAGTAGGAATGGATATATCAAAACCAACCGCCAATATGGTATTAGATATTGGAGGAGGAACAACGGATATTGCTGTATTATCGTTAAATGGAATCGTTTCCTCTTCTTCTGTAAAAGTAGCAGGAAATGCAATGAATCAAGATATTATTAAATATATTCGAGAAAAATACAAATTACTAATTGGAGAACCAACAGCAGAAGATATTAAAATTAATTTTGCCAATGTTTATAAACCAAGTAAAAAAGAAAAAATGGAGATTAAAGGAAGAAATCTTTTAACAGGACTTCCTGATACCATAGAAATGAATCAAGAAGAAGTAAAAGAAGCTTTAAAAGAAAGTATGAATAAGATTATCAAATCAACAAAGAGTGTATTAGAACAAACTCCTCCAGAATTAGCAGCCGATATTGTTGAAAAAGGAGTCATTCTTACAGGAGGAGGAGCTCAATTAACATGATTAGTAGATGTATTTGAAGATGAATTAACAATTCCTGCTTTAATTGCAGAATCACCACTTACCTGTGTAGCAGATGGTTGTGGAATCTTATTAAATAATCGAAAACAATTAGAGGAAGACCAAGAATAATGGTTTTTCTTTTTCTTTTGAAAGATATTTGATATAATTTTGGTAGAAAGAAGGGATCTTATGAAGACCCAATTATTACAAGCAACAGAAATTGTACTAACGACGTTTATTTTTTCTGCATTAATTATGTTTTTAATGAGAAAAGTAGCTGTTCATATTAATGCAATGGATGTACCAACAACAGAAGAAGGAAATAGACATATTCATACAACATCTACTCCCAAACTAGGAGGACTTGGTATTTTCTTAGGATTCTTATTTGGATACATGTTATTTGGAGAACAAAGTATCAGGATGAATTCTATTCTTATTGGTAGTTTTATTATTGTATTAATGGGAATAGTAGATGATTTAAAACCAGTAAAAGCAAAATATCGATTCTTAGTTCATATTGTAGCAGCAAGTGTCATCGTATTCTATGGAGGAATCTTATTAGATGTCATTACTGCATTTGGATATACATTTGATTTTGGAATATTAGCTTATCCAATTACGATATTCTTTATTGTAGCTTGTACCGATATTATTGATTTAATCGATGGATTAGATGGTTTAAGTGGAGGAATCTGTAGTATTTTCTATTTAACCATAGCAATCATTGGGGCTTATCAAGGAAGATTTGGAAGTTTAGTTATGGTATTAACATTAATCATGTTAGGATCAACACTAGGATTCTTAATGCATAACTTCCATCCAGCAAAAATCTTTGCAGGAGACTGTGTAACTTTCATGGGATTCATTATTGCAGTGATCTCTTTACTAGAATTCAAAGGACCAGCATTAATTTCTTTCTTTGTACCAGTAGCAATTCTAGCAATTCCAATTCTAGATACATTATTTGCTATTATTAGAAGACTCTTAAAAGGACAACCACCATTCCAAGCAGATAAACAACATCTTCATCATCAACTACTAGGAATGAATTTCTCTCATGTAGTAACCGTATTAATTATTTATGGAATCGATCTCTTATTTGCAGTAGCAACCCTAGTATTTGTATTAATGGATCCAAAGATTGGACAAATTATGTTTATTATTATCTTTATCATTGTTGCATGGTTTGTATTCCATACTAGTATCATTTCTGACAAAAGTCCACAACTAATGAAAAAGATAGAATCAAAATTAAAAATTAAAAAGAAAACAAAAACAAAGAAATAGAAAGATAAGAAAAGAAATACCACGATAAACTAGTGGTATTTTTTAATAGGATTTGGTATAATAAAAGTACAAAGGAGGAGATTTAATGGATATTCAAATACGTGGAGAAAAAATTAAAATTACGGATGCTATGCATGATTATGTAATTGAAAAAATTGGTAAATTAGATAAATACCTAGAAAATAGTGAAAATGTTCACGCACATGTCATAGTAAAAGTAAAAGGCCACGAAGATACAGTGGAAATTACAATCCCATTAAAATCATTTATTCTAAGATCGGAGGAAACACAAGAAGACTTCTATGCGGCAGTTGATAAAACAATTGATAAGCTAGAAAGACAAGTCAGAAAAAATAAAACAAGACTAATGTCGAAACAATCAAAACCTAGCTACGATTTCAACTTTGACAGTATAGAGTTAGAGGAAGAAGAAAAAGAAACTAATAAAATAGTAAAGAGAAAGACGATCGAAGTAAAACCGATGGATGAAGAAGAAGCTATTCTTCAAATGGAATTACTTGGACATCAATTCTATATGTATAAAGATAGTGAAACAAATGCTCCATGCGTTGTCTATAAGAGAAACGATGGAAATTATGGAGTAATTGAATCAGAATAAGAAATAAATGGAGAGGAAATATCTTTTATTTCTCTCTTTTTTTTGATAAAATATTAACTTGAAGGAGTTGATAACATTGAATATATTAAAGAAACTATTTGATCATGAATACAAAGAACTAAAAAGATTCAATAGTATTGCTGAAAAAGTAATGGCTCTAGACGAGGAATATTCAAAATTAACAGATACAGAACTACAAAATAAAACAGAAGAGTTCCGTGAAAGATTAAGAAATGGGGAAACCCTAGAAGATATACTAGTAGAAGCATTCGCAACGGCAAGAGAAGCCGCTTTCCGTATTATTGGTGAAAAACCATTCTATGTACAGATATTAGGTGCTTTAGCAATTCATTATGGTAATATTGCTGAAATGAAAACTGGTGAAGGTAAAACTTTAACAGCTGTTCTTCCTGCATATTTAAATGCATTAACAGGAGAAGGAGTTCATATTATTACCGTCAATGAATACCTAGCTGGACGTGATGCAGAATGGATGGGTGGTATTCACAGATTCTTAGGATTAACCGTAGGAGTTAATAAAAGAGAATTATCTGCTTCTGAAAAACAAGAAGCCTATAACTGTGATATCTTATATTCAACCAATAACGAAGTAGGATTCGATTACTTAAGAGATAACATGGTTGTAAGAAAAGAAGACAGAGTACAAAGACCTTTAAATTATGCCATTATCGATGAGGTTGACTCTGTATTAATTGATGAGGCAAGAACACCATTAATTATTTCTGGTGGAGAAATGCAGAATCAAAATCTATATATCAGTGCTGATAAGTACGCAAAAAGCTTAAAGAAAGAAAAAGACTTTATCTATGATGAGAAGACGAATAGTGTTAATCTAACAGAGTCAGGTGCTGATAAAGCAGAAAAAACATTCCATGTAGAGAATCTATACGATATTAATAATACGACTCTTCTACATTTTATTAATCATGCTTTAAGAGCAAACTACTCTATGAGAAGAGATGTTGATTATGTCGTACAAGAAGGAGAAGTAGTCATTGTAGACCAATTCACAGGTCGTTTGATGAAAGGAAGAGCATACTCTGATGGATTACATCAAGCAATCGAAGCAAAAGAAGGAGTACAAATCAACGAAGAAACCAAGACAATGGCAACGATTACTTTCCAGAACTTATTCAGAATGTATAAGAAATTAGCTGGTATGACAGGAACTGCAAAAACAGAAGAAGAAGAGTTCCGTGAAATCTATAACATGTATGTTATTGAAATCCCAACGAATATGCCAGTTATTCGTATCGATGAAGCAGACTTAGTTTATGCAACCAAAGAAGCAAAATATAAGGCAATTATAAACTTTGTAAAACTAAAATATGAAGAAGGACAACCAGTTCTAATTGGTACGATTGCAATTGAAACTTCTGAATTAATCAGTAATCTATTAAAACAAGCAAAGATTCCACATGAAGTATTAAATGCAAAGAATCATGAAAGAGAAGCAGAAATTATTTCTAAGATTGGTTTAGGAAAATCGGTAACCATCGCAACCAACATGGCTGGTCGTGGTACCGATATTAAGCTATCCGATGAAGTAAGAAAACTAGGTGGATTATGCGTTGTAGGTACAGAACGTCATGAATCTCGTCGTATTGATAATCAGTTACGTGGACGTTCTGGTCGTCAAGGCGATCCAGGTTATACCCAATTCTTCGTATCCATGAAAGATGACTTAATGGTAAGATTCGGATCAGATAGAATTGGAACCATGATGGAATCTATGGGTATGGGGGATCAAGCCATTCGTTCCAAAGCATTTACGCGTAGTGTAGAACAAGCACAAAAACGAGTAGAAGGAAATAACTATGATATTCGTAAGAGCTTACTACAATATGATGATGTTATGAATAATCAAAGAGAATTAATCTATGATAAGAGAAATAAGATTCTAGAAAATGAGTCCATTCATGAAATGGTTCTAACGACATTCAGACATCATATTGAAGATTTAGTTAAATCTCATTTGGCACCAGAAGGATTCTTAAATGAAGAAGACTACCAAGAAATTGTAGAATTCACGAATGAAAACTTACTAAGAAAAGATCTCAAAGTAAAAGATATTGCTGGTCAAAATGAAAATGATGTCATTGACTTTATCGCAAAGAAAGTCATTGATGAATATGAAGAAAAGATTAAACCAATTCCAGAGGTTGTATCGAATGAGTTTGAAAAAGTAATTACGCTACAAGTATTAGATAATTATTGGACAGAGCACATCAATACCATGTCTCATTTAAGAGAAGGGATTCACTTAAGAGGATATGCTCAAGAAGATCCATTAAGAGCTTATACGATGGAAGGTTTCGATATGTTTGATTCTATGCTACAAAAAGTAGATAAAGATGTATCCATCTTCTTGCTAAAAGCAGAAATTAAACAAAATGTAGAAAGAAAACCACAAGCAAAGAAACTACTAACAAACGACAATGATGATACACCAATAAAAAAGACACCTGTCAAAAAACAAAAGATAGGTAGAAATGATCCATGTCCATGTGGCAGTGGAAAGAAATACAAACAATGTCACGGTAAATAAA
>JAGCSA010000020.1 GCA_017964405.1 Bacilli bacterium
CTATCTGTTCATCTATATGATTTAATTCTTCTAATTTCTTTTCTTTCTCACTCTTTGTTGTTTTCTCTTTTGGAACTGGTTCTTCTTTTTTTGTCGTATTCTTTAAGTGGGATACTATTCTTGTTGGTATGAATGCAATGAGAAAAAGAATGATGATTAGAAAGATAAAGTTTTTCCATTTTACCCTTATTTTCTTCTTTTTTCTGGTATTCATAGAATCACCTACCTCTATCATAGCATTAAAAATCATTTTTGATTCCTTTTTTTTCAAAGATTTAGACTATGTATTCAAAATATTTTATGTTATAATGTTAATTGTGTTAGATAGGATGATGAGAAATGAAAAAAAAGAAACCATATAAATACAATTCAAAAAGTAGATTAACACAGGATTCTCAATCATTTCCTTTTAAAGTGAATACTATTAAAAATGATGTGAAAACAAACTTAGAGAATACATTAACCAAACTTCATATTGTAGAAGAACCTACTCTTGAGAAAGAGACATTGGATAATAGTTTTTTAGAGGGAAGATCTGATAAAAAAGATGAGAAGAAGAACAAGAAGAAAAAGACCAATTCTAAAAAACAAGATCCAAAAGAGGAAGAAGTATTATCAAGAGTCTCTTTTTATCGAAAGTTATTCTTAACGATTTCTCTTGTTTGTGCTCTTACGCTTCTCTTTTTATATAGTTCGAATCTATTATTGAAACGATTATCGACTCTATATAATTCTTATCGGAATCGTATTACGGTTGTTGATAAAAAGAGTTCTAATTTGATGGATGATAATTATTTATTTGTAGGTGATTTTCATACCAATCAATTTGCTTTCTCTAATTATGGATGGGATTATCATTATGTTAATTCTAGTCGAAATGATTTAACTACCCATATGTTATTAAATAATATGAAAGGTATGGTTTATGATTATAATCCTTCTGTTATTTTCTTAGAGTTAGGAATTGTGGATTTGGAAAATGGAGTATCACAAGAAGAAATATTAAAGAATTATGGTCAAATTATTGATTTAATTCATAGTAATCGACCAAATGCTGTTATTTTTGTAGAATCTGTTTATCCGATCAATCGTTCTGTTAATACTTATGATGATGGTATTATTGATGAACGGGTTACCAATGAAGAGATTCGTACTTTGAATCAATCTTTTAAATCATTGGCAAAAGAAAAGGGTGTTCGTTATTTAGATGTTTATTCTTCCATTAGTAAGAGAGAGGAATTAAATCCTCAATATACTACGAATGGAGTGTATTTAAATCATAATGGTTATATGGAAATCTATGGTTTAATTAATAATATAGTAGGATGATGAATATGAGAGATAAGATTTTGGATAATAAAACTCATTTTGTAGCTTTTAGTGGTATTTTCCTTTTTCTTATCTTTTTTTATATTGTCTTTTATTTTTTAAATCAAGATATTATAGAGAAATATAATCATGTTATATTACCAAGTATTTATATAGATGAATTTGATATGTCTAATTACTCTTATGATGAATTTGATTCTGTTTTAGAGAATAAAAAGAATCGTATTTTATCTAGAAAAGTAGTATTTGTATCTAAAGGGGGAGAGATTACTACTACTTTAAAAGAGATTGGATTAGTGATTGATACTGAAAAGACTTTATCGAAAATTGATTCTTATCAAGAAAAGTTAAGTTATCCTCAAAAGATTTGGTATATTAATGGACATAATCATCCGAAAGAGTTTTCTTTTTATTATTCGATTGATGAAGATGTTTTTAAAGCTTTCTTTACGCAATTAGCAGAGAAAGCATATGTAGCTCCTGTCGATGGACATTTTGATACGAGTGAGGGAGTTCGTTATGTTCGAGGGGTAAATGGTTTTAAACTAGATTATGATCAAAATAAAGAAATCATTGAGAAGTATTTTTCTGGGAAATATGAACCAGAAGATATGAAGATTGAATTAGTGGGAGAAGAAGTGGAAGCTTATACCAATGAGAGTTATGCGACGATTGATACGATGACTTCTTCTTTTGTAACAGAATATGATACATGGGTTACTCTTCGTGCACAGAACTTAAGAACAGGAGTAGGCTATGTAAATGGGGCGATTGTAGAACCGGGAGAAGTATTCTCTTTCTTCCGATATGCAGGTCCTTATAATAAAGCAGGATATGTTTTCTATTATGAATATGTTGGAAATGGTGTTTGTCAGGTAGCAACCACTGTATATGATGCCGCATTATTAGGGGGACATGAGATTGTTGCAAGATCTCCTCATAAAAAGAAGAGTGTCTATGTAGATGGAGGATTAGATGCAACGGTTGCTTCTTCCAATGATGGCAGTTGGAATACGGATATGAAATTCCGAAATGTCTATGAATATCCTATTTATATTAAAGCCTATGATACGTATGGAGAAATTCATGTAGAGTTTTGGTCGAATCATGATGCGACTCATGGAAAAACGTATAGTACAGAGTCTGTTTGGTTGGGTGGAAGAGGTTATCGAACCTACTTGCATACTTATCAAGATGGAGTTGAAATCTCTCGAGATGTTATTACGACGACTTGGTATCCAGAAGATTAGCTTGCTAATCTTTTTCTTTTTTTAAAAAAGTATGATATACTATAGGCAAAAAGGAAGTGCTTGGTATGCATAGAAAGAAAAAGGTAGAAGAAACTAGCAGAACAGCAGACTTAAGAAATGTAATTGCAGAGATCCAAAAAGTGGATCAAGAAACGGCCGATTTGAAAAATGTTGTAGAAGAAGTAAAAAAAGTTGAAAAGAAAGAGAAAACAGAAAAAAGAGGAGCCGTTGTTACTTGTCGTGTTTTATTCTATTCTGTTTATCATAAGATCTTTTTATTCCTTTTATTCTTTGGATTTGTTGGAACAACGATTTTTAATTTTAAAGGAAATATATTTAGTAGTACTTATGGATACTGGATTAGAGTACTGATAGAAGTCGGTATTATTATTGGATTTATCCTTTTATCCTTCCTATTCAATTGGTTTTATCATTGTATTGTGAAAACCATGTTATGTATCACAAGAGGTGGTATTTATAAAGAAACTTATTTTCCTTTTGGAAAAAAAGAAACGACGATTCCTTTTCGACATGTGACATCTGTTTCTGCTTTGACGATTCTTTGGATTTTTAGAGCAGTAGTTATTTTTCAATATCGTCATATGCCTCTTGTATTCTTTACTTGGAATCATGAGAAATTTAAAAGAAAGATAGATGAGATTTTAGGACAAGATACATCTGTTTCTAATTCTTATGAGAATAAGAGTTTATTTCAAGAAAGATATATTCCTTTTCTACAATGGATGTTTATTATACTTGGAATGATTCTATTCTTACTTGGAATTGTTCATTTATTTGGATACATTTCTAGTCATGAAGCTAGTATGTCTGGTAAATATCAAAATGGTAGTCAATATATTCTATTAAAATCCAATCAAACATGTGATGTAAAAGTGAATCGTATTCATGATTTGTTACATTGTACTTGGGCTTATGATGAAGATGATCAAACAATTGTAATTCAATATGAATATAGTAAAGATAATTACTTTGGAACCTCTTATAATAAGAAGGATAAGATGGTAGTTGGTTATAAAGAAAAGACACTTACTTATAATGGAGTAGAGTACACAAAATGATAAGTTAAAAAGATGCATTTTTGTATCTTTTTTTATTGTCTTTTTGTATGATTTATTATAAGATTTATATAGTAGAGTAGTGTCGGTAGGTGATAAGATGAAATGTTTTCATCCGAATAGAAAAGGATTTACCATGGTAGAGCTTCTAGCAGTGATTGTCATTGTAGGAGCTTTATCTGTTATGGGAATTGTAGGAGTTAGTCGTTATATTCAAAGTTCTAAAACGGAAAAGGAAAATCAAGAGAAGAAAAATATTGCGATGGCTGCCAAGATGTATATGCAAGCTAATCGTGAACTTCTTCCTCGTACGATTGGAGACCAATCTGTTGTCCAAGTATCTGAACTACGTCGTACGAATTATTTAAAGATGGATGTTACGGATAAAGCGGGAAATAGTTGTATGGAGAAGTCTTTTGTTCGTGTTTATAAATTGGATGAACAAGAATATTCTTATAATACTTACCTTTATTGTGGAGATGAAGAAGTCCCAGAAGAAGTAGAAGTTCCACAACCAGAAATTATAGACTTTAAATTTAATGGTTATACAGAGGAATCTGATTTTACGAATGTTAAAACATCTACTTTCTCTTTCAAGATTAAGGGAAATCATGATGATACAACGATTGGTATTTATAGTTATTCTTATACGATTTATGCGAAGAGTGGTACGGACCCTAGTGGTGGATTTGCAGAAGTATACTATTCCGGAGATATTAAAGCAGGATATGAGCCTACTTTGGAAGTCGTATCTAAACCAATTTCTAGTTATTTTGATGTAACAGATCAAAACTCCATTCGTATTCGTATTTCTGCTGTTAATGAACAAGGCGGAAAAGTAGAATTCACTTCTGGTACTGGTGGATTTAAAGATACGGATAACCCTCTATGTGGTTTAGTATCTGGTCAGGCTACTGGTGATGATGACTGGGTTAATAAGACAACATTCAATTCTGGAACGTATAAGAACAATTACAGAAGAGTAACGGTTGCTTGTAGTGATGAATTTGGATCAGGATGTAAGAGAGATTCCTTCACGGTTTCTTGGCCAACGGATTCTCAAGCAAGTGCTTCAGGAATCAATTATGCTTACGGAACTAGATGGAGTTACATTACCTTATCCGATAATGCACAAGATACGAATAGTACAAGATGTTATGTAAGAGCTAATGTAGACGTTAAAGCACCTGAAGTTAGAGTTAATGTTTATAAAGCAAAAGCTGATGGAACCAAAGATGGTAAGATTGCAGAAATTGTAGTTCGTGATGACGGTAAAAAGACTTCTGTTTTACCAAGCGGAACCCTACAACATAATGCTTATACCGGAGTAACTGGTACCGGAGAAGAAAAATGGTTAAATAAAGAAAACTTCCCATATGGAATTATTATTGATGCAGATTTCGAAGATAATATTTGGTTATATGATTATGAATGGGCTGTTAACAATGCTTATGTAGCAGGTGGATCTAGTAATGCAACGATTAGTTCTTCGGCTTCTGTTGCGAATGCAAGAACAGAAGGTGGATCGGCTCCTACTTATACATTCCCTAATCCAAATATGACAGATAATCCAACAAACGATACACAACTTGCGACTGCTGAACATGGTGTTCAAACGGGTAATGCGAGAGGATTTGTTATTAAGAGAGAAGGAAAACGTTATGGACGATTAACAGTTTGTGATAAAGCAAAGAACTGTACGACTGTTCATATCTATGTTAATATCGATAGAACTCCACCACTTGTACCTACACCTTCTTATGAAAAGATCACTTCTCATACTGCTTATGAAGCTGCCAATGCCAATGACTATACGGCTCATACAAAGTGGTCTAATGAATACTTAAGACCTTATATTAGTGGTCAAAGAGAAGATAGACAAACGGAAAATACGAGTATTCAAGTACCATTATCTGGATGGGATCATTTCTCTTATTCATATAAGAAACAGACTGGTAAAAATAGTAGTGGTTTAACATGGGCAAATCCTGTTATTCGAGATGTTTATAATCCATTTAGTGGAACAACACAATATGGATTTGAGATAAGAGATCAAGGTACTCACAAAGTATGTTTCAGAAGTTGTGACCGTGCTGGAAACTGTTCTGAATATGGTACTGAAAACTATCCAAAAGTGGATACGATTAAGCCAACATGTGGGCTAACGACAACTTATTCTGGAACGACTGGTCCTAACAGTGCTGGATGGTTAAAGAATGGACAAAGTGTAGTCTTAGGACACACTTGTGCAGATGAAGATACAAAATTCTCTAGTGGTTGTAACCCAGATGACTTCCATAACAAGCAGACTTATAATTTTAATTCAGATATTAATACAACCAAAGCTGGAGCAAATGGATATAATTCAACCTATGGCGCTAATGATAATTCTGCTGGTGGTCATGTTGTTGACTATGCCGGTAATATGAGTCAGGAATGTCCTAAAATGACGGTTAAGATCGATTATGTTGCACCTAATTGTGCAACGGTTATTAGTTATCCACAAGGTAATCCGACAAATCCAACGAATGCTTCTAGTCTTGAGACTGGATGGTTAGGATTATTAAATGGAATTGGTCCTACTAAAAAGACAGCTGTTGTATCTCTTGCTTGTACGGATGTAGATTCTCCTGCTACAAGTTTGATGAGTGGAGTTAAGAGTAATTGTGATAGTAATAATGCAAGTAATAAACAGAGTCATACTTATAATACGGAAATGAATATTACGAATGCTGGTGCTGGTGGTGCTGGTGTTGGTGGACAGGTATATGACATTGCTGGTAATGTTACAAACTGTCCAGCAGACAGAACCGTTAAGATTGATTATACAGTTCCTGTATGTACAACTTCTATTAGTTATGGAACTGGTAGTGGTGCTTCTGCCTTCTCAAATGCTTCTGCTAGTATCAAGTCATCTTCTGGATGGCTAGGATGGACTTCTAATGCGGATACAACAAAAGAGATGGCGAAGGTTATTCAAGTATGTACGGATCCTAACGGAAGCCAACATAGTGGCTGTGTAGGAGACATGCGATATAAAATCTATGATTATAATTTAAATACAACACAAGCAGGAGCTGTCGGTGTTGGTGATAATGGATATGTATATGATGCTGCTAGCAACCGTGGAAATTGTTCCGTTAATGGTAACTGGCATACGGTTAAGATTGATTATACGAGACCGGTCTGTGTTGTAACAGCTACTTCTGCCGGAAGTGGAAATGGATATAACTGGACTAACAGTAATTATACAGGTGCATGGATTGGAAGAGGTGGATCTGTTACTTTACGATCAACCTGTACGTCTGCTGAAAATGGTCAAGGAACGAGTAGTGGATGTAATACGAATGTCACTCGTACCTATAGTAGTGAAATTAAAACAACAACAGCTTCTACCAGTGGAAATGGAGTAGCAGCTTATGTTTGGGATAAAGCAGACAATAGAAGTGCTGCTCAATGTAATGGATATACCGTTCAGATTGACTTATCTTCTCCAACTTGTACGGTTGAATCCCGTTATGGTACTCCTGCATCGAATACCAGTGCCATTTATGATGGTAGTTGGAAGAGAGGAACGAATACTGTACGTGTCATTAGTCAATGTACGGCTGATAATTTAGGCAATGGAGAGACTGGTAGTGGATGTGCCGAATCTAACAAACATTATCATGACTTCTCTGTATCTTCTGGTAACATTTTAAATACAAGTGGTGGATCTGCTGATAATGGAGGAGCTTATGTTATTAAGGATAAGGTAGGTAACTCAAGAACTTGTGGAACGAAACCAATTAAATTAGATTATCAACCGCCTACTTGTACTTTAACAGCTGTCAAAGATACGGGTGGAGTGTCCACTAATTATAATGCAGAATGGACAAATGCAGACTCTGTTACCGTATCAAGAAAATGTAAAGATGGAAGCGGATCTGGTTGTGATAGTGCAACCAATGGAATTGTTAGTAAAACCTATACAGTATCTGTTGGAAATTTCTGGGAAACATCTACTGCTGGTGCTATCGGTGTTGGAAATAGTGGATCGATTGTTGATAATGTAGGAAACTCTACCGTTTGTCCTGCAAATGTAAGAGTTCGATTAGATAAATCAAATCCAACTTGTACGATTGAGACAACTCATACTGGCTCATGGACGAATAAGACTGTAAAGATTCAAGGATACTGTTCTGATACAGGATCTGGTTGTAGAACCAAAAATTCTGAATTGAAAGTCACCTTCACAACGAATACAGAAAATAGATCTTATTATTATAGTCAAAAGATGTACGATAAAGCAGGAAACTCTGCCGACTGTACGGGTGGACCTTATGTTGTTCTGACGTGGAAGACACCACCTAGATGTGAAACCCATAAATATGAAAGTACCTTATATCAAACAACAGGTGTTACGGTATCTGTAACTTGCTACACTGCAACAGGAAATGGTTATGGACCTCAACTTAAAAAGTGTGATAATCATGATGCTACAGGTGCAGCAGAGTCCTTCCTTGGTCAACATACTACCGGTTTAAAATCTAACAAAACCTATAAAGTAACGGATGAAGCTGGAAACTCTAATACTTGTACGGTAAAGGTTACTAAACAACCACAAAATACATCTAGAAAGTGTACAACTTGTAATAGATGTTCTTCTGCTTCGTGTGCTAAATATAATAAATGCGCACACAGTGATTGTGGTACTTATAGATGTTGTAGTGATAAAGATTTGGGTCAACTTGGTGGAACTCTTTGTGGTAATAAAGGTGGATCTATTGAAGCAGATGGACACTGTCATAAAGAAGTATGTAGTGACTGTAACAACTCTTGTAGAACAAGTGGTTGTGGATGTGAAACGAGAAGTAGAGACTGTTCTAAATGTGGATGTGAAACTTGGGCAGGACCAGCTTCTGATTGGTATGATGGTTCTCATTCTAAAGGCTGGGATGGTAAAACATATTACGATACGAGAACAATTTATTATTAAAATGAAAAGATGCTTTTTGCATCTTTTTTATTGTTTTTTTGTATGATTTATTATAAGATTTATATAGTAGAGTAGTGTCGGTAGGTGATTGTATGAAACATATTCATCCTAATAGAAAGGGATTTACCATGGTAGAACTCCTAGCGGTTATTGTAATCGTAGGAGCTTTATCTGTTATGGGAATTGTAGGAGTTAGTCGTTATATTCAAAGTTCTAAAACTGAAAAGGAAAATCAAGAGAAGAAAAATATTGCGATGGCCGCTAAGATGTACATGCAAGCTAACCGTGAACTTCTTCCTCGTACGATTGGTGATTCTGCTGTTGTACAAGTATCAGAACTTCGTCGTACCAACTATTTAAAAACGGATGTTACAGATAAGAGTGGAAATAGTTGTATGGAGAAGTCTTTTGTTCGTGTGTACAAGCTTGATGAACAAGAGTATTCTTATAACACCTATCTTTATTGTGGAGATGTGGAAGTTCCAGAAGAAGTAGAAGTTCCTCAACCAGAGATTATTAATTTTAAGTTTAATGGATATTCAGAAGGCTCTGACTTTTCGAATGTTAAAACAGCCAATTTCTCTTTTAAGATTAATGGTAATCATGAAGATACCACGATTGGTATTTATAGTTATTCTTATACCATTTATGCAAAGAGTGGAGAAGATGCTAGTGGTGGGTTTGCAGAAGTATACTATTCCGGAGATATTAAGGCTGGATATGAACCTACAATAGATGTTGTTTCTAAGCCAATATCTCAATACTTTGATGCGACAGGATATAATGCAATTCGTATTCGTATCTCTGCTGTTAATGAACAAGGTGGAAAAGTAGAATTTAGTTCTAATACGGGTGGATTTAAAGATACCGATAACCCTCTATGTGGTTTGGTATCTGGACAAGCATTAAATGATGAAGATTGGGTTAATAAGACAACCTTTAATTCCGGTACTTATAAAAATAACTATAGAAGAATTACCGTTGCTTGTAGTGATGAATTTGGATCAGGATGTAAGAGAGATTCCTTCACGGTTTCTTGGCCAACAGATTCTCAAGCAAGTGAATCTGGAATTAACTATGCTTATGGAACTAGATGGAGTTATATTACCTTATCCGATAATGCACAAGATACAAATAGTACAAGATGTTATGTTCGTGCCAATGTCGATGTTAAAGCTCCTGAAGTTAGAGTTAATGTTTATAAAGCAAAAGCTGATGGAACCAAAGATGGTAAGATTGCAGAAATTGTAGTTCGTGATGACGGTAAAAAGACTTCTGTTTTACCAAGTGGAACCCTTCAACATAATGCTTATGTAGGTGTAACGGGAACAGGAGAAGAAAAGTGGCTAAATAAAGAAAACTTCCCTTACGGAATTATTATTGATGCAGATTTTGAAGATAATATTTGGTTATATAATTATGAGTGGGCAGTCAATAATCCTTATGTAGCTGGTGGTAGTTCCGATGCAACGATTAGTTCTACAGCATCTGTTGCGAATGCGAGAACAGAAGGAACGACGACAACTTCTTATATATTCCCTAATCCAAATATGACGGATAATCCAACGAATGATACACAACTTGCAACAGCAGAGCATGGTGTTCAAACGGGTAATGCGAGAGGATTTGTTATTAAGAGAGAAGGAAAACGTTACGGAAGATTAACGGTTTGTGATAAAGCAAAGAACTGTACGACGGTACATATCTATGTTAATATTGACCGTACACCTCCGCTTGTACCAGATCCTTCTTATGAAAAGATCACTTCTCATACGGCTTATACCCCTGCGAATGCAAGTGACTATACCGCTCATACGAAATGGTCAAATGAGTATTTACGTCCATACATCAGTGGTCAAAGAGAAGATAGACAAACAGAAAATGCAAGTGTTCAAGTACAGTTATCTGGATGGGATCATTTCAATTATTCTTATAAGAAGCAAACAGGAAAGAATAGTAGTGGACTTACTTGGGCTGATCCAGTAACAAGAGATGTTTATAATCCATTTGGAGGAACTACTCAATATGGATTTGAAATTCGAGATCAAGGAACTCATAAAGTTGCCTTTAAGAGCTGTGATAGAGCAGGAAACTGTTCTCAGTATGGAACAGAGAATTATCCAAAAGTGGATACCATTAAGCCAACTTGTGGAATAACAACCACTTACTCTGGAACAACAGGACCTAATAGTGCCGGATGGTTAAAGAATGGACAAAGTGTTGTCTTGGGTCATACCTGTGCAGATGAGGATACAAAATTCTCAAGTGGATGTAATCCAGATGATTTCCATAATAAACAAACTTATAACTTTAACTCTGATATTAATACAAGTAAGGCTGGTGCGAATGGATATAATACGACATATGGAGCTAATGATAATACAGTTGGAGGACACGTTGTTGACTATGCAGGAAATATGAGTCAAGAATGTCCTAAGATGACCGTTAAGATTGACTATGTGGCACCTTCTTGTTCAACGGTTATCTCTCACCCACAAGGTGCTCCATTAAATCCAACAGATGCTACCAAGCCAGAAACGGGATGGTTGGGATTATTAAATGGAGTAGGACCTACAAAGAAGACAGCAGTTGTATCTCTAAGATGTACGGATGTTGATTCTCCTGCCACGAGCTTAATGAGTGGAGTTAAGAGTAATTGTGATAGTAATAATGCAAGTAATAAACAGAGTCATACTTATAATACGGAAATGAATATTACGAATGCTGGTGCTGGTGGTGCTGGTGTTGGTGGAAGTGTTTATGATATTGCTGGTAATGTTACAAACTGTCCAGCAGACAGAACGGTTAAAATTGATTATACGGTTCCTGTATGTACAACTTCTATTAGTTACGGAACTGGTATGGGAGTCACGCATTCTAATGAAGAATTTTATCCTGCTACTGGGTTACTTTCTAGTTGGGGATGGTTAGGAGTAACAAATGATGGAAGCCCCGTAAAAGAAATGGCAAAAGTTACTCAGGTATGTACGGATCCAAATGGAAGTCAAAGAAGTGGATGTAACGGTGTTATCCGACATAAAATTTATGATTATGAAATCAATACATCCAATGCAGGAGCTGTTGGAGTTGGAGATAACGGAACCGTTGCAGATAAAGCTGGAAATAAAGCTAGTTGTACAGGATTTCATACTGTTAAAATAGACTATACAGCACCTGTTTGTGTTGTAACAGGAACTTCATCCGGAAGTGGAAATGGATATAACTGGACAAATAATAATTACACAGGTGGATGGGTCGGTAGAGGAGCTACTGTCACTTTAAAATCTACTTGTACTTCTGCTGAATCAGGGCAAGGAACGAGTAGTGGATGTGCTACCAATAATTCAAAAGAATATAAGAGTGAAATATCAACAACGGAAGCTCTTGCTAGTAATAATGTAGGTGCATGCAATGTTTATGATAAAGCAGATAATAAAAGCGTTCAATCCTGTGAAACTAAAACGGTGAGAATTGACTTGTCATCTCCTACTTGTACGGTAGAGGCTCGGTACGGTACTTCTGTATCTAACACCAGTCCAATTTATGATGGAAGTTGGAAGAGAGGAACCAATAAAGTACGTGTCATCAGTCAATGTACGGCTGATAATTTAGGCAATGGAGAGACTGGTAGTGGATGTGCAGATTCTAACAAACATTATCATGACTTCTCTGTATCTTCTGGTAACATTTTAAATACAAGTGGTGGATCTGCTGATAATGGAGGAGCCTATGTTATTAAGGATAAGGTAGGTAACTCTAGAACTTGTGGTAAACATGCTGTTAAATTAGATTATCAACCGCCTACTTGTACTTTAACAGCTGTAAAAGACACGGGAGGAGCGTCAGGCACTTATCGTGGAGAATGGACGAATGCAGACTCTGTTTCTGTCCTTAGAAATTGTAGAGATGGAAGTGGATCTGGATGTAATACGAGTGCAAACGAAATCCCTATTGCGAGTTATATGGTACCTAAAGGAAGTTACTGGGAAACATCTTCTGCAGGAGCTATCGAAGATGGAAACAGTGGATCTATCGTTGATAATGTGGGAAACTCTACTGTATGTCCTGCCAATGTTACGATTCGATTAGATCAAACAGATCCAACTTGTACGATTGAAAAAACAAATTATAGTACTTCTTGGACGAATAAGAAAATAACTTTACAAGGAAAATGTTCTGATACTGGATCTGGCTGTAAAACAACTAATAAAGAATTAAAAGAAGTATTCTCAACGGATACTGAAAACCGTAATTATACATATGATCATATGATATATGATAAAGCTGGAAACTCTGCTCATTGTACAGAATCTGGACTTACCATTCTAACATGGAAAACACTTCCAAGATGTTGGACGGAAAAGATAGAAAATACTCTTAATAAAACAACAGGTGTTGATGCTCACTTATTCTGTAAAAATGCATCTGGTCAAGCAAATACAGGACCTAATCTTTCAACATGTGATGATCATGATTCAGGTCATAGTTATTATACTGTTTTGGGTAATCATATCAGAGGGGCAACTTCTACTAAGACTTATAGAGTAACCGATGAAGCTGGAAACTCTAATACATGTAAGTTGACTATAACAGCTCAGAATCAATATCGTTATAAAACTTGTTCTGCTTGTAAATCGTGTGAAGGTGCAGGATGTAAAAAATATAAGAAATGTAGAGATAAAGACTGTGGAACAGAATCTTATGAGTATAATAGTACTTGTACTGGTACTGCCCAAGCGGATGGATACAAATTTAAAGGTAAGTGCGATTCCGGTGGTGAATGTAAGCCAAAGAGTTATTGTACCGAGTTAAGTGGAACGTCTAGAACGTCTTGTAAGTATAGTTATTCTTATACGTATTCTTGTAAAAAGACAGGAACTAGAAATAAAGAATGTCGTGCAGCAGGATGTGGATGTGAAGAATATAATACAAGTTGTGAAACATGTGGATGCGAATCTGGTAAATTATCAGACTATTCTGACTGGACAAATGGAACCAAGACAGATGGATGGTCAGGAGATAAGTTCTACGATACACAAACTATTTATTATTAATAAAAGAGGAGATTCTCCTCTTTTTCTTTTATTGTTTTTTTCTATAAAATCATCTATAATTATCTTAGGATGGGAGGTATTTTATGAATAATGATGAAGAACAAACATTTTCATGTCCTCGATGTGGGAGCGATGTGAATTTAAAAGCAAGATACTGTATGAAATGTGGCTATTTAAATCCTGCTCATCCTGAGAACAAACAATATGTAAAATACTTAAAGGGAAATAAAGAAGGATATAGTGTTAGCCAAGATGGAGTGAATTCCGATTTACAAATTAATGTAAATGAAGCTACTGGTAAACTAATTACAACAGAGTTTGGAAGTAATATGGGTAATTTTACTCTTTGTTTTATCATCAATTTACTTTGTTATGCTCTTTTGGTAGTGGGATCTGTTGCGATATTCTATTATGCTTGTTATGGGGATGTTTATACAATCCTTGGATCTGAGTTATGTTTCTTATTATTTATCATTTCTATAGTATCCATTTATTTATATTCTACCCAACTTGTTTATATGAAGATGAATCGTCATTGGTGGGCTGCTTTAGTACCATTTGTGAATTTATATGCTTTATCAGATGCTATTTATGGTAAAAAACTTCTCAATTTATTGGTATTTGTTCCTGTTGTAGGACAGATTTATTTACTTGTTTTATTCTATAAAATGGGAAAAGAATTTCGTTATAATGGACTTCTTACTTTATTATTTCCATTTATTATGTATCCAGTCATTGGATATGGAGGAAGTGCTTTTCGAAATGTCTGTTATTTAAGTGGAAGAGATTCTTTAGAAAAAGAATATACCAAGAAAAAATTCTTCTTAATTATTAATGTTGTCGTAATTGTATGTAGTATTATTATGTATATTTATTCAAATGTAGTAGACATTAATCGTAGAATGGATCGTTTCAGTAGTTATTATATTTATTTTGCATCTCAAAGAGTCATTACGAGAACGAAATTAAAAGTAGAAAATAATGTTTATCTTTGTGATGGTACTGGAGATACTTTATATTTCCATTTTGAAGATTTATCCGATTACTTTAATATTCCATTCTATGTTTATCGAGATCCAATTCAAGGATATATGAAAGTAGAGATTATTCGAGATGCAGAAGGACAACCAGATCAATATATCTATTCTATTTCTATGACAGATGGAAGATATGGTTTTGCAGAGACACCTGTTTCTGAATTTGAGATGGAAAGTGTTGTTCCATTTGGCGAATTAGATCCGAACCATCTAAATGGAAATCAATGTTATTTTAGAAGAAATGCTTGAAAAGGGAAAGAATATTTACTATAATGAATACAAGTCGTTAATTAGAACTAATAATAAGAATGTTTAATCGTAGAGAATGTGTGGTTGGTGAAAACACTATTAAAGTCTTATTTATCTACTCTATAGATGGAGAAATCCCGGGTAATACCGTTATCTAATAAGTGAAAGTAAGGATGGTACCGTGCATTAGCACTCCTTTAGGTACCATTCTTTTTCTTTTTATAGGAGGTTATATGAGAAAGATTAAATTGAATACTGTCTATCGGCATTTTAAAGGAGATCTATATTTAGTATTAGAAATAGCTGAACATACAGAGACTGGGGAACCTATGGTTATATATAGAGCTTTATATGGAAATTATAAAGTATATGCGAGACCTTATGAGATGTTTGCCTCGGAAGTGGATCATCAAAAGTATCCTAATGTAAAACAAAAATATCGATTTCAAGAAATGAAGATTCAATCTTTAAATGTATAGGAGGAAGTAAAATGATTGATATTAAGATAATAAGAGAAAATAAAGATTTAGTAAAAGAGAATATTAAGAAAAAATTTCAAGATGAAAAGTTACCTTTAGTAGATGAGGTATATGATCTTGATAAAAAAGTACGTGAAGTACAAGTTAAAGTTGATACTTTAAAAGCAGATAAGAATAAATTAAGTGGGGAAATTGGTAAATTAATGAAGGATGGTAAGAAAGAGGAAGCAGAGGCTATTAAAAAGCAAATTGCTGAATCTGCAGAAGAAATTACCAAATTAGAAGCTGAACAAGAGGAACTTGGAAAAGTCATTAAAGAGAAGATGATGGTTATTCCACAAATCATTGATGATTCTGTTCCGATTGGAAAAGATGATAGTGAAAATGTAGAAGTAGAAAGATTTGGAGACCCTGTAGTTCCTAAATATGAAATCCCTTATCATGCAGATATTATTGAAGCTGTTTGTGGTATGGATAAAGATGCTGCTGGTAGAACTTCTGGACAAGGTTTCTATTATTTATTAGGAGATATTGCTAGACTTCATGAAGCTATGATAGCTTATGGAAGAGATTACATGATTGAACAAGGATTTACGTATGCGATTCCGCCATTTATGATTCATAGTGATGTTGTTACAGGAGTTATGTCTTTCCCTGAGATGGAAGCTATGATGTATAAGATTGAAGGAGAAGATTTATATTTAATTGGTACTTCTGAACATAGTATGATTGGTAAATTTAAAGATCAAATCTTAAAGAAAGAAGATTTACCTGTTCATATGACAAGTTATTCTCCTTGTTTTAGAAAAGAAGGAGGAAGCCATGGTCTAGAAGAGAGAGGACTATATCGGGTTCATCAATTTGAAAAACAAGAGATGATTGTTATTTGTGAACCAGAAGAGTCAATGGATTGGTATAACAAGATGTGGAATCATACAGTCAATATCTTTAGAAATATGGATATTCCTGTTAGACAATTAGAGTGTTGTAGTGGAGATTTAGCGGATTTAAAAGTAAAATCTTGTGATATTGAAGCATGGTCTCCTAGACAACAAAAATACTTTGAAGTAGCTTCTTGCTCTAATTTAGGAGATGCACAAGCAAGACGTTTAGGAATTCGTACCAAGGGAGAAAAAGGAACCTATTACTTACATACTTTAAATAATACCGTTGTTGCTTCTCCTAGAGGTTTAATTGCTTTAATTGAAAATAATTATCAAGAAGATGGAAGTATCAAAATACCAAAAGTATTACAACCATATATGGGTGGTAAAACAAAAATTGAAATAAAGAAATAACACGAAAGTGTTATTTTTTTTGTTTTTTATGATAAAATTATTCTAGGTGAAGATATATGTGGTTTTTCATTGGAGTAATTGTTTTCATTGTATTTTGTTTCGTTGTCTATTTTTATTTTCGAAGAAGAATTCGTCGTATTTTAGATAAAGCTGGATTTGTAGGGATGAGTTTAAAAGATATTATTGAGCAAGCTCGTCTAGAAGATCAGGAAAATCCAAAATCATTATCTAGTATGGATAGTGTTTATTTAGATACGATTAAGAAAGATTTTCCTGGTATTCATATTAATGAATTAAAGAGAGAAGCAGAGAAAATGATTTTAGATTGTTTTCAAGGAGTAGAAGATAAAGACTCTTCTAAGTTTAAGGGTAAAATTAAAAGTTTTGTGGATTCTATGATTCATGATTATGATGGTAAAAAGGTTTCTTTTGATCAAATGAAGATTCATAATACAGTTGTTTCTAGTTATCGAAAGGAAGAGGGAATTGCGACGATTTATTTTGCAACTAGTTTTGAATACTATTTAAATGTAGATGGAAAAAGTGTGAAAAAACAGGATCGAGCAAAAACAGAGTTTATTTATGTTTATGATATGAATGAAGTAGATGCTGATCTAAAAGTTTTAGGAATTCATTGTCCGAATTGTGGAAGCCCTATTACTTCTTTGGGACAAAAGAATTGTAGCTATTGTGGACAGTTAATATTAGAGTTTATTGGACGTGTCTTTACATGTAATGATATTGTTCGATACTAGATATTTTGATATACTTTTAAGGTAAGGAGGTTGTCTCTATGGATAATAATCAGATGGATCATTTGCCTGAATTAGGGGAAGTGAATAAAGAAGACAAGTCTTTTATCATACCTTCTGGTATGATTACAGGGGATGATGTCAAGAAAACAGAGTCTTTTTCCCATCCTAGAAATGATTCTGTTGTTGTTCCTCATAGTTTACAATTAGATGATGACGATATTGAACATGAGGATGATTCTGATGAAGAAAATGATGCTACTCCTGTTGATGGGAAGCCTTTTGTAACCTATCAATGTTCTCGTTGCCACGCATCTTTTAGTACGGGTAGTAAGAGTGGAAATGCTCATTGTGTTTATTGTAATAGTTTAGGGCTTCAAAAGATTGCAGATGAAGTCATTGGAGGAAGTGTGATTCCTTTTGTAGAGACAATAAAAGATGCAGCATCTCTCTATAAGAAAAAGATTCGTTTTAATCCGTTTATTCCTTTTTCTTTCCGAGGAAAGAAAAATTTGAAAAAGATTCGAAAAGTCTATGTAACGGGTACTTATTATGATATGGTTGCGAGAGGGGATATTACTTTTTATGGAGCTGATAAGATTCAGAAGATTAAAGGAGCTCCTATGCAGACATTTGAGAGTTTGTATCATACTGAATTTGAATATCCTAATATATTAGTGAGTAATTGTTCTCAAATTGGAGATGAATTGTTAAGTGCTATTAATAATTATCATCTTAGTACGATGAAGGATTTTGAGGAATCTTATTTAAATGATAGTTATGTTATCAATGGAGATAAGAGAGATGATGTTATTTTAGAATCTGTTCAAAATAGAGTGATTAAGTATGCTGTTAATACGGTTCGTGGAACAGTTCCTCATGAGATGAAAAAGACAGGTGATATTCAAATTGTTCCTGAGATTCGGACACAAAAGACAGTATTAATTCCTATCTATTTATTAACAATGGATTATAAAGGACAGAATCATTACTTTATTATGAATGGTCAAACAGGAGAAGCCATTGTTGATTTACCAATGAGTGCAGGAAGTATTATTCTATTTAGTATCCTTACTTTTGGAATTGTATTCTTGATTGTATTCTTATTGGCTCATTTGTTTTAGGAGGGTAGTATGAAAAAGAGTATACGTTTGATTGGTTTCTTTCTTCTTACTTATTTTGCCTTTATGGTAAATGTATCTGCTGCTCCCGTTACTTATGAAAGAACTATCGTCAATTTGCGATTACCAAGTGATGTTGATACGACAAAGGTCAACATGGAAGAGGTATTAAGAGTTCCTGCTGTCGATGCGAAAGCAAAGATTTATGACTTTGCTGATTTATTAACAGAGGCAGAGGAGACGAAAATTTATATTCAATTAAATGAATATATTAAGAATACTGGATTAGATGCTGCGATTGTTTTAACAAATGATTTAGCAGGATTTGCTATGAATGATTATATTTATAATTTTTATGATTATAATGATTTTAAAGATAATGGTATTACATTTTTGATTTATGTAAATGATACACAAAAAGTCATTTATATGGGAAATAATGGTCCTAGAACGAGTGAAGTTTTTACAGCTTATACGGATGCTAGAATCAGTGAAATTTTAAAATATGTTTATCAAAATTATATTGAAAAAGAGGATTATGTAGGAGCTTGTGAAAATTTTGTTATTTTAGTAGATGGTTTCTATGTTAAATCCTTTGGTTCTTATCGTGTAGGAGATGAAGGAGATCTTATTAAAGACTTTCCATGGGTTGCTGTTATCTTAGTATCGATTTCACTTTCCTTTATCATTGTTGTATTGTTGATCACAAAATTTCAAAAAATAGAGAAGAGACCAGATTTAACCATTAAGAAAGGGATTAATTCTGCTACGATGGTCGTGAAGTGTGAGTATGATAAACCGGTTTCGAATAAACCAGAGGTCAAATCATAAAAATACTTTTCATTCCTATTAAAATAGTGTATAATATAGTTGTAATTAATTAAGAGAAGGAGATTAAAATATGGGTTTAATTAAAGCTGCTGCAGATGCTGTTGGAAGTACTCTTCATGATCAATGGAAAGAGTATATCCGCTGCGAAGATTTAGGAAATGAAGTCTTAATGAGAAAGGTTTCAGTACCTAATGGAATTATTTCAAAGAACAGTGCAATTCAAGTTGCACCAGGACAAATTGCTGTTATTTTTGACAGTGGAAAGGTTTTAGATGCTACGGCAGAAGAAGGTATTTATACTTTCGATCAGTCTTCATCTCCAACTTTCTTTGCTGGACAATTTGGTGAAGTATTTAAAGAAATGTGGACTCGTTTCACTTATGGTGGTGGAGTTGCAAAAGAGCAAGCTGTATTCTATATGAATGCAAAGGAGATTATTGATAATAAATTTGGTACTCCTGCTCCAATTCCTTACCAAGATTGGTCTCACCCAATTCCAAATCAAATGACGGGTGATATGCAACCATTAAGAGTAGAAGTTAAATGTTTTGGTAAATATACATTTAAGATCTATGATCCATGTCTATTTATGAGTAAGATTGCTGGAACAGCTGATGAATATAAGAAAGAAGATCTATGCGAACAAATGAGATCTGAAGTTGTTGGTTCTTTCCAAAACGTGTTAAATGAATTAGGAAATTCTCAACATAAAGTACCAGTACTTGAATTACCAAGTGCAACGGATGAAATCAAGACTGCTATGGATGAGAAAGTATTCGATCAACCAATTCGTGATCGTGGTATTAGTATCGTAGGATTTATTGTTGAATCTGTAACGTTAGATGATGAATCTAATGCTAAGATTGATGATTATGAATTAGCTTCTAATTCCTTCATGCAACAAGGAAAACTTGTTGGTTCTTATGGAAAAGCTGTTCAAGATGCTGCTAATAATCCAAATGGAGCTGCTACTGGTTTAATGGGAGTTGGAATGATGAACATGGCAAGTGGTGGTATGATTGGTGGAGCTGCTGCTGGAGCTTTCCAAAATAAAGGAGTTACGGCTGCTGACTTAAAAGGGGGAGCTGCTCCTCAAGAGGGAGGATCTAATTTCTGCCCTGACTGTGGTAAACCAACCAGTGGAACAAAATTCTGCCCTAACTGCGGAAAAGAATTATAAAAATAATTAAAAATTATCAGGAAACTGATAATTTTTTTTATAAAGACTTTTTATGTATTCTCTGGATTTGTTGATTTTACAAGGATCTTATAATCGGTTGTTTTCGATAAAAAAAGAAAAAAAGGTTTCCTCTTTTTCTTTTTCTTGATTTTAAAGGGTCTTTCATGATAAGATTCTTTTATGCCTATTTTAAGATGAGTCGTTTGACTCTCATTTTAGGATTTGTTAGAATAGTGAACTGTCACTTGTCAAAAAAGAGGTGTTTCCTATGTTGAATGAACAACAGATTATGGATTCTTGTAAGGAGGATCCCTCGGTGATCTTCAAAATGATTCACCAAGGTCATTTTGAAATTATTGAGAAAATGGTAGAAGAAAACTGTATTGATGTGAATGCAGTAGATGGAGTAGGGAATGATATTGTTACTCGTCTATTAAAAGCGAGACAATATGATTTAGTTGTGCAACTGATGAAGAAGAGAAATTGGAATGTTAATCATAAGAATCAAGATGGTAATACATTTGGACATGTTTTAGCACATGATAATTCTCTTTGTGCTGTTAAGGTAGTAGAACAATTAAATAAGAAAAAGAACTATATCCCTAACTTGAAGAATAATAAGGGAGAGACAATCTTTGATCGTGCTTTAAGTTGTAATTACTTATGTACGGCTTTAAAGATTCTAGAAGATAAGAGATTTACTTCCATTGATGTTACTTCTTTTAAAACATTATGTAATACATTAATGAAAAGTAGAGAGTATGGTAAATATACCAAAATTAATACATTAGAGATTATCGTTGATAATTTAGAAAAGAAAGATTTAGAGCCTAGTATTCGAAATTTAGTAGAGACAATTTCTATGAATATGGATGGTATTAAAAAAGATATCTTACAGAACGATTCTAGACTTCTTTATTCTTTAATGAATCATTATTCATAAACAAGTCATTGACTTGTTTTATTTTGCTTTTTACGATATCATATATGGGAATGGAGTGGTTGTATGCATTTACCTGATTATTTAGAAGCTAGAACCCGTGATAAGAGATCTTACAATCGTGTTTCTTTTCAAATAGATCCTTCTATCGAGAAGAAGTATGTTGGAAAAACTTATTTTATTAAAACTTATGGTTGTCAGATGAATGAACATGATAGTGAGAATATTTCTGCTTTATTAGAAGCTTTAGGTTTTTCTAAAGTAGAGGATTATTTAGAGGCAGATTTAGTTCTATTAAATACCTGCAGTATTCGTGAAAATGCTCATAATAAGGCATTTGGTATGCTTGGTAGATTAAAGCATTTAAAACACGAAAAAAAAGATTTAATTATAGGTCTTTGTGGCTGTATGGCGCAAGAGAAAAGTGTTTGTGATGAAATCTTACAAGATTACAAGTTTGTTAATTTTGTTTTAGGGACTCATAATCTCTATCAATTACCAGAAGTTTTAGATAAATCTATCAAAGAGAATCAACAACAAATAGAAGTATACTCTAGAGAAGGAGACTTAGTAGAAGGAGTTCCTGTTATTCGCTCTAACTCTTATAAAGCATTTGTGAATATTATTTATGGATGTGATAAATTTTGTACTTACTGTATTGTTCCTTATACTAGAGGAAGAGAAAGAAGTAGAAAAAAAGAAGATATTATAGAAGAAGTCAAAGAATTAGTAAAAGATGGATATAAAGAAGTTACTTTATTAGGACAAAATGTAAATGCTTATGGCAAAGATTTATATGATGACTATAATATGGGAGATTTATTGGAAGATATTGCGAAGTTAGATATTCCAAGAATTCGTTTTATGACATCTCATCCTTGGGATTTTACGGATAAGATGATTGAAGTGATTGGAAAATATCCGAATATTATGCCAAGTGTTCATCTACCGGTACAAAGTGGATCGAGTCGCATCTTAAAATTAATGGGTAGAAGATATACGAGAGAGAGTTATTTAGAACTATTTCATAAGATTAAAGAGAAGGTTCCTGGAGTAACGATTTCTACCGATATTATTGTAGGATTTCCAGGAGAGACAGAAGAAGATTTTCAAGAGACGATGTCTTTGATCAAAGAATGTCAGTTTGATAACGCTTTTACGTTTGTATTCTCTGAAAGAGAAGGAACTCCTGCTTGTAAGTTAAAAGATAATACGACTCAAAAAGAAAAAGAAGAAAGATTACAGAGATTAAATGAAGTAGTCAATCAAATCTTTTTAGAAAAGAATCAACAATTAGAAGGATCTATCTTAAAAGTATTAGTAGAGGGTACTTCTGAGAAGAAAGATATGTTTTTTGGATATAGTGAAACGAATAAATTAGTGAATTTTACGAGTCGTAAAGAAGTTCTTTGTGGAGATATCGTGGATGTGGAAATTACGAGTGCAAAGACATGGAGTTTAGATGGAAAACGTATCTAAGGCATTGGAAGATGTCATTCAAGTAATCCTTGATTCCCCTGATTATCAAACCTGTATTTCTTTAAAGAAACAAATGAGTGAGAACAAAGAGATTACAGAGTTAATTGAGAAAATCAAAATACTACAAAAAAAATATATTCGTAGTGAATATGATTCTTCTGTGAAAAAAGAATTAGATTCTTATCAAAAACAATTAGATGATATTCCTATCTATCATATCTATTCAGAGTCTTTAGAGAGAGTAAACTGGATGATTGATACTGTGAAAGAATCGATGAATGATTACTTTTCTTCTTTATTAGAGTTATAAAAAAAGAACTAGATGATTTCTAGTTCTTTTTCTAATTTATCTACTGTTTTATTAATAAAATCTTTTATTTGTTGAATGTCTAGGGAATAAGTTTTTTCTTCTTTTGAATTTTCTATAATAATTCCCATTTTATTAATTAAAATATCTAATTTCTCAGCAGGTATTTCTGTAATACTTGTTTCTGGTTTTTTAAATTCTTCATAGAATAACGATAGATCTAAATCATATTCTTCAATAATACGAGTATTTAAGTTCGTATAATCAGAATAGATTAATTGCGTTATTTCTTCAGGAGAAGATGCAATTATGGTTCCATCTAATAGACGAATAGAATTCTCTGTTGTTATTTGATCAATAAAACCATCAAACCATTCTTTATCCGTGAATAGATGGGTATAATAGCCTAAATCATAATCATTATCTCGATAGTTAGGATATTTATATTCAAATAGTTTTAAATTAGGAACTCCTTCTTTATATTCATTTCGTATAAAATGAGATTCCTCTTTTTGAATACCAATTTGTTTTGCTAGATCAGGGGCAATCGAACCTAAATAATAATTATAAGAATTTTTTACTTGTCCTCTTCTTTTTTCTAGTTCTTTTGCAACGGCTATATGAATTAATGCGGAAGCCATGTTATCCCTCCTTACTATATTACTATTATACCATAGAGTGTTTTGTTTCTTTCTATCTTTTTCTTTTGATTTACAGTTTTTTCAATGTGAACAAAAAACAGTTGACATCTATTTTTATTTTTTATATAATATCATTGTTATTTAGAAATGGAGGGATATTAGAAATGGCAGTAAAGCTAAGATTAACAAGAATGGGTGCTAAAAAGAGACCAACGTATAGAATCGTTGCTACAGATTCTCGTCGCCCAAGAGATGGACAATATTTGGAGTTAATTGGAACTTATTCACCTATTGATCAAGATAATCAAGTTAAAATTAATGAAGAAGTTGCATTAAAGTGGTTAAATAATGGAGCTATTCCTACTGATACTGTAAGAAACTTATTTAGTAAAGAAGGAATCATGAAGAAATTCGCTGATTCAAAAAAGAAGGATAAGTAGTTATGAATGATTTAGTAACATTAACAGAAGAAATCGTAAAATCTTTAGTTGTTGACGTTGATGGTGTCAGTGTTAAAGAGTTTCCTTCTGAAGAAGAAAATGTAATGTTAATCCAAGTTATGGTGAATGAGGATGACATTGGAAGAGTAATCGGTAAGGATGGTAAGATTGCAAATGCTATTAGAACTTTGGTTCAGGCTAGCAGTGCACTTTCAGATAACAAATACGTAAAAATTGATATAGATAAGTTTTAAAATACAACTCCAAGTTGTATTTTTTTTTTTTAAATTATGTTATAATAATCATGATAGAGTAGGTGATGCTATGAAAAAGAAAAGAAAAGTCATTTTAGTCATTCTTTTTGCTTTGTATTTTTTTATTACTATTGGTTATGCCTACTTAACAGCGAATTTAAATATTAATGGTTCTAGTGTGATTCAAAACCCTACTTGGGATATTCATTTTGAAAATATTCAAGTGAATAGTGGTAGTGTAGAAATTGATACAGAAAATGAAGAGAAAGCTGCTACGATTGATAGCGCTACTGCTCTTAGTTATTCTGTTACTCTTCGTAAGCCAGGGGATTTCTATGAATTCACGGTGGATGTGAAAAATGATGGCTCCATTGATGGAATGATTGAGAATGTTGTCTCTACTTTAAACAATGAAGTGATTACTGATTTACCTAACTATTTGAATTATAAAGTTACGTATGATGATGGAGTAGCAATTGCTCCTAATCATAAAGTTTTATCAGGAGAGAAAGAGACTTATAAAATTAAAATAGAATATAAAAAAGATATTACAGAAGAAGATTTGCCACAAGAAGATTTAACACTTGATTTATCTTTTACTGGTAATTATCTTCAGAAAGATGCGAATGCTGTTGATAAACCTGATTCTCTTACTGTGATTCGTCCATTTGCTTATCATTCTTTACCAGATTCTGGTCATCCAAGTTCAACAGATTATCAATGTGATGATACTTCTGATTTCAGAAGTGACACTTATCGAGAAAAGATTAAGAATATTATCTTATCGGATGAAATTAATCCACCAGAGAATGTGATTGAAAGTTGGGATATCAGCGTTGGAGAAACAGGAGATGTCATGGCATATGTTGTTTCGAATGCTTCTGATAACACCATGTATGATTTATATATTCAAGGAAATGGAAGTTTAAATGCCAATCCAGATAGTTCTTTCTTATTTGAAGGATTTACTCATCTAGATTATATTTATAATATCGATGTTTTGAATGTTTCTAAAGTAGAACTTATGAGAAATATGTTTGCATATGCCGGAGAAGAAAGTCTTGTATTTACTCTTGATTTGGGGGACCATTTCGATACAAGTCGTGTTACTGATATGTCTAATATGTTCTATGGTACGGGTGTTTATAGTACTACTTTTACTCTTGATCTAGGTGATAAGTTCGACACGAGTCATGTTACTAAGATGTATGGTATGTTTCTTTCTACTGGAATCTCTAGTGAAGTGATGACATTAGATTTGGGAGACAAATTTGATACGAGCAACGTTACCGATATGACGTATATGTTTGATGGTGTTGGAATGTATAGCACTGTATTCACTCTTGATCTAGGAGACAAGTTTGATACGAGTCATGTTACGGATATGCATCATACTTTCCATAGTGTTGGTTGCAATAATCCATCCTTTACTTTGGATTTAGGAGACAAGTTTGATACAAGTAACGTTACCGATATGGCTTATATGTTTGCTGGAGTAGGAGCTTCTAGTACTAGTTTTACACTAGACTTAGGAGACAAGTTTGATACTAGTCAGGTAACTAATATGGAAACTATGTTTAGTTCAACAGGATATTCTAGTACTGTTTTCACATTAGACTTAGGAGATAAGTTTGATACGAGCCATGTTGCCGATATGTCTTACATGTTTGAGAATACGGGACATCTTTCTCCTGTCTTTACTCTTGATTTAGGAGATAAGTTTGATACGAGTAATGTAACAACTATGGAG
>JAGCSA010000021.1 GCA_017964405.1 Bacilli bacterium
AAGAACTTAGAAAAAGAATGAGTAAATAGTAAATACATAAGAAAAATACTACAAGGAATGCATACTCCTAAAATTCTTTTTCCAACTCTTTTTAAATCTTTATAGTAATAAAGACTTGCGAAGCAAAAACACAACCCAATACTTTGTTTCGTTAAAATAGAAAGTCCAAGTACGATTCCTATCCAAATATCCGGAATCTTTTTCTCTTCCATCCATAATAATAAAACAAAGAAAAATAGAATCATAATATTATAACTAGGATATGTTGCTGGATAAGGAATGAATAAGATGGGAAGAATCAAAAACATCTTTTTTGCAATCAATTGGTATAAAACATAACACATTCCTGTTAATAAAAAAGCATGAATCACATGAAATATCAACATATTGGATCCAAATAAAAGAAAGAAAAATGCCATTATAAAAGGATAAAGAGGAGTAATCACCATATTAAAGTCTAAATAAGGAATCTCTCCCTTTCGTATGGCATAACTAAATCCAAAATTCCATATCTCATCGGCATAAAAATCCGTTACAATTAAATTCCAAAACAAAAATAAAAAAAATAGGAACACAAAAAGAAAGATTGTTTTATTCTTCAACATCCATTCTTTCATATTCTACTCCATAATTTGGAAATGATTTCCACTATCTAAATATAGAATTCCTTTATGTCCTTCTAATTGAGATAATACTTCATTATAATGATTAATCATTTTAAATTTAGTTAATGTTAAATAAACCATATTTCCATCATCCATATATAAAAGGAAACGATCTTTATCATAATCATTTGGTTGATACTCAATATCACTGATTTTAGATAAAGTATCTTCCTCTACTCGACTCATACCCGTAATAAATTTAGAATACTTTTTATCAGGTACATAATTGAGTAATCTTGGTACACGAAATCTCTCACTAATAGAGTCAACTGCTACAGACTTCTTTTCTCCAAAAACATACTGATTATTATTCATATCAAAGAACAATGGTCTTTCTTCTACTACATCTATTTCTAATACAAATCCCCATCTTTTTTTAATTTTACAAGAAGCAATATAAGGAGATTTTTCTACTTTCTTACAAGTATTTCCTTCTTTTAATAAAAGGAAAGAAGGATAATCCTTCACTTTTGCTAATTCTAAAATAACATCATCTTTTAGATAGTTATTTCCTTTCACAATTAAATTATGAATGGGTTCATGCATAACGAAACGTACACCAAAAAATAGTCCTACTAAAATAAGAAGAACAATCAAGAAGTTAAACAATTTTATTTTGGTTTTTTTGACTATTTTTGTTGCCATAACTACTCCCAATTCACAAATTCTTGTTCGATTTTCATATCAATTCCATATTTTTCTAATACTTGATCATGACAATAATCAATTAAATATTTAATATCATTACTCGTGGCATCTTTATAATTCACAATAAAGTTAGCATGTTTATCACTAACCATAGCACCACCTTTTTTCATTCCCTTTAAGCCAGCATCTTCAATTAATTTTCCTGCAAAGTTATCCGGAGGATTTCGAAAGACACTACCCGCACTTGGATACTCTAATGGTTGAGACTCTAATCTTCTATTTCGACGATCTCGAATGACTTCTTCAATGGCCTCTTTCTTACCAGGTTTCAAATGAAGTAAGACTTCTAGACAAACATATCCAGGATGAGCTTGTAAAAAAGAACTACGGTAATGAAATTGCATTTCTTTGTTTACCAAAGTAACTACTTTTCCATCGGGTGTTAATACTTTGACAGAATCTACTACATATCCCATATCAGACTTATAAGCACCTGCATTCATGTAGATAGCTCCACCGACTGTACCTGGAATACCAGCAGCAAACTCTAACCCTGTCAATCCTTTTTTCGCAGCTAATAAACTAAGTTTAATTAAAGAATAACCTGCTCCTACTCGAATCTTTCTCTTCCCAATAAACTTAATCTTGTTAAGTTCTGTTAAACGGACCAAAATACCCTCATAATCTTTATCACTAAATAGTAAATTAGATCCATTTCCCAGTATCTTATAAGGAACCCGTCTTTCTCTTAAAAAAGTAAGTAAATCTGCTAAACATTTTACATTTCTTGGATAAATAATACATCTCGCATTTCCCCCTGCTCGATACGTCGTATACTTTTTCAGAGAAACATTTTCTTCCATTTTCCCAACATTTAGAATTTTAATTTCTTCTATTATGTCGTTCATAATATCACCTTACTAATTTTTTTACTTCTTCATAAATTCTAGTAGCAGAATCATCAATACCAAGTTCTCTACTATGTTCAGACATCTTCTTGTATATTTCTGGATGATCGAATAGATTCTCAATTTCTTGAATAATTCTCTTACTAGAAAATTCCTCTTCTGTTACAATCACACAAGCTCCATGATCTTCTAATTCTTTTGCATTCTTATATTGATGATTATTCGTAACATAAGGAGATGGTACTAAGATAGCAGGTAAACCAATAGCTGTAATCTCCGCAATCGTAGAAGCTCCCGCACGAGAAACCATCAAATCAGAATCCTTCATCAAGTTAATTAAATTCTCCATAAAAGGAACAATCTTTACATTATCTGATACCGATATTTCTTTATATTCATCATAATAATTCTTACCAGTAATAACCAATACTTGATAATCTTTATTATTAAAATGAGGAATCATCTCTTTGATCTTTTCAGTCATCGTAGTACTTCCAAGAGATCCCATTACAACAATCAATAATTTTCTCTTGTCAGAAAAACCAATTTCACTACGAGGACAAACCTCTACATTCATAATCTCTTCACTTCTAGGATTTCCCGTATAGTGTACTTTCTCTTTTGGAAATAACTCTAGACTATTTGGAAGAGAAACACAAATAGAATCCGAAAAACTACTGATAAATTTATTAGATAATCCAGGAATCGAATTTTGTTCATGAATTAAAGTAGGAATTCCCAACTGATGAGCCGCATATAAAACAGGAGCTGTAATATATCCACCAGCACCAATCACAATATCTGGTTGAAATTCTTTCATCAATTTTTTACTTTTACGAATGGCAGATAAAAATTTCCATACAACAGAAAAATTAGAAAAAGGATTCTTTCGATTTAATCCACTCATAGGAATTCCTTCAAAACGAATTCCTAATTTCGGAATAATATCTTTTTCCATACGATCCGTTGTTCCAATATATAAAAACTCTGATTCAGGTTCTTTTTCTTTAATCTTATTCATAATAGCAATTGCTGGATAGATATGTCCACCTGTTCCACCTGCTACAACGATGACTTTCATAGAATCACTCCACTAACCAAATTATACCATATTTTACAAGTAAATATGTCGATTTCCTTGTAGATTTTATGACTTTACATGAGAATCAATTGTTTCAAAAATAACAATATGTTAAAATAAGTTCAAGGAAAGAGGGATAAAATGAAAGCAATTGGCATTATCGCAGAATACAATCCATTCACCAATGGTCATTTCTATCACCTAAATACAATTAAAGAAAAATATCCAGAACATGCAATCATTGTTGTATTAAATGGAAACTTTACTCAAAGAGGAGATGTATCCATTTTAGATAAATGGAAACGAACAGAAATTGCTTTAAAGTGTGGAGCCGATTTAGTAATAGAACTACCCTTCCCATTCGCAACCCAATCTGCTGATTTCTTTGCTTATGGAGGAGTAACCATTCTAGAACACTTACAAGCAGAAAAACTCATCTTTGGAAGTGAATCCGATTCCATAGAAGATTTAAAAGAAATTGCAAACATACAAGTCAATAATGAAGATTTAGATCACTTAGTAAAAGTTTATTCTAAATTGGGTTCCAATTATCCAACAGCACTATCTAATGCCATCTATGATTTAACAGGAAAGAAAATCAATACACCCAATGACTTATTAGGAATCAGTTATATTAAAACAATCATTCAAAATAACTATTCGATTATTCCAGAATCTATTCAAAGAACAACCAACTATCATACATCAATAGAAAGTGCTTCTCAAATAAGAGAGCAATTAAAAGAAGGAAAAGATGTGAATGACTATATCCCGGAATTAGAATTAGAATATATGAATCATTTCCATTTTTTAGAGGATTATTTTGATTTATTAAAATATAAAATTCTATCAGAAGAAGATCTATCCATCTATCAAACCGTAGAAGAAGGAATAGAACATGCTTTAAAAAGAGAAATAGAAACCTGTAATACAATAGATGAATTATTAGAAAGAATTAAAAGTAAACGGTATACCCATAATAAACTAAAAAGAATGTTAATTCATATTCTATGTAACTTTACCAAAGAAAAAGCAAAACAAATGAATCAAATATCTTACATTAGAATTCTAGGTTTCAACGACAAAGGAAAAGAATATTTAAATAAAATCAAAAAAGAAATAACAATCCCAATCATTAGTAAAATCACAAGAGAAAAAGATCCGATGTTAGAATACGAATTCAATACAACCAAAATCTATGATCTTCCACAAAAAGAAAATCTCATTCAAAAAGAATATAATAAAATAATCGATATAGGAGGAAAATATGATTAAACAAAAGAAACAAGGTCAATTAATCGTAGTATCAGGTCCCTCTGGATCTGGAAAAGATACGATTGTTGGAAAAGTACTAGAAAGAGATAAAAATGTATTCTTGTCTGTTTCTGCTACCTCTCGTGCTCCTAGAAAAGGAGAAGAAGAAGGAGTCAATTACTATTACTTATCAAGAGAAGAATTTGAAGAAAAAATTGAAGATAATTATTTCTTAGAATATGCAGAATATGCAGGAAATTATTATGGTACACCAAAAGAAAAAATCATTGAAAAATTAGATAAAGGATACGATGTCATTTTAGTCATCGAAATCCAAGGAGCTCAAAAAATAAAAGAATTAATTCCAGAAGCATTATTTATCTTTATCATGCCTCCATCAGAAAAAGAATTATTAAAGAGATTATCCAATCGAAAAACAGAAGATAAAGATAAAATACTAGAAAGATTTAATATTGCTTATAAAGAAATGAATGAAGTAACAAAATACAACTATGTCGTTGTAAATGATGATTTAGAAGAAGCGGTACAAAAAGTAGAATCCATTATTAAAGCAGAAAAATGCAGAGTGGATCGTATTGAAGAAATGTTAGTAGCGAATAAAGAGGAAATCATCCACGAATTCTTAATGGATCAAGAATTCGATAATACAAGAACAAAGGATAAATTGGAGGAAGAAAAATGAAATTAAAATTAGAAGACACGATCAAAGAATTAGAAGAAAAAATAGAAAAGAAAAATATCAAAAAAGGTCTATCCGAAGAAGTATTAACAAAAATCCAATTCTTTCAACATGAAAGATTAGTACACTTAATTGTAACCTTCTTTACAGGAGTAGGATGTATTCTTTTCTTACTAGGATTCATTGCTTTAGAAATACTACCCCTTCTCTTCTTATTCTTAATCACATTAGCCCTATTCATTCCCTATATCTTTCATTACTACACATTAGAGAATGGAACTCAAAAGCTATATGATTTATATTTCAAAATAAAAGATATCGAATAATCGATATCTTTTAATCTTTAAAATAATGGCGATTGTGGACTTTGAAGAATATATGGATTATCTATTGTTCCTTCTCCATCATGAATGACGACATCTGGGATTAGAGTAATAATCGGACGAACACAGTAACTTCCAGTAGAACTTCCCCATCCATAATAATAACTTCTAAAAGCAGCTCCACTAATCGTTCCAGCTGGTCCAATACAAGAACCACCAAAATCAAAACGAGAAGAACTAGAATTATAATAATATTGTCTTGATGCAATCCAGTAATAATAAGCACCATTTGGATTATCGACTGTATAAGCAACTAATCCACTATTACCATAACGATCTGGATCGGTTTTATATACATTGCTTACTAATTGATAATCACGAAGGTATAAGGTATCTCCTAATACACCGCCTTGGAATTCTTCTCCACTTCCCGTTGTAGGTCTAGCTGTAGAAGTAGTAGAAGGTGGTGAAATGGAAGTTCCATTAAAGGCAGATAAATCGGATAAATTCATCGTTTGACCATCATATCCCATCATTCTAACACTTTGGGTATAATACTCTCTTCCATATTGATCGGCAATTTCTTGTAGAATAGCAGCATAATTTGCATATCCTGTAATACCCCCAATTTCAATCGCTTCGGATGGAGGAGAAATGTATTCAGAGACAGCCTCTATCGTACCATCACTATTCTTCGCAATAATTCTCCATAAAGATAATTGATAAGGACTAATCGTAACATCTGCTGATCCACCAGAAACAGCTGCCGGTAACGTATAAATTTGAGAAGAAGGATACATTCTAATATAATCTCCTACATTCATACGAACAATCTCTATCGCAGTAGAATCTTTTTGTACATAAGAGGTAGAACAGTTCAAATGAAGAGCCTGTGGCGTGCTAGGCAATAAACTAGAATCAATATCATTTAAGTATTCTACTCTAATTTTAATTGTTTCGGTAGTTCCTGCATTTAATTTTTGTTTCAATGCAATCGGAGCATTATCATCATAAGTAACTTCATAAGATAAATAAGAAGGAATCACTGTACTTCCATTTACTGTTTTAGAAGCAACATCTATCATTGCATCAATAGTACCCGTATTCTTCGCATCAACTGTAAATTCATAGAACTGTCCTGGTTCTGTTAGATTTACTGTGAAAGATACCGTTGTCTTTCCACTACTAATGACAGGAGTATCGGCAGCAACAGAACCACTGGTTACTACTACATTATCCCAAAAAACATTCCAAGTATTAGAATCAACATCCGTTGTTCCTTCAATCGTAAGATTCGTCGTAATAAGAGCATATCCTAATCCAAGGCCAAGAACTAATAAAAGAATTGCGGATAAAAAAGTTTGTTTTCTAGCTTTTCTCATAAGACCACTCTCCTATATTAAAAGTATACACTATCCCCCTATTTTTATCAATCAAAAAAAGACAGAATCTCTTGATTCAGTCTTTTAATAATTCACTGGATTATATCCATATAAATAGAATTCTCCCTCATCATTTTTCTTTAATTCATATTTATATAATTGTAATTTTTCAAATTCATCTTTTGGCATATTTTCAAATTCATTATTGCCATTACAACTATCAATATAAACTTCTTCTCCTGATAAGAAATCATATAATTTTAAGGTTTCTCCTTTGGTACAATTTCCTTTATAGTAACCTTCATAAACATAGAAGATATAAGAGTCCCCTTGTTCTTTATACTTTAGAAATTTCGTATATTTCCGATAATGTTGATTATTATCATCCAATACCATTCGGTAATAAGTAGAATTATTCGTACTACTCATATTATGATCTCCATAATCATCTAAGTATAAAGAAATATTCGTAGAAGTAAATTTGGTAGCCGTATGGAATATTTTTAAAATATCTTCTTTTGTAAGATTTTCTTTATCAATACATAGATCGGATCCATCTCCACAAGTATATGTATATTTTTGATTCTTTAAAAGATAAGCCATAATAATACTTTCTCTTACTTCATTGGATAAAGAATCAAATCCACTAAAATATTGATTTTGAATATTAAATTCAATTGGTAAATCTTGAATCAGAGATAATCCATTCGTAATAGAGGTATATTCAGAAGTGTCACTATATTTAAAGTTTTCAATATTATCTTCTAGAGCATAACAAATCGTGCCTAACATCAATAAATTGAAAGACACAAAGAGTAATAATACAATAATAATATTAATTGTCTTACTTCTGTTCATAGTTACCTCCTATTGAAAAATGGTTTTTAAATAATCATTATACTGTGTACTAACTGATACACTGTATTTTTCATTCACTTCATTCGTAATTCTTTGGATGTATTTCTCATCCACATCATCAGTAAATGGAATAAACTTTCCATTACTCGTATCATAACTTCCTTTGTTATTAATCCAACTTCGATCTGGGAAAATAACAACGCCTTCATTATTCGGTGCCATAATATCTTTTCCAATAATTAATCGAGAATCATATGGCATCTCAAACAAATTCAAAACGGTAGGAAGAACATCGATGTTCATCGCATATTTATCAATTACAGTTTTCTTAGTATAAGCACTGTTATAGATAATAAGAGATCCTCTATTTCGATCAAATTTATTATCTCGATCAATAGAAGAACGAGTATTGACTTCTTGATTTGATAAATAATAAGGAGCATGGTCACTCGAAATCACAATAACGGTATCATCTAATTTATTCGCTTCTTCTAATTTCGTAATGAGTACATTCATTGCTAAATCAAAATCGATATTCGCAGCTAAATAATACTTCATTTGATACGTATCGGATAAATGAGAAACTTTGGACAAATGCTTTTCCGCAACAAAGTTACTAGAATCATAAGAACCATGTCCACTTAAAGTAATATAATAAGCAAAGAATCGATCTTGAGAAATAAAGTCATCTGCTGTTTGCTCCATCATATCCAAATCACTTCCATGAAAGAATTCACATTGTGTCGTAATTCCTTCATTACAGTACTTATGCCCATCAAAATTTAACGTACGGAAGTATTCATCTCTTCGGTTATAATATCCCATATAATCATGATAGACATAGGTCTTATAACCATACTTTTTAAACTCGATTGGTAAGAGATAAGGATTCTCATTATAGACCATATCGATTAAACTATAATTTTCTCCAATAATCGGAAGAGTCCCCCACTCTAACATATATTCTCCATCTGCTGTACTAGCAGGATATTTAGGAGAAAAATAATTATTAAAAATAATACCTTCATTTTTTAATTTATATAAAGTAGGAGTTAATTCTGGATCAATCGCAATCTCATCAAAAGACTCTGCCATGATAAAGATTAGATTCTTCTCCTGAAATAATCCTGTAAATTCATTTTGTTCCGTAGCTTCTTGTCGATAATAATATTGATGTAGATTCCGAATCTCCTCTCGATCTTCTTCCATCATGAGTCTTCTAAAATCAATCGTATAATCGATATTGTATTTTGTATCGACTTTATCCATTAAAATACTTCTTTTATTATTTAAAACATCTTCTTCTTGTTTTAAATCCGGAGTATATCCAGATAATCTTCTTTGAAGACTAAGAGAAGTAGAAGATAACAATCCCATCTTTTCGACATTCTTAACTGGTAAGTTTTGATAATGAACTAAAGAATATAAACTATTCACATCTTTCTTTCCGATCACTTGTGTAAAAACAAGAGAATAAGAAGAACAAACAATCATAAATAGAAGAATAACGATAAAATCAAATCGATTTCTTTGAATCGTGGGAACCTTAATCATCAACCAAATGGCTGGTACAAGAAAGAACAAGATAGATAGAATATTATGAAAGATGGTGGATAAAACTTTGTCATATCCTCCCACAATTGCTCCTGCAAACTGTACTCCATTAAAACTAAAGAACGATTCATAAATACTAAAATAAACTAATTCGGCCCCAAAAAAGAACACAATAATTCCTAATAGAATCCGAACCACAATTTTTCGAATTTTCTCATTCTGAATAATAGAAGATAAAATGGTAAGAAATCCTCCCCCAACAACAGATGAAAAAAACAGAAAAAGGATAGAAGAGAAAGGAAAAGTATGAAAACAAGCAATATGAAGAATCATTTCCATCAAAAAGATAAAAAGGATATATTTTATAAATGCTTTTCTCATATTACACCCACTACCTATTATCAATATTATTATAATATATATGTAAAGTAACGAGAAGAATATTGTAAATTTTTACATTGATTTTACGTACATTTTACAAGAAAACATTGTAAAGAAAAACACCACCAATTTGGTAGTGTTTTTTATACCTCTACAATTCGAATATGATTCGTAGAATGAGACTTACCAAGAGGAAATCCTCCCGTAATTAAAATGAGATCACCCTTCTTTAAATCAAATTCTCTCATCGCAACTTCTTTTGCACTTTCGATTAAAGTGGTCGTGTCATCAAATACCCCTTCCATGACAACTGGTTTAACTCCAAAGTTTAAAGCAAGTTTCTCTGCAATATGATTCGTTGGACAACAAGCTAAGATAGGACGATTCGGTCTTAAATTACTAATCTTACGAGCCGTAAATCCTGTCATAGTAGTCGTTACAATAAGTTTGATATCATCATACTCTACGGCTTCTACTGCAAGTTTCGCAATTGTATCAGATACACCAATTCTCTTCTTATAAGCTGTATGTTTCGTATAATCAATCGTAGACTCTACATGTTCACAAATACGTGCCATGATTTCAACTGCTTGAATGGGATATTTTCCAACCGTTGTCTCTCCAGATAACATGACACAATCCGTTCCATCTAATACAGCATTGGCAATATCGGATACTTCTGCTCTCGTAGGTCTAGGATTCGTATACATAGAAGCAAGCATTTCTGTTGCAACAATAGCAAATTTTCCTTGTTCTCTACACTTTCGAATAATATCTTTTTGCAAAGTTGGAAGCATTTCCATGGGAACTTCTACTCCTAAATCTCCACGAGCAACCATAATACCATCACTTGCTGTAATAATAGAATCAATATTATCAATGCCAGTTTGACTTTCAATCTTAGAAATAACTTTCGCATCTCCTCCAGCATTCTCAATAATCTCTATCGCTTCTTTAACATCTTCCTTGGAATTAACAAACGATAAAGCCAAATAATCACAAGAATGAGTAGCTGCAAACGTAATATCTTCCCGATCGACATCACTAATAAATTTTAAATTTAAATTCACACCAGGAACATTAATCGTCTTATGACTCTTAATTTCTCCATCATTTAAAGCTTTCACTTTAACATAGTCAGGACCTTTTTCAATGACCTCTAAATCCAGTAAAGCATTATCGACTAAAACATGATCCCCTACTTTAAAATATTTTAATGCTTCTGGATGATTCACACTAAATTGTCCTTTGTTCCCCAATACAGGACTTTTCACAATTTTAATCTCTTGCCCTGTCTTCATCACAATTCCGTTCCCTTGGAACTCTAAGGTACGAAATTCAGGTCCTTTGGTATCATACATAATCGCAACTGGAAGTCCTGTTTTTCTTCTAACTTCACGAACAACCTCAATCGTCTCTAAAATATCTTCTCGGTCAGCATGAGAAAGATTAATACGGGCACAGTTCATTCCCTTTAATACCATTTTTTCCATGACCTCTACACTTTTACAAGCAGGTCCTACACTACAAATAATTTTTGTTTTCTTCATATAAAATCCTCCTAACCAACCCTAATATACAATTCTATTATATAACAAAATCATAAAAAAATAATAGTGTTTTCCACTATTATTTTTTATTCCTATTTTCTAGATATTAATTACCATATAAGGCATTTAATTTTTTACAATCCTCAGAATTTAGTAATAATCCTAATTCTGTTTGAATGTCTGATTTTGATTCTTGCTCTAATATTGCATCGTAACTCGTTGAAATATTAGCTGCCATTCTATCT
>JAGCSA010000022.1 GCA_017964405.1 Bacilli bacterium
TCCAGTAGGAACTCGTATTTTTGGACCAGTAGCAAGAGAACTTCGTGATAAAGATTATATGAAAATTGTATCTTTAGCAAAAGAAGTACTATAAGAGGATGATAAATATGAACTTTAAAGTAGGAGATGAAGTTGTAGTTATCACTGGTTCTGACAAAGGAAAAACTGGTAAAATTGTAAAAGTTTTAAAAGCAGAAAATAAAGTAGTAGTAGAAGGTGTACATGTAGTTAAGAAACATCAAAAACCAACCGGACAAGAAACCGGAGGAATTTTAGATAGAGAAGCACCTATTGCTGCATCAAATGTTATGATAGTTGATCCTAAGACAAAGAAAAGAACTAGAATAGGACATACAACAGATCCAAAAACAAACAAAAAAATAAGAATCGCTAAAAAATCAAACGAGAAAATTGATTAATTGGAAGGAGGGTATTTATGAACCGCCTAAAAGAGAAATACTTAAAAGAAGTAGTTCCAAGTTTAAAAGAAAAATATAATTATAAGTCAATTATGGAAGTTCCAAAACTAGAAAAAATTGTAATTAATATGGGTGTTGGAGATGCTACAGGAAATTCTAAATTATTAGAAGCTGCAGTAAATGATTTGACATTAATCGCTGGACAAAAACCAGTTGTTACAAAAGCAAAGAAGTCAATTGCTGGATTTAAAGTAAGAGAAGGACAATCTATTGGTTGTAAGGCTACTTTAAGAGGAGACAATATGTATAACTTTATGGATAAGTTAATTACAATTGCTCTACCAGGAGTAAGAGATTTCCGTGGAGTAAGTCCAAAGGCATTTGATGGTAGAGGAAACTACACAATGGGAATCAAAGAACAATTAATATTCCAAGAAATTAATTATGATGATGTTGTAAAAGTAAGAGGTATGGATATCGTATTTGTTACGACAGCAAAATCAAATGAAGAAGCATATGACTTATTAAATGGACTTGGAATTCCTTTTAGAAAGTAATGGAGGAAAATTATGGCAAAGAAAAGTATGATTATAAAAGCTAATAGACCACAAAAGTACAAAGTACGTGAATATACGAGATGTTCAAGATGTGGCCGTCCACACGCAGTTATGAGTAAATTCGGAATCTGCCGTATTTGCTTCCGTGAATTAGCTTATAAAGGACAAATACCAGGAATTAAAAAATCAAGCTGGTAATTGGAAAGGAGGAATTAATTATGGCAGTAGTATCAGATACAATTGCAGATATGTTAACAAGAATTCGTAATGCTAATCAAATGCGTTATGAAGAAGTAAGAGTCCCTGCTTCTAAAATTAAAAACGAAATCGCAAGAATTTTAAAAGAAGAAGGATTCATTAAAGATTATAGAATCGAAAACAGTGATGAGAATAGTAATGTACAAGATACCATCGTAATTACTTTAAAATATACAGATAAGAAAGAAAGAGTTATCACTGGATTAAAGAGAATTTCCAAGCCAGGACTTCGTGTTTATGCGAAAAATGATGAGGTTCCTAGAGTTATTAACGGATTAGGAATTGCAATCATTTCTACATCTAAAGGAATTATGACAGATAAACAAGCTCGTAAAGAGAATATAGGTGGAGAAGTTCTAGCTTATATTTGGTAATTAAGGACAAAGATAATTTGAAACCCGTGATACACGGTAAATTTAAAATGAGAAATAGGAGGTGTCATTATGAGCCGTATTGGAAATCGTATTATGGAAATCCCTCAAGGTGTTACAGTAGAATGTGTTGATAACGTAGTTGTTGTAAAAGGGCCTAAGGGAGAATTAAGACATCCATTATTAAAAGATATTTCTTTTAAGAGTGAAGATGGAAAGATTTCTTTCGAAAGAGCAAATGAAGAAGCAAAAGCGATGCACGGAACAATGAACTCTCTTGTTCATAACATGATTACAGGTGTAACCAAAGGTTATGAAAAAGGATTAGAGATCGTTGGTGTTGGATATCGTTTCAATGTTCAAGGAAAGAAGTTAGTAATTTCAGCTGGTTATTCCCATCCAGTAAATATGGAAATCCCAGAAGGAATTACAGTAGAATCAGTAAGCAATACTGAAATTACAGTAAAAGGAATCGACAAAGTATTAGTTGGTGAATTTGCTGCAAATATTAGAAAAGTAAGACAACCTGAACCTTATAAAGGAAAGGGAATTCGTTACAAGGACGAACATGTTCGTCGTAAAGAAGGAAAGAAAGCTGCTTAATAGTAGGAAGGGAGAATAAATTATGATAAAAAAAGAATCTCGTAATAGTATGCGTGTTGCTCGTCATGAAAGAATTCGTCAAACAATGATGGGAACAAGCGCAGTACCAAGATTATGTGTATTCCGTTCTAACACAGGAATTTATGCACAAATCATAGATGACGAAACTAGAACTACTCTTTGTTCTGCTTCCACATTAGATAAAGATTTAAAGATTAAAAATGGAAGCAATGTTGAAGCAGCTAAAGTGGTTGGAAAGTCAATTGCTGAAAAAGCAAAAGCTGCTAAAATCACAAAAGTAGTATTTGATAGAGGTGGATATCTTTATCATGGACGTGTTGCTGCCTTAGCAGAAGCTGCACGTGAAAACGGATTAGAATTCTAATAGGAGGGTAATATGCAAAAGAAAACGCAAGACTCTAAAGAAAAACAATTTGAAGAATTAGTCATTGATGTTAAAAGCGTTGTTAAAGTTAACAAAGGTGGACGTCAAAGAAGATATTCTGCAACAGTTGTTATTGGAGATCGTAAAGGAAAAGTTGGATTAGGTATTGGAAAAGCAAATGAAGTACCTGATGCAATCAAAAAAGCACTTCAAGATGCACAAAAGAATATTATCACAGTCCCTCTAATGGATGGAAGAACAGTTGCTCATGAAGCAATCGGTACAGCTGGAGCTGCTAGAGTTATTATCAAGCCTGCTGCTGCAGGTACTGGAGTAATTGCTGGTGGATCAGTTCGTGCCATTCTTGACTTAGCAGGAATTCGTGATGTTAGCTCTAAATCACTAGGAGCAAGAACTAAATTAAATATGGCAAGAGCTGCTATGAATGCATTAAAGTCTATGAAGACTCCAGAGCAAGTAGCTGCACTTCGCGGTAAAACAGTAGAGGAGATATTAGGATAATGAAATTAAATGAATTACAAAGGAATATCGGTGCTACTCATGCTAAAAAACGTGTTGGCCGTGGTCCAGGTAGTGGTCTTGGTAAAACAAGTGGAAAAGGTCAAAAAGGACAAAAAGCACGTAGTGGAGCAAGTATCAACCCAGTATTTGAAGGTGGACAATTACCACTATATAGAAGAATTCCAAAAAGAGGATTCAAGAATGCTAGATTTAAAACTGTTTATGGAGTAATTAACTTAGCAGATTTAAATAAGTTTGAAGATGGTACAGTAGTTACCCCAGCATTATTAAAAGATACTGGTTTAGTAAAAAAACAATATGAAGGAATTAAAGTACTTGGAAATGGAAAATTAGAGAAGAAATTAACCATTCAAGCTCATAAATTTTCAGAGAGTGCTTTAGAAAAGATTAAAGAGGCAGGAAGTAAAGCTGAGGTGATCTAAGATGTTCAAAGCGATGAAGGAATTATTTACTTCAGGAAATAAAGACTTACGTCACAGAATCTATTTTACTTTGGCATGTTTAACTGTTTTCATTCTAGGAATCAATATTCGTGTTCCTGGAACAGAGAACTTAACAAAGAACTTAGGGTTCTTGGAATTAATTAACACGATTGGTGGTGGAGCATTAAAGAACTTCTCAATCTTCGCATTAGGAGTTATGCCATACATCACAGCATCCATTATTATGCAATTATTGCAGATGGATATTATTCCTTATTTCACAGAACTAAGAAAACAAGGACATACAGGAAGACAAAAGATCAATCAAATCACGAGATACATTGGTATCGGATTTGCATTTATTGAAGGATATGCTTTCTCTTATGCCTTCTTAGGATCTTCAGGAAATCCAATGCAATATATGTACATTGCAACCGTATTAACGGCTGGTACAGCATTCTTATTATGGATGGGAGATCAAATTACGCAAAAGGGAATTGGAAATGGTGTCAGCTTAATTATCATGGCTGGTATAATTGCCACTCTACCACAGATGTTTATCGATGCATTTAATGGATTAGTTTCTTTCGAAGGAACAACCCAAGTCATTGCATTAGGAATTATTAAGTTCATTCTATTTGTAATCGTATACTTCGGTATCGTCATTGGAATGATCTTTGTACAAGAATCTGAAAGAAGAATTCCAATTCAATATGCCAATAAATCAACCAGTGCTTATGGAGCTTCTCAAAGTTTCATGCCAATTAAAATTAATACAGCAGGAGTAATACCCGTTATTTTTGCATCCAGTTTGTTATCCATTCCTAGTATACTGGCACAAGTAATTAAGAATGATACATTCACCATTGTGGTACAAAAATATTTAACGTATACAACCCCTGTAGGATTTATCTTATATGTTATATTTATCTTCTTCTTTGCATATTTCTATACGTTTATTCAATTAAAACCAGATGAATTTGCAAAGAACTTACAAGATAATGGTGGATATATTCCAGGAATTAGACCAGGAGATGAAACAAAACTATATGTTAGTAAGATTCTATCTCGTCTAACCGTTCTAGGAGCTGCATTCTTATCAATCATTGCAGGTCTACCAATCATTTTCTCAAGGGTAACAAGCTTACCAACCAGTGTAACAATCGGGGGAACCGGATTATTAATCGTAGTTGGTGTCGCACTAGAAACTTATAAACAACTAGAAGGAAGTATACTAACGAGAAGCTATAAGAGAGGATATAGTAGAAGATAATGAAAAATATTATGTTTATTGCACCACCTGCTGCAGGAAAAGGAACACAAGCAGAGCTTGTCGTTGAAAAATATCATATTCCACATATTTCAACAGGAGATATCTTAAGAGAAATTTCGAAAGAAGATTCTGAAATAGGAGAATATGTAAGAGAAACCTTAGCAAGTGGACAATTAGTAAAAGATGAAATTACCTATCAATTAGTAGAAGATCGTCTAGGAAAAGAAGATTGCAAAAATGGTTATATCATTGATGGATTTCCAAGAAATCTAGAGCAAGCTTATAAATATGATGAAATCCTAGAAAGATTAGGATATGAAGTAGGAAATGTCATCTATATCAATATTGAAAAAAAAGTACTTGAAAAGAGAATAACAGGAAGAAGACTTTGTGAGAATTGTGGAGCGATTTATAATATTAATGATCCAAAGAATACTCCAAAGGAAGAATCTGTATGTGACGAATGTGGTGGAAAGTTATATCAAAGAAGCGATGATAATTTGGAATCATTCCAAACAAGATATCAAACGTATGAAGAAAAAACTGCCCCAATTATTGAACACTACAGAAAACAAAATGTTTTAAAAGAAGTCAATGGTGATGACACTGTTGAAAATATTTTCAAACAAATTGAAGATATTATAAAATAATGTATCGAATCAGTATCATTTAATAAGAAGGTACCAACGTACCTTCTTAGGAGATACGATTTCAGTCAGGAGAGTGAAAAGATGGCTAAAGAAGATACAATTGAAATTGAAGGTAAAGTTCTTGAAATTATTCCAGGAGGAAAATTCAAAGTTCAATTGGAAAATGGACACATTGTGGAAGCTCACGTTTCTGGTAAAATCCGAATGAATTATATTCGTATTTTAGCAGGAGATACCGTAATGATAGAACTATCGCCTTATGATTTAACACGTGGGCGTATTACCTATCGTAAATAATAGGAGGGAAAAATATGAAAGTTAAAGCATCTGTTAAACCAATCTGCGAAAAATGCAAGGTTGTAAAACGTAAAGGAAAAGTTAGAATTATTTGTGAAAATCCAAAACACAAACAAGTTCAAGGATAATAGGAGGTGTACTTGAATGGCTCGTATTAAAGGTGTAGACATTCCAAATGACAAGCATATCTGTATTTCTTTAACATACATTTATGGTATTGGAAGAAGTCTAGGAAAACAAATTTGTGAAGCTGTTGGAATTGATCCAACAACAAAAACATCTGATTTATCACAAGACGATTTAGTAAAACTTCGTGATGAAATCAATAAGCATTTAACAGAAGGTGACCTACGTCGTGAAGTTAGCATGAACATCAAAACTAAGATGGAAATTAACTCATACCAAGGAAGCCGTCATAAAAAAGGATTACCTGTAAGAGGTCAAAGAACGAATCGTAATGCTCGTACTCGTAAGGGTAAAGGAAAAATAGTAGCAAATAAGAAGAAAGTTTAGTAATTAAAAAAAGGAGGTAAGACTTATGGCTTATAAAACAAGAAAGAAAAAAGTGAAAAAGAATGTCCCAGAGGGAATCGCTCATGTACATTCAACATTTAATAATACCATCACAACCATCACGGACAAAGATGGAAATGTAATAAGCTGGGCATCATCTGGTGCAATCGGTTTCAAAGGAAGTAAGAAATCAACTCCATTCGCTGCCGGTATGGCTGCAGAAGCTGCAGGAAAAGCAGCATTCGATATGGGAATGCGTAAAGTAGAAGTTCGTGTTAAAGGATTAGGACCAGGACGTGAAACAGCAATACGTTCGTTACAAACTGCAGGACTAGAAGTAACAGCAATCGCTGATGTTACTCCAATTCCACATAATGGATGTCGTCCACCAAAACGTCCAAGAGGATAATTTGGAAAGCAATTATTGAGGATATATAAAAGGTTTGTTAAAAAGTAAAGGGAGGTTAGTTTCATGTTACAATTTGAAAAACCAATTTATAAAATAACGGATTCAATAGAAAATAATTTCTATGGGAGATTTGAATTAGAACCATTAGAGAGAGGATTTGGTACTACAATCGGAAATGCACTAAGAAGAGTAATGTTATCATCTCTACCAGGAAGTGCTATCAGTAGTGTCAAAATCGATGGAGTACTTCATGAATTCCAAACGATCGATGGAGTTTATGAGGATGTAACTACGATCATTTTAAACTTAAAAGGGGTAGTATTTAAAAATCATTCAAATGAAGCAAAAGTAGTACGTATCAATACAACAAAAGAAGGAGAAGTAACAGCAGCTGACATTGAACATGATGCAGATATTGAAGTAATCAACCAAGATAAAGTGATTTGTACATTATCAAAAGGTGCTTCACTTAATATGGAAATGACTGTTACCAATGGTCGTGGATATGTAAGAAGTGAAGACAACAAGAGAATTCATGATATTAAGAAAGTTGGAGAAATTGCTGTTGATTCACTATATTCTCCTATTGAAAGAGTTTCATACGAAGTAGGAAATGCTCGTGTTGGACAAGATGAAAGTTATGATAAATTAATTATGGATGTATGGACCAATGGTTCCATCAAACCAGAAGAAGCTATTGCTTTAGCTTCACGTATCTTAATTGAACACTTAGAAATCGTTACAGATTTATCATCTATCGCAGATGTAAGTGGAATGATGATTGAGAAGACGGAAGATCCAAAAGTAAAAGCTTTAGAGACTTCAATTGAAGACTTAGACTTCTCTGTAAGAGCTTATAACTGCTTAAAGAGAGCTGGTATCCATACACTACAAGATCTTGTTAATAAGAGCGAATCAGATATGATGAAAATACGTAATTTAGGAAAGAAATCTCTAAAAGAAGTATTAGACAAAATTAGAGATATGGGCCTAGTATTACGTGATGATGACTAAGATAAGGAGGAAGTACTATGGCATATAGAAAATTAGGTGTAGATAATAAACACAGAAGAAGTATGCTTGCGACACTAACAAAACAAGTAGTAATGAATGGATCTATTACTACTACAGAGACAAGAGCCAAAGAAGCACGTAAGTTTGTTGATAAAATGATTACTTACGGTAAAAAAGGTGATTTAGTATCTCGTCGTAAGGCATTAGCTTTCTTACATAACGATACAAAAGTTGTAGATGAAATCTTCAATAACTTGGCACCTCGTTTCGCAAACAGAAACGGTGGTTATACCCAAATTTTAAAATTATCAGAAAGACGTGGAGATGACGCATTAATGGTAATCTTAAAATTAATGGATGAAGAGAAGAAAGAAGAGAAAAAAGAAGAAAAGAAAGCAGCTAAGAAAGAATCTAAAAAAGAGAAAAAAGAAACTAAAGAAGAAGAATAAAAAGACAAGAAACAAGTAGAAATACTTGTTTTTTTGTGGTATGGTAATAATAGGTGAGAATATGAAAAACAGAAGGAAAAAGAACTTAATCATGATATTATTCATGGGAATTCTATTCATAGGAATAGGATATGCTTTTTTAACAACCACCCTCAATATATCAGGAACAACCGATGTAGATGCAAATACCTGGAATGTATATTGGGATAATGTACAAGTAACAACAGGTTCTGTTTCAGCAACAACTCCAACCATCGATACGGGTAAAACAACGGTTACTTTCAGTGCTCACCTATCAAAACCAGGAGACTTCTATGAATTCACAGTAGATGCGAAAAACGATGGTACCATTGATGCGATGATTGATCTCATCACACAAACAATGGATATTCCAAATTATATAAACTATAGAGTAACTTATGGTGATGGAATCCCCATCGAAGAAAAACAATTATTAAATGCAAATGCAAAGGAAACATACAAAGTAAGAGTAGAATATAATACAGATATTGATCCAGGAGATCTACCAAATACTGCACAATCCTTAACATTAACTTATGGTACAACGTATCTCCAAGCAGATAGTACAGCTACAAGAGTACTACATCCAAATGCCTTCGCAACAGATGATTGGGAAACAATCGTTTCAGCTGTAAAATACGGTGCAACAGATAAATACCATGTAGGAGATACCAAAACATTCAATCTAGTTGATTATAGAACACATACAGTACGAATCGCCAATATGTCAAATCCACCAGAATGTAATGATCCCAATTTCTCCCAAACGGCATGTGGATTTGTGATAGAGTTTATAGATTATATAACAGTTCCCATGGAAATGAGTAGTTATGAAAATACCAATGTAGGAGGATGGCCAGATACAAAAATTAGAACATATCTTAATGGAACTTTTTATAATAGTCTACCTAATGAATTACAAGAGGGAATTATGGATACAAAAGTAATATCAAGTCATGGAAGTACAGCAGGGGAATCAAATTTTACTAGTACAGATAAAAGCTATTTATTATCAATACATGAAGTATTAGAAGATGTAGATGGAAACCCAAATACTGGAATAGATTACAACGATTCAGCATATAATAACACTAGACAATTAGATTATTATAAGTCATTGGGAATCACCACTTCAAATTTTGAAGGGATTGCAAAGCCAGGAGGAGTTTGGTGGACTCGAACTGCTTATAAGACAAATCCTAATCAATATTTTTGTGTTAATGGGGAGAATACTTATTATGCCAGCATAATCAGTGCTATGGTTAAAGAATCTGTTATTCCAGCATTTCGTATCGGAGCAAGAAGTAATAATTAATAAAAGAAAGAATTAGATTAAATTCTTTCTTTTTTTGTACAAAAAAGCATTAACTTGTATAATACTAGTAAATTTGCTATAATAAAAATGAGTAGGTGATAATATGAAGGCTTTAATAACAGGTGCATCTTCGGGTATTGGTCTAGATATGGCAAAATACCTGGCAACGAAAGATTGTGAACTGATACTAGTATCTAGAAGTAAAGAAAAGCTAGAAGCAATTCAAGACGAATTACCTACAAAGACCACGATTATTGTGGCAGACTTATCGAATGAACAAAGAGTCAAAGACTTATATGTTATCGCTAAAAAAGAAAATATTGATATCCTAATCAACAATGCTGGATTAGGTGATTTTGGATATTTAACGGATACAGATTTAAATAAAGATCTAGAATTAATTAATACTAATATTAAAGCAGTTCATATTCTTACCAAATATTTAGTAAAAGATATGGAAAAAAGAGATACAGATACGTATATCTTAAATGTAGCATCTTCTGCAGCCTTTCAACCAGGACCATTAATGAGTACGTATTATGCAACAAAATCATATGTTTATCAACTAACAGAAGCTTTATATTATGAAGAAAAAAAGAAAAAGACAAACGTACATGTATCTGTCTTATGTCCTGGCCCTGTAGAGACAAACTTCAATAATGTCGCAGGAGTACACTTCTCTGTAAAACCAATGAAGAGTGCAGATGTCGCAAGATATGCCATCGACAATATGTTTAAAAATAAAATGTTAATTATTCCAGGATTTAGAATGAAATGTGCGAAGTTCTTTAGTAGATTTGTATCAGATAAATATCTATTGAAAGTAATCTATCGAATTCAAAAAAAGAAAGCCAGCGAATAGTTGGCTTTTTATTTCCACAGGGGGATTTATATGGAAGTAATATTAAATATCAATGACTTACAATATAATAATTTATGGGATTCACTCTCTTTAAGTTTAGAAAAAGGATGTTTTATAGCAATCGCAGGTTCTAATAATAGTGGTAAATCTACACTATGTAGAATTTTAGATAGAAAAATTATCGATAATTTCAATATAAACTTAAAAGGAAAGGATATTAAAGACTATTCTTTAGAAGAATATAACCATTCTGTACAGGTAGTTTATCCAAATGAATGTATCTTAGTAGAAGAAACAGGAGAAGAAGAACTAATCAGAAGAAATTGTTTGGAAGAGAGAATAGAATTCTTTCAAAAACATAAGTTTTTAAAGACTATCTTATCAAAAGAAATAGAAAAGATGACGATTCAAGAGAAAATATGGCTTCAAATGATGATAGCAGTCGGAAAAGCAGAAGATTTAGTGGTCATTGATAGTATTGATTCCTACCTGGATAAAGAAGATTTAAAAGAAGCCTATACCTTTCTAAAAGCTTGTACCAAAGCTTTTAAAATCTCTATGATCATTATGACTTTAAGTCTAGAAGCAACCCTATTAGTTGATAAACTCTATATTATGAAAGAGGGAGAAATGATATTAGAGGGAGATCCTCTTACCATTCTTCAAAAAGATAACTTAATTAATAAAGCAGGGCTAAAAGTTCCGTTTATGATAGACCTATCCGTAAAACTAAGAGATTATGATTTAATCAAAGAAATTGAATTAGAAAAAGAAAAGTTAGTAGAGGCTTTATGGAACTAGCATTCAAAGATTATAACTATAAGAATCATAAACTTAGTTTTACAATCAAAGAAAAAGAAATAAACGGAATCACAGGAAATCATTTAGAAGAAATCATCTCGATGATAAGACTACAAAGAGATATTCATAATATTTTTGTTAATAAAAAAGAGTTAAAAGATAAAACATTGAAAGCAAAGATTGCCTTTGTAAGAGAAAGAATAGAAGAGAGTATTCATGAACAAACAGTAGGAGATCAAATGATAGAATATCTAAAAAGAGAAGATATCTATCCTAAAAATGTATTAAAGAAATTAAAAGATGCTTTAAAAATAGTAGGTTTGAAAGAAGATGTATTAGTAAGAAATATTTATTCTTTATCTACTTCCGAACAAAAACTAGTACAAATTTCACTAGAATTATTATGTAATCCAGAAATCATCATTTTAGAAGAGCCAATGAAAGTACTAGATGGTAAGAATCAAAAGAAGATAATGATGGTTTTAAAACGATTAAAAGAAGAATATGGAAAAGCAATTGTGATTATCTCACAAGATCCAGAACTTCTCTATCAAGAAACAGATCATGCAATCATTTATCATAATCATCAAATCTTATTAGAAGGAAAAACAACAGAGATTTATCAAAAGACAGATATTTTTAGAAAGAATAAACTGCCATTACCAGAAATCATAGAATTTATTGAAATGGCAAGAAAACATCAAAAAATAGAATATGTAAGAGATATTAGAGATTTAATCAAAGATATTTATAAACATGTATAAAGGGGGAAAAAATGAGATTCTTAATCAAATTTTCTTATGATGGATCTGCTTATGCAGGATATCAATCTCAAAAAGGATTGAATACGATCCAAGAAAAACTAGAAGAGGCATTAACAAAAATTAATAATGGGAAGAAAACTTCGATTGTCGCAACAGGAAGAACGGATAAAGGAGTTCATGCCCTATCTCAATATGGACATGCCAATCTAGAAGTAAAAATCACAGAAAAAAAATTGAAAAGAGCCATGAATAGTAATCTACCAGATGATATTCATGTGATTGAGGCAAAAGAAGTATCCGATGATTTTCATGCAAGATACAATGTAAAAGAAAAGATCTATCAATATAAAATCAACTTAGGGGAATATAACCCTCTAGAAAGAAACTATATCTTTCAATATAATCATGAATTAGATATTGAGAGAATGAAACAAGCAATTCTCTACTTTGAAGGAGAACATGATTTTAGAGCTTTTGTAACAGACAACAAAGAAAAAGATAATTGTATCCGTACCATTACAAAAACAAAGATAGAAGAAAAAGGCTCTATCGTAACGATTACTTTTCAAGGGACAGGATTTCTTCGCTACCAAGTAAGAAATATGGTAGGAATTCTAATTCGAGTAGGAGAAGGAAAAATGCCTCCCGAGAATGTAAAAGAAATATTAGAAAGTAAAGATCGTACCAAATCAGGGAAAACAGCTCCTGCAGAGGGGCTATATTTAGTAGATGTAATCTACCAATAGGGGGAAGAAATATGTTAATGATTCATGCAGATCCATTAGGGACAACATCCCTTCTTTGTACAACTTCAACGGTAGATGATACGGTAAGAGATGAAGATGCAAGAATGACAACGATAACAGGACTCGCCACTTCTCTTACTTTATCCGCAACAAGAGATCCATCAAGAACCATCTATATTGCTAATCACTATGTGGATTCTCTATCGGATCAAGAATTAGAACAGATGAGTGCACAATTAGAAAAGAAAGAAGAAGATTGGATTCTACAAGGAAAAATACAAGCTCCTGTAGAAAAACCAATTCAAAAAGTGAAACAGATCTAGAAGCAACGAACGTTGCTTTTTTTCATGTTTTATGGTATAATATAGGGCACATTTGAGGAATAAGGGGTTTTGAATATGAATAAGGGGAATGAAAAACAAAAACTCAAACGTTATGAACGATTGGGAGCACTCAAATTCCAAAAGTTAGTTTTCCTAGTAGAAAAAGGGAAATTTCTCATCTTGAAAAAGTGTTTTCCAAACTTTATCCATCATTATGATAAATACTGTGATTGGCAAAAGAAAAGAGCTCTAAAAAGAGCAAAAACAGAAGAGGAAAGAAAAGCAATCATTGAAAATACTAAGTTAGCAAAGATGGCCATGAGAAAAGAATTAACAGAAGAAAAGAACAGAAATTATCATATGGATCCAAAGAGACCAACAGAGATTATTCACTACTTAGAATGGAATAAAAACGTTCATAAAAAAGGATTAATGGCAAATGGAATATTGATTCCAATCTTTCTAGCAGGAACCATTCTACAAATACCATTATGTCCATGGCTACTAGGATTTGAAATCCTATCAGCAGCCGTTAACTTTGAGTGTATCAATATTCAAAACTATAACTTATGTAGATTAAAAACAGTACAACCTGCTTTGAAAAGAAGAGAAGAACAAACAATTCAAAAGAATATAGAAGAATTTGGAGAAGCAGCTGCTGTCATTCATAAAAGTATTGAAGAAAGTGAATCATTACCAAGCTTTCAAGAAATCTTAGATCATATCAATACACCAGAACAATTAAGACAAATGAGAGCTATGTTTTATAGAGAACAAGTAGAAAGACAAAGACAAAAACAGATAGGGGGAAAATAATATGAATATTACAACATTAGTAATCGGAGCAGCCTCTGTAGTAGGAATTGCAAGAGATGTTTACGATTTTAAAAAGAAAGAGTTCAGAGAAGCAAATGTTAAGAACTTAATATTAACAACAGCAGCAGGTGCTGCTACAACAATTGCTGCTTATAGTTTACAACAACAATCACTAAATCAAATTCATGAAAAATATGCATCTTCTTATGTAGAATCTATGTCAGATGAAGAATTAGAAAGAGCATTATGTAAATTAGACTTATTAGCAGCATCAGAAGATGCTACAAAAGACGTAAAAACATTATAAAAAAAGGAAAAAGTATTGATTTTTAATACTTTTTTTAGTATAATTCTAATCGGTACATTCAAATATACCAACTTAACTAGAACCCGGGAAATTATAGTTGAAGTAAAAGGAGAAAAAAATATGACAAGTTATATGCAAAAAAAAGAAACCGTAGAACGTAAATGGTATGTGATTGATGCAGAAGGTAAGGCATTAGGTAGAGTTGCTTCTCTAGCTGCAACTTACTTACGCGGAAAACATAAACCAACTTACACACCACACATTGATTGTGGAGATAATATTATTATTATCAATGCTTCTAAAGTAGATTTAAAAGGAAACAAATTAGATAAGAAAATGTATTATAATCACTCAATGTATACAGGTGGATTAAGAGAAAGATCTGCTAGAACAATGAGAGAACAATATCCTGAAGAAATGATTGAGATAGCTGTTAGTGGTATGTTACCTCATAACAGACTTGGAAGAGAAATGTTTACAAAACTACACGTATATGCTGGTGCAGAACATAAACATCAAGCTCAAAAACCAGAAGTATTAGAGGTTAAGTAGGAGGGTTTAAAGTATGGCAAAAGAAAAGAAAAATGTATATACTGGAACTGGACACAGAAAAACAAGTGTAGCAAGAGTTACCTTAACTCCAGGAAAAGGAAAGATCACAGTTAACGGAAGAGATGTTAGAGAATACTTCCCATCTGAAATCTGTGTAATGGACTTAACACAACCTCTAGAATTAACAAATACAAAAGATATGTTTGATGTAGATGCACAAGTTAGTGGTGGAGGATTCCAAGGACAAACAGGAGCTATCCGTTTAGGAATCACTAGAGCTTTATTAGATTATGATAAAACAACTCCAGCTGATTCAGAAAATAGCTTCAGAAAAACTCTTAAAGTAGCAGGATTTATCACAAGAGATTCACGTAAGAAAGAACGTAAGAAACCAGGATTGAAAAAAGCACGTCGTGCTCCTCAATTCTCAAAACGTTAATTACAAGTTTCACTACAAAACCCATATTTTATGGGTTTTTTAGTGCTAAAAAACTAAA
>JAGCSA010000023.1 GCA_017964405.1 Bacilli bacterium
CTTAAGAGTCTTTTTTTATACATATTTTATACAATTGTCTATTTTTTTTGAAGAAAAAGAATGGTAAAATAATACTAGTGCTTTTTTATAGGAAGTGATTGCATGAGTAAAAAACTTAGAATTGGAATTGATGTAGGATCTACTACTGTGAAAATGATTGTACTTGATAAAGATGATTCTGTTTTATATAAAGAATATCGTAGACATTATTCTGATACCAAGAAGACGATTAAAGATTTATTTAGTGAAGTATTAGAAAAATATCCAAAGAGTACTTTTTCTATTACCATGACAGGTAGTGGAGCAATTGCTTTAGCAAAATACTTGGATGTTCCTTTTGTACAAGAGGTAATTGCTTGTAAAAATGCGATTCAAAAATATGCAAGTGGAGTAGATGTAGCCATTGAACTTGGAGGAGAAGATGCCAAGATTATTTATTTTGATCAAACGATTGAGCAGAGAATGAATGGTTCTTGTGCAGGTGGTACGGGTGCTTTCTTAGATCAAATGGCGGTCTTACTGAATACTACAACGGAAGGATTAAATGTTTTAGCAAGAGAAGGGAAAACAATCTATCCGATTGCTTCTCGTTGTGGAGTTTTTGCGAAGACAGATATTCAACCATTACTCAATGAAGGATGTTCCAGAGAAGATGTTGCTTTATCCATTATGCAGGCAGTTGTCAATCAAACGATTAGTGGTCTTGCTTGTGGAAAACCTATCAGAGGGAATGTTATGTTCTTAGGAGGACCTCTTAATTATTTAGATATGTTAAGAGAGAGGTTTATTAAGACATTAGATTTAAAAGATGAGGAAATCATTATTCCAGAAGATGCTAGACTATTTGTTTGCTTAGGAGCTTGTCTAGAAAATGATACGAAGAAGAGTTATTCTGTATCGGAGATAGAAGAGTTATTAAAACGTTTATCTTATTTTAGAGAGAGTGATTCTAATAGTTTAAAAGTCTTATTTAAAGATGAAGCTGATTATCAAAAATTCTTAAAGAGACATGAGAAGAATCGTGTTAAAAGAGGAGATATTTCTACGTATGCAGGAGATGTATTTGTCGGAATTGATGCAGGTAGTACGACGGCTAAAGTGGTTGCGATTGATTATGAAGGAAAACTTTTATATGAGAATTATCGTGGGAATGAAGGAACTCCTGTTGATACGATTAAAGATATGATTTTAGATCTATATTCGAAATTAGGTCCGAATACGATTATTCGTAGTGCAGGTTCTACTGGATATGGAGAGATGTTAATTAAGACAGCTTTTAATCTAGATATCAGTGAAATTGAGACAATGGCTCATTATGAAGCTGCCAATTATTTCTTACCAGGAGTTGAAAGTATCATTGATATTGGTGGACAAGATATGAAGTACATCAAGATTAAGAATGGAGCTGTTGACTCTATCATGTTAAATGAAGCTTGTTCTTCTGGATGTGGATCTTTTATTGAGACGTTAGCAAAATCTCTTAATATGACCGTAGAAGAATTTGTACGATATGCAGTTACTTCGAAAGCTCCTATTGATTTAGGAAGTCGTTGTACCGTATTCATGAATAGTAAAATTAAACAGACACAAAAAGAGGGAAGACCTCTAGGAGATATTTTTGCTGGACTTAGTTATTCTGTTATTCGAAATGCGATTCAAAAAGTCATGAAGATCAGAGATGTTTCTACCTTGGGAGAAAAGATTGTTGTTCAAGGGGGAACTTTCTATAATGATGCAGTATTAAAAGCCTTCGAAAATATTACGGGTAAAAAAGTAGTGAGACCGGATATTGCAGGATTAATGGGTGCTTATGGAGTTGCTTTAATTGCCTTAAATAACTTCTTAGAATATGATGATCAAGATGTTAAGAGTAGTATGTTATCCAAAGAAGAAATTCTCAATATGAAGGTAAAGACTACTCATAGTAGATGTCAAGGTTGTGAGAATCATTGTGCTCTTACGATTAGTTTATTTAATAAGAAGAGTTTTATTTCTGGTAATCGATGTGAAAGAGGTAGTGGCAATAACGGAAGTAATTCCAATTTACCGAATATGTATGCTTGGAAATATAATCGTTTATTTGATTATGAACCTTTGGAAGAAGAGAAAGCTCCTAGAGGAGTCATTGGTATTCCAAGAGTTTTAAATATGTATGAAGATTATCCTTTATGGTTTACGATCTTTACGAAGTTAGGATTCCGAGTAATTATTTCTGATCATTCGAATCGTAGAATGTATGAGAAGGGAATTGAATCGATTCCTAGTGAATCTGCTTGTTACCCTGCAAAATTAGTTCATGGACATATTATTAATTTATTAGAAAAAGGAATTCAGACGATTTTTTATCCATGTATTATGTATGAGAAAAAAGAATTCCAAAATAGTGATAATGCTTATAACTGTCCGATTGTTCAAAGTTATAGTGAATCCATTAAATTAAATGTAGAAGATTTAGAAGAAAAGAATATCTTATTCTTAAATCCATTTATTCCGATGGATGAAAAATTAATGTTTACGAGAATGTCTGAATTAAAAGAATTCAAATCCTATCATTTTACGAAAAAAGAATTAAAAGATGCGATTCATTCAGGATTTCAGGAACAAGCTCGTTTCAAAGAAGAAGTGAGAAATAAGGGAGAAGAATTTATTCGTTATATTGATGAACATCATGAGAAAGCAATTGTTTTAGCAGGACGTCCTTATCACTTAGACCGAGAAGTCAATCATGGAATTGATACGATGATTAATTCTTTAGGTCTTTGTGTTTTAACAGAAGATTCTATTTGTCATTTAAGTCAGATGACTTCTAATTTACGAATTGTTAATCAATGGACGTATCACTCTCGTGTATTCCATGCAGCGGATGTAGTATCTCGTCATGAAAATATGGAACTTGTTAATTTAAATTCTTTTGGTTGTGGATTAGATGCGATTATTACGGATCAAGCAGAAGAAATTCTCAGAAAGAATAATCGATTATATACAACGATTAAAATTGATGAGATCAATAATTTAGGAGCTGCGAAGATTCGTGTTCGTTCTTTAATTGCTTCTATGAATAAGAGAGTAGCGAATGTCAAAGAATATCGTCCTTATGATTATCAAAAACCTTTCTTTAAAGAAGAAGATAAAAAACATACGTTATTATTCCCAGATATGAGTGCTCATCATATGCCTTTGTTTGAGAGTATCTTTAATAGTGAAGGATATCATGCCGTCTATTTAAGACAGACAACGGATTTATCCGTTGAGACGGGATTAAAATATGTTAATAATGATGCTTGTTATCCAGCGATTATTGTTATTGGACAATTAATTGAAGCTTTACAAAGTAATCAATATGATCTAAAAAATACGAGTGTTATTATTACCCAAACAGGTGGAGGATGTCGTGCGACAAACTATATTGGATTAATTCGAAAAGGATTAAAAGATGCTGGATTTGGAGATGTATCGATTTTATCTTTCAATGTCAGTGGATTAGAGAAAGAACAAGCATTCCATATTACACCAAGTTTTGCAAAGAAAGCATTAGAAGCAGTTGTCTATGGAGATTTATTAGAGAAATTATTACTAGCTACTCGTCCTTATGAGAAGAAAAAAGGAAAGAGCCAGGAATTGTTTGATAAATGGATGAAGATCTGTTATGAAGATTTAAAGACCGGTAAAATTCCTAAATATAAACAAAATATAAAGAATATTGTTTCTGACTTTAAGAAGGTTCCTGTTGATTTAGTAGAAAAACCAAAAGTAGGAATTGTTGGAGAAATCCTTGTGAAATACCATGTCTTTGCCAATGATGATTTAATTGGAAAATTAGAAGCTGAAGGAGCAGAAGTATTTTTGCCAGACCTAATGGGATTTGTAAAATACTGTGCCTATAATGCCGTTATTAAACATAAGATGTTAAAGACGGGTAGTATCAATGCTTTTATTAATCAACAAGCTTTAAATATTATTGATATTATGGAAAAACCGGTAAAAGATGCTTTGAAGAATACAAGATTCCATTCGGTTACCGATATCTATCAATTGGCTAAAAATGTAGATGGTATTTTATCACTTGGAAATCAAACAGGAGAAGGTTGGTTCTTAACAAGTGAAATGGTTAGTCTAATGAAACATGGTGTTTCAAATATTGTCTGTGTACAACCATTTGCTTGTCTACCAAACCATATTGTAGGAAAGAGTGTTATTAAGAAATTTAGGAAGCTTTATCCTGATTCCAATATTGTTGCGATTGATTATGATCCGGGTGCTAGTCATACGAATCAAGCCAATCGTATTAAGTTAATGCTTACGGTTGCGAGGGAAAATTTAAATCATAAATAATTTTTATAGTATTTTACTTGATAATTCAATTCTTTTATAGTATTATAAGCGCTGGTGATTGAAATGGAGAAAGAAAAATCAACAGCAACCTTAAAAGTAAAATACATTCATCCCATCAATCCGGAGAGTCTCCCTTTTGAAGATTTTATCAGTAGTCATGATACTTCTATTAAGATTGATTTTCCTGATGGAAGAAGTTTGATGGAGCATGAATTTCGAAAATTAAATGTTCCCATGGAAAAATTCTATTTAGAATTTTTTGATTCTTACTCTATGAGTGAGATGATGGAATATCTTACAAGAGAATCCAGTGATTTTCGTGCTACTAGTATGGATGGTTCTGTTGTGAGATTAAGCCATCAAGATATGGAATCCATTCCGAAAGAAATCACAGAAGATGTTTCGGATCAACCATTAAAGGAATATGTTTTTGTGAAAGAGAAGGAATCTCTTTTCCAAAGACTTAAGAATATTGTTCATAAGAAAGAGCATTAAGCTCTTTCTTTTTTTTTGCTTCTACGATATAATTTAATAGAATAAGGGAGTGTTGATATGGCCTTAATACCAAGAAGAGAAATAGAAAAGATGGATTGTTATTTCCGTGTTTTAAATTATTTAAGTGTAGCACAATTGTATCTTTTAGATAATCCATTATTAAGAAGACCCCTTCAAATTACGGATGTTAAACCAAATGTTGTAGGTCATTGGGGAACAGCCCCTGGCCAGAATTTTATTTATATGCATTTAAATCGTATTATTCGTCGGGATAATGTGAAAATGATTTATATTTCAGGACCTGGACATGGTGGACAGGCTATGATTGCGAATAACTATTTAGAAGGTGTTTATTCCAAATTTTATCCTGAAATAACAGAAGATGAAGCAGGATTAAAGAAACTTTGCAAACAATTTTCTTTCCCAGGAGGAGTATCTTCTCATGTAGCACCAGAGACACCTGGTTCTATTCATGAGGGAGGAGAATTGGGATATAGTTTAGCACATGCTGCCGGAGCTGTTTTAGATAATCGTGATTTAATTGCAGCTTGTGTTGTAGGAGATGGAGAAGCAGAAACAGGACCTCTTGCGACTAGTTGGCATATCAATAAATTTTTAAATAAAAAAACAGATGGAGTTGTTTTGCCGATTCTTCATCGTAATGGATATAAGATTTCAAATCCAACCATCTTTGGTCGTATGAGTCAAGATGAATTAGAGGATTTCTTTCATGGATATGGGTGGAAAGCCTACTTTGTTACGGGAAGTGATTCTTTAAAACTTCATGAAGATATGATGAAAGTAATGGATAAAGTAATGAAGCAAATCCATAAAGTTCGTTCCAAAGGAGAAGGCCCTTATCCTGTCGTTGTTTTAACAACACCAAAAGGATGGACTGGACCTAAAGAAGTGGATACCAAGAAGATGGAAGGAACGTTCCGTGCTCATCAAGTACCCGTTCCTATTACGAAAGATCATCCAGAGAATTTACCTATTTTAGAGAAATGGTTAAAGAGTTATCAAGTAGACGAATTATTTGATAAAAATGGAAGACTAGTGAAAGAATTAAAAGAGTTATGTCCTCCGATTAATTCTTGTATGGGTTCTAGTAATTTTGCGAATGGTGGAAATCTATTAAAAGAGATTATCGCTCCTGATTGGGAGAATTATTGTTTAGAGGTTAAGAAACCAGGTAGTATCGAAGCTCAAGATACCATGGAGTTAGGAAAATATATTCGAGATGTATTTTTACTGAATCGTGATAACCATAATTTCCGTATGTTTGGACCAGATGAAGCTTTATCCAATCGGTTGGGTGCTGTATTTGAAGCTGAAAAAAGAATGTGGAATTCTAAAATATTAGATCGAGATGAGTTTTTATCTCCCGATGGAAGAGTGATGGATGCTTATTTGTCGGAGCATATTTGTGAAGGTATGTTAGAGGGATATTTATTAACAGGAAGACACGGATTCTTCCATAGTTATGAAGCTTTTATTCGTATTGTTGATTCCATGGCTAGTCAACATGCTAAATGGTTAAAAGTATGTAATGATATTCCTTGGAGAACTCCGATTGCTTCTCTCAATTATTTATTAGTGAGTCATGTTTTCCAACAAGACCATAATGGATATACCCATCAAGATCCTGGATTCTTAAATCATTTAGTGACCAAAAAAGCAGATGTTGTCCGGATGTATTTACCTCCAGATACCAATTGTTTATTATCTTGTTTTGATCATTGTATTCGTACGAAAAATTATGTCAATGTGATTGTGGCATCTAAACATCCAAGACCTCAATGGTTAACCAAAGCACAAGCAAGAACTCATTGTAAAAAAGGATTAGGAGTATGGAATTTTGCATCCAATGATGAAGGGGATCCGGATATTGTATTAGCTTGTTGTGGAGAAACTCCCACTCTTGAAACATTAGCAGCTGTCGATATTTTAAGAAAGAGTGTGAAAGGAATTCGCATTCGTGTTGTCAATGTAGTAGATTTAATGAAATTACAATCTCCTGATACTCATCCTCATGGTATGAGTGATGAAGAATATGATGAAATCTTCACAAAAGATAAACCAATTATCTTTAATTTCCATGGATATCCTTCTTTAATTCATCAATTAACGTATAAGAGACATAATCGAGATTTACATGTTCATGGATATAAAGAAGAAGGAACGATTACAACGAGTTTTGATATTCGTGTTCAAAATGAAATAGATCGTTTCCATTTAGTAATTGCTGCCTTAAATGAAATTCCTCGTTATAGTAAGACTAGTCAAGTATTAATTAAATGGTGCTATGACATGTTAGAAAAACATCGTCTTCATATTGCGGAATATGGAGAAGATCTACAATATATTCGAGAATGGAAATGGGAAGGTTTTAAATAAAAGAATACGTGGTATTCTTTTATTTATGATATAATATAATTGAGGTGATTCTTATGAGTACTCGTAAAAGTATGAAATTACCGGTTGTCATTACATTTTTATTTATTTGTATTATTGTTTATTTATTTATGAATATTAAGCAAACCGTTGTTGTCTGTGAAAAAGTAACGACTTATGATGCCGATATTAAATTAACAGAGACAGTTGTCAGTAACATGGATGGAAAGAAGATTACTTCTTTAAGTGTTACGAAGAAGATTACGGTTCCTGAAAAGTATAGTAGACAACAAGAAGCTTTGAATGGTATTAAGAATTCTATGGACTATACGACTGCTTATTTAGGAAATAAAGCTTCTTGTATTATTTCTGGTAATAGTGTCGTTGTCGACATTGATATTTCAAATAATGAACTTGTATTATTGGATAATGTATCTTTCTATGATAATGATGGAGAGATTGGTATTCATATTGATACAAATACCAAAAGTAGTGAAGTCATTACTCTACAAGTAGGGGACGCTTACACAGATGGAGAACTTATGATGTATTTAAAAAATCATGGGTATTCTTGTAAATAATGGATTACGATATAGAAGAATTGGTTGGGGAAATGGATTTTACTTCCAATCAAATACAGAGTGTTGGTAAAAATCTATTGTTAACGAATCATGAAATAGAAGTATTAAATCGATACAAAATCAATTATTTAAAATGTACAAGTTTAAAAGAAGTATTATTTGAAATAGAAGAACTCTTAGGAGAAGAAGAGATTGTGGATGAGGATTTAGAACTTATTTCCGAATCGATTTCTGAAAGAGATTATTATCAAAACACTAATCAATAATTAGTGTTTTTTAGGAGGTTTTTTATGAAAGAGCATTTGGATTTTGCTTTAGAAATTGCAGAGTATGCCAAAAAAGAAATGTTAGAGAATTTTGATTCTTCTCTGATACTAGGTTTTAAGAAAGATCGGACTGTTGTAACAGAAATTGATAAGAAGATTAATCATTATTTAGTAGAGAAAGTCCATGAACGGTATCCTAATCATTCTGTCATGGGAGAAGAAGAATCCGATCAGAATTTATCTTCTCATCTATGGGTTTGTGATCCGATTGATGGAACCGGTATGTATACCGATAGTATTCCTGTTAGTGTTTTTTCTCTTGCTTATGTTGTAGATGGAGAAGTACAAGTAGGGGTAGTAGCTGATCCCTATCTTGATAAAACTTATACAGCGATTCGAGGAGAAGGAGCTTTCTGTAATGGAGAGAGAATCCATGTCAATGATAAACACTTGGGAGATTTGGGATATCGTATCAATTTTGAAATGTGGAATCATGCGAAATTTGATACTCTGTCCATGGTACAAGATATGTTGAAGGTTTCTCGTATTTCTTGTATAGGAAGTGTTGCGAGAAGTTGTATGGCGATTGCTTCTGGACATTTCAGTTGTGATTTATTTCCAGGAGAGGAACATGCTAATTGTGATTTAGCGGCTTCCTCATTAATTGTAGAAGAAGCTGGTGGAAAAGTAACAGACTTTGAAGGCAATACACAACGATATGATCGAGATTTAAAGGGGGCTATTATTACGAATGGTATTTCTCATGAAGAGGTTTTACAGAAGGTGAAAAAATATCTTCACTAAACTAGAAGTTGAGTGATTCAACTTCTATTTTATTTGTTTTTTGATAAGACTTTGGTTATAATGAAGTTGTTGTTGGGAGGGATTCTCATGATTTATTTAGATTATAGTGCGACAACACCTGTTGATGAAGAAGTGATTGAAACGTATGCAAAAGTATGTAGAGATTTTATAGGAAATCCGAATTCGATGCATAAACTAGGAGTAGAAGCTAAGAAATTAATTGATGCTTCTACGGAACAAATTGCGAAGATTTTAGGAGTTAAACCTAGTGAAATTATTTATACTAGTGGTTCTAGTGAATCTAATAATTTGGCGATTAAAGGAGTTTGCAGTAAGTATCCTAATCGAGGACATCATATTATTACAACAGAGTTAGAGCATTCTTCTGTGATTGCACCTATTCAGTATCTTCAAAAGAACGGGTATGAAGTTGATTTTGTTTCTTTAGATGAAAATGGATTAGTTGATTTAGAAAACTTACAATCTTTGATGAGAGAAGATACGGTTCTAGTATCGATTGCTTCTGTTAATAGTGAAGTGGGAGTGAAACAAAATCTAGGAGAGATTAGTAAAATTGTTCATTCCAATCCAAAGACTATTTTTCATAGTGATGTGACACAGAGTATTGGAAAAGAAAGAATCGATTTAAGTGTTGTTGATTTAGCATCGATTTCTTGTCAAAAATTCTATGGGATGAAAGGAATTGGATGTTTAATTAAAAAAGAAGGACTTGTCATTGAACCTTTAATTCATGGAGGAAAGTCTACCACTGTCTTCCGTAGTGGAACACCTGCTACTCCTTTGATTGCTTCTTTTGCGAAAGCTTTGAGACTTGTCTATGAAGATTTTGATCAAAAAGAAAAACAGGTACAAGAAATTCATGATTATTTAGTTGAAAAATTAAATACTTTACCTGTTCAATTGAACAGTAATTCTCATTGTTTACCACAGATGGTTAATGTCAGTTTTTCTTCTATCAAACCAGAGACGATGCAGCATGCATTAGAAGAATATGATATCTATGTTTCTACACAGACAGCTTGCTCTACGGGAGATTATTCAAGAGCAGTTTATGCTGTTACAAGAGATAAAGATCGTGCTTCTCATAGTATTCGCATTAGTTTATCTTTTAAGACTACGAAGAAAGAGATTGATACGTTTGTAGAAGTATTTGGAAAGTTATTGAATGAATTAAAGATACGAGGTGATTAGATGAGGCTTGTTAAGATTGGTGCGATTTGGTGTAGTGGATGTTTGATCATGAATAATGTCATTGCGAAAACATTAAAAAACTATTCCATTGATTATCAAGAATATGATTTAGATATGGATGAAGAAGAAGCTTCTTCTTATCATCCAGGAGACAAATTACCTGTTTTTGTTGTTATGAATGGGGAAGAGGAAGTAACTCGTTTTGTAGGAGAATACTCTTATGATGAATTTGTTTCAAAATTAAAGGATGTTGGTGTGATTGATGAAAAGAATTCTTAAGATTATTTGCTTACTGGCTCTTGTTTTCTTTCCTATGACTTGTTTTGCAAAAGAGGATAAGATTACTTTATATTTCTTTCATGGAGATGGATGTCCTCATTGTGCAGAAGAAGAAGTGTTTTTGGAATCGATCAAGGATGAATATCCGAATCTAGAAATTGTTTCTTATGAGGTTTGGTATAACGATGAGAATGCTGCTTTATTAGAACAAGTAGAGAAGGTATTCTCCATTAAGAGAAGTGGAGTTCCTACGAATGTCATTGGAACGACTGTTATTTCTGGATATTCTCCTACGATTGGGGAGAAAATTCGAAGAGCAATTGAATTTTATCAAGAACATGAGTATACGGATATTGTTTCTCAAATTATTGATGGTACTTATCAAGAAGATCGAGAGATTGTCGATGAATTTCGTGTAGAAGAAGCAGAAAGCGATGAAGATGTTAGTATTGATGTTCCTGTTGCTGGAAAAGTCAATTTAAAGAATTTATCGTTAATGAGTGCAGCTGCTATTATTGGGTTAATTGATGGATTTAATCCTTGTGCCATGTGGATTTTATTATTCTTAATTGGTGTTTTAATGGGAATGAAAGATCGAAAGAGAATGTGGATTTTAGGATTAGCCTTCTTAATTACTTCGGCTCTTGTGTATATGCTTATTATGCTATCTTGGATTAGTGTTGCTGTTAAAATTACGACGATTGTATGGGTTCGTAATATTATAGCAGTCATTGCTTTGATTGGAGCAATTGTCAATTTAAGAAGTTATTGGAAAAATAGAAAAGATAGTGGATGTGACGTAGTCGATGAAAAGAAACGAAAAAAGATTTTTCAAAAGATTCGTCATTTTACGAGTGAAAAAAGTTTTTTGTTAGCTTTAATTGGTGTGATGGGTCTTGCTGTTTCTGTCAATTTAGTAGAACTTGCTTGTTCTGCAGGACTTCCTCTTGTCTTTACAGAATTACTGGCTTTAAATCATACATCGGGAGTGTCAAGATTCTTGTATACCCTTGTTTATATTTTCTTCTTCTTAGTGGATGATTTAGTTGTATTTTTCCTTGCGATGATTACCATGAAAATTACTGGTATATCAACGAAATATAATAAGTTTTCTCATCTATTAGGAGGCATTATTATGTTGATTATTGGAATCTTATTACTCTTCAAACCAGAGTGGTTGATGTTTAACTTTTCTTAAAAACAGTTTTTTAACTGTTTTTTTGTGTCTAATTCCCTGTTTATTTGTTTACTTATTCTTTAAAAAAAGATATAATATATTTTAGGATAGAGGGATTTTTTATGGATAACAAATTGATTGTGATTGAGAATAATGATGGTTCAACGGCAGAGGCACGTTTAGTGACTTATTTATTGAGTGAAGATCAACAGATGAATTATGTCGTTTATACCTTTGATGAGAAAGGACAAGATGATGGAGAAGAGATCATCTATATTTCTCGTATTGCTCGTAATGGAGATTCTCTCTATTTAGAAGAAATTCAAGATAACAATGAATGGATGAATGTTCAGATGATGTTAAAGAAAATTGCTAATGCTTAATTGGAGGCGATTTTGTGTATACAGAATATGTATTTGAAAATAAAAAATATGAAGTAGCTTTACGTGATATGAAATCTGCTTTATTTGATATTATTTCGTCAGAAGAGTCTAAGATTGCTTCCTTAAGACAAAAGGCTTTTTCCGATTCAAAAATAGCAAATCAAGCTGATTTACAAGCTTTATTTGTTCGTCAAGATGATTGTTTACGAACATTATTATCGATTAGTAAAAAGCTAACGAAAGCTCTACAAAGTGTCGATACTTGTTCGAGAGAATTAAAACAAATTGAAGATGCCAATGTTGCTCAAATAGTAGCAACGGTTTATGGAACAGATGCAGAAATTCAAAAAGCAGTTACAGAGTCTAAAGAGGCTGTTGCAGAAGAAGCAAGGCAAGCAGAGCCTACTTCTCCTATGACAGAATTAGTTGATTCTATGGTAAAAGATGAGGGAGATGCTTTGGCAGCTGCTGCAGGACCTGCTGATGTGGAATCTATTATGGTAGAGGGATCCAAGATTCGTACAATGACGGATGATATTTTAGCAGAAGCTAGCAAAAAAGAAGCAGCTGCTTCTACTACCACTCCACCTGTTATTCCACCTGAACCAGACTTAACTATTGATTTTTCAACTCCATCCGAACCAGTGATTGCTGTTACGGATGATCCTGTTGTAACGACTTCAACGGAACCAGTGATTACGGTTGCAGAAGATACTCCTGTGTTTGTAGATCCGGATGTAGATAGTGAAGAAGATACGACTCCTGGACCTATCTTTGATGTACCAGAAGCGGATTATAAAACTTCACCAGAACTTCCTTCTGGAGAAGAAGAACCAGTAGAGGAAGATCATCATATCTTTGCTTACAATGATGATTTAACAACGGTTCCAGATGAGCAAGAAGAAGAGGATGATGATTTCTTCGATAACATGGAAGACTCTTATGATGAAGAGATCAATCAAGCTCCTGAACGTCCTTTTGGAGAGGAAGAAGCTCCTGTCATTACTTCTGCTTCTGATGTTATGGAAAGAGTTTTATTTAGAAAGAGAAGCATGGATCCTGTAAAGGTCATTGCTGTTAATAAACAACAAGCTCTTAACTTACGGAAATCATTATCAACCCAAGAAGCATTACTTCATGCGAAAGGAATTGTTCCTCCTGTGATAGAGGAAGGGGCTCCTTTGAAAAAAGAAGTAGAGAATATGATGCAGGAAGCTAGTGATTTATACTCTGAAGGAAAGGTTGCAGATGCCCAGGTATTATTCGATCAAATCCATGATACTGCTGGGGAGCCAACACCTGCTGTAGAAATGGTTCGATAATGAATTTAAAATTATTTCATGAAACAATTACGGAAAACAATTATACGGATTTGATTCGGCAACTAGTAGATGTTTTCCGTATTTCTAATTCTAATCAGTATATTTTCTTATCTTTGAAAATAGAAGAAGGAGGATGTACGATTCAAATGTCTATCTTGAATAAAGATGGAAATAATCAAACATATGAAGCTCTAAAGATGGATACGAATAATCCTTATTTCTATCCATTTTTGAATGATTTAGTATTGAGTCTTCGAAATCAATGTAAGATTTCGAAAGAAGATATCGTCAATTTAGATCAAGATTCTTTTGTTGCTTTTCGCATGATAACTGATTTTAATGATTTAATTACGATTGATGGTCTTACGGAAAGAGAGGCAAAAGAGCTATTGTCGGTTAATCTTTAGAAAGGAGAAAATCCTATGCCAAATGAAATGAATCAAACAACAAATAATAGGGATTTGACGTTTTTTGCGAGAATTCTCATTTCTGTTGCCATTGCTCTTTTGGCATTTGGTTTTTATCTGGATGTTGGAAACAATACAAAGTTAATCGATCCCATCAAAGATGTACACAATACCCATAAAAAGGGAGAAACGGTTACAACGATTGATATTTTTCATTGGGATGATGATGTCAATGAAGTCGATATTGATTTAGAACCGATTAAAGATCCTGATAAACCAAGTAGTGGAGGAAGTTCTTCTGGAGGATCTGGTGGATCTTCCGGTGGATCGGGAGGCTCTTCTGGATCCGGTGGAATGGGAACTCATAGTGGAGGAAATCCTTCTACCGGTGGTGGTGGAAGTGGTGGAGGAAATACTCCGAAACCAACGACTAGTCCTAGCCCTTCTACTTCACCAAGTCCAAGCCCTAGTCCTAGTCCTTCTCCAAGTCCTAGTCCCACTCCTAGTTTAGACGAGACAAATAACAATTTAAGAAATTATATTCAAAATACCTATGGTGTTACGGTAAAATATGGTAGTGAGACCAATGGCTATTATGTAGGAGGTCTTAGTACCAACTCCATTTCGAATGCAGCCGTTGCGAATGCTAGCTTGAATCAATTAAATACTGCTATGAGTTTGTATCCGAATGGATTTTTCCGAGAAATCAGTAATGGAGGAATTCCGTTAACGATCTATTTAATTGATAGTTTTTCAGAATATGGAGTAACAGGAGTAACGGACTCCAATTACAGTTTTGCGAATATTGCTGTGGCAGTTGCTTATCCGTTTGAGGATACCTTCTACCATGAATCGTATCACTATATTGAACGTTATATTTTTAAAAGAGGAATTTACTATTCTTCTTGGGATGCTTATAATCCACCCGGATTTAGTTATGGAGGAGCTCTTCTCCGTGATCAGTCGTATGCTCGTACAGGAGCAGCTGATGCTTATTTCGTCAACGATTATGCACAATCCTCACCCGAGGAAGATCGAGCTTCTACTTTTGAGTATATGATGATGGCATCCAAACCTGCCTGCTTAAATTATGGTCAACATGTTTGGCAAAAGGCAACAACTATGAGTAATGCAATTGATTCTGCACTGAATACAGTGAGCCCCTATACGACAGAGTATTGGGAAAGACATTTATAAAGAGGTACATTATGAGAGAAATAATAATCAATGATCAACAATTAACAGATGAAGAAATGGAAAGTAGTGTTGTACGTGTTAAAGGGTTAATTATTAATTCCCGTGGTAAAATTCTACTTGCCCATAATAATCATACCTATCAGTTCCCAGGTGGACATGTTGAAGAAGGAGAGAACAATGATATATGTATCCTTCGAGAGATTAAAGAAGAAACCGGAATTGATGTTACGATTACGGAACCACCATTTTTATGTATTAAGACTTATGATGGGGATTATTTTGGTACAGGGAAAAAGGTATTAAATTCGATTTATTATTATCGTTTTTTAACGGATGATATGCCAAATTACCAAGAAACTCATTATGATGAATTAGAGATGGCAACCGATTTTAATCTATTCTATGTTGTATTTGCAGACTTAGAGAATTTCTTGAAAAAGAGTATAGATGATGGTATGATTGATCCAAGTATTGGACGTGAAATGATTCATGTTGTTCAAATCTATAATGATGTATATGGAGGTTTTTAAATGAAGATATTAGTTACTGGAGGTCTTGGCTATATTGGTAGTCATGCCGTTGTCGAATTATTGAATGAGAATTATGATGTCGTTGTGATTGATGACTTATCTAATTCCAGTCGTGATATTGTCGATAAAATTAAAGAGATTACAGGAAAAGATATTGTTTTTTATGAAAATGATGTCAGAGATGAAGCTGTTTTAGAAGAGATTTTTACGAAACATAAAATTGATGCTGTTATGCATTTTGCTGGATACAAAGCTGTAGGAGAATCTGTTCAAAAACCAATTCTTTATTATGAAAATAATTTGGGTTCTACTCTTTCTTTATGTAAGAAGATGCTAGAACATGAATGCTATAAATTTATTTTCTCTTCTTCTGCTACTGTTTATGGAGACCCTGAGAGATTACCATTAACAGAAGATTGCAGAGTAGGAGGAACTACCAATCCTTATGGAACTTCTAAGTTAATGATTGAAAGAATCTTAAGTGATATTCATATTGCTAATCCTAAATTTACTCCTGTTATTTTAAGATACTTTAATCCAATTGGAGCTCATAAAACAGGTTTAATTGGAGAAAAACCAAATGGTATTCCTAATAACTTGATGCCTTATATTGTTAGAGTGGCTTCTGGAGAGTTAGAAATATTAAGTATTTTTGGTAATGATTATGATACTAAAGATGGAACAGGTGTCAGAGATTATATCCATGTTGTTGACTTAGCGAAAGGACATTTAAGTGCTTTAAAGAAAGCTATGAATGATGAAGGAATCTTCTACTATAACCTTGGTACAGGAACAGGATATAGTGTATTAGAAATGGTTCAGAATTTTGAAAAAGTCAATGGGGTAAAAGTACCTTATAAGATGGTAGATCGTAGACCAGGAGATATTGCTAGTTGTTATTCTGATGCTTCTAAAGCTTATGAAGAGCTTGGATGGAAAGCAGAATTAGGACTAGAAGACATGATGAGAGATTCTTACAACTTTATCTTAAAACAAAATGAAAAATAGGTGAGGAAGATGGAAGATAAACAAAAAAAATCTAAAAAATCCTTCCTTTTCTTTTTCCTTGTAGGAATTATTCTTTTCTTCTTAGTATCTGGTATTTTAGTGGGAATGGCCGTATTACATGGTGTTCTTCCGAAAGGGTCTTCTCCTGTAGAACAAAAAGAAGAAAAAGTGGAGGGAATTTCCCAAGAACTATCTGTGGAAGATGTGGCAGAATACGATGAATTATTCAAATACTTCAATAACCATTTTGGAGAGAGTTATCCTTTTAAAACAGAGAACTTATCCAATCAAGATGTTTTAGAAGTTTCTTGGATTTTAGCTGTTCAAAGAGGACTTCTTTCTACAGAGGAAGTTTTTACCAAAGAGGATATGAAACAATATGTTTCTTATGTCTTTGGATCTGATTATTCCTATACAGATGAGAATATTCCTTGTTTCTTAGAGGGGAATAATCTATTCCAATTTGATGGAGAGAACTATCAACCAGAAGGAATGCATGGTCATGGGGGACATGGACCTCTTTACCGTTCCCAATATTATTTCCAAAGAGCTTGGAAGGAAAACGGAAAATTGATTGTTCAATTAAAGGTATTGTATGCAGGATACTGTGGAGATACTTGTGGTCCGATTCAGTATTATTATGCACAAGCTTCTCGAGATGCAGAACCTCTTCGTTTATTCGATTCTTTTGATATTCCATCTTATGATGATATGTATGTTGAAGTTAGTGATCAATTACCAATTACTACTTTTACGTTCCAAGAAGACTCTAAAGGTGGTTATGGAATCCAAACAGTAGATGTTCGTTATTAAAACTTTCTTCGGAAAGTTTTTTTCTATTGTTTTCAATTCAAATATACGGTATAATATTTGTCGTTGGAGGAAAAAGATATGGCTAATAAAAAGAAAGTAGAAAAAGTAGAAAAAGAAACAAAAGAAAAAACAACGAAAGCAAAAACAAAAGAAAATGTACATGATGTAGAAGTAAAAATAGAAGGAAAAGAATGGGAAGCTGCTATTGATAAAGCTTTTCAAAAGAAACAAAAAACGGTAAAAGTAGATGGATTCCGTCAAGGAAAAGTACCAAGAAATGTTTATGAAAAACGTTTTGGAAAAGAATCTTTACTTTTAGATGCTGCTGATGCTGTATTACCAGATGCTTATGTAAAAGCAATGGAACAATCTAAATTAGATCCAATTGTACAACCATCTGTTGATTTAAAAAGTATTTCTGCAGAGGCTGTTGAATTTGTATTTAAAGTGATTACCAAACCAGTTGTTACTTTAAAGAAGTATAAAGGATTGGGTGTTAAACCTAATAAAGTTGAAGTAACAGATGAAGAAATCGATCATGAGATTGGACACTTATTAGAGAGATATACAGAGTTAGTTGCTAAAGAAGGAAAAGTAGAAAATGGCGATGTTGCTGTTATTGATTTTGAAGGATTCAAAGATGGTGTTGCTTTCGATGGTGGAAAGGGAGAAAACTATTCTCTAGAGATTGGTTCTCATACTTTTATTCCTGGATTTGAAGAACAAGTTATTGGTATGAGTGCAGGAGAAGAAAAAGATTTAGATGTTACTTTCCCTGAAGATTATGGAGCAAAAGATTTAGCAGGAGCAAAAGTTGTATTCCATGTAAAAGTAAATGAGATTAAGAGTAAACAAACTCGTGAATTAGATGAAGAGTTCTTTGAAGATTTAGCAATGGATGATGTTCATGATGAGAAATCTTTAAAGGAACATGTCAAAGCTTCTATTAGTGCTCAAAAAGAAGTAGATGTTGAAAATGAATATATTGATCGTCTATTAGAAGAAGTTGCTAAAAATGTAGAAGTAGATATTCCAGAAGAAATGGTTCAAGAAGAAGTGGATCGTTTATTAAAACGTTTTGAAGAGCACATGAGAATGCAAGGTATTTCTCTAGATGTTTACTATCAATTCTCTGGAACTAGTGAAAAAGATTTAAGAAGTCAAATGGAAACAGAGGCTTTCAAAAATGTTTTATATCGTTTAATGCTTGATGAAATTGCGAAAGTAGAGAAAGTTGAAGTAACCGAAGAAGAAGTAAAGAAAGAAATCGATGTTTTAGCAGAAAAATATCAAATGTCAAAGGAAGATTTCTTAAAACAATTCGGTGGAGAAGACTTTGTTCGTTATGATTTAGAGCTTCGTAAAACGATGGATTTATTAAAAGAATTCAATCAATAAAATATAAAAAAGGAACGAAAGTTCCTTTTTTATTTATAAAAGTTTTTTATATTAAAAATGGTTTCTAAAAAAAACAAAAAAAAGGATTTATTTTCTTGAAAAAAAATGAATTCCATATATAATAGTAAGCAGTATTTTATATTGGGAGGTGAACTATCCTTGAACAAATTACTAGTCTTGATCATAAATGATATGGTTATCTTTCCCAATAATGAAGTACGTATTGAATACGATAACAATTATGATAAGCAAATGGTAGATATTGTTGATCAAATTGATGATAATTTAATGATTATTGTAAATCCTATTGATGAAGGGGATATTTCATTAACCTCTTTTCCAAAGTATGGAGTTTTAGGAAGATTAAAATTAAAAATGAATGTTCCTAATGGGAAGACAAGAATTGTGATTGAAGGAATAGAAAGGGTAGCATTATCTTCTATCGTAGAAGATGGTTTTTATTATCGGGCTGATTATGAAGCAGTGACTGTGGAAGAAGGAGAAGAAGCGAAGAGTTATTTTTCGATTTTAATTAAATCGTTAGAAAACTATGTTGCCAAAGTTCCTTACATGGGAAATGCTATTATGAGTCAGTTGCATGGAATTGATTGTTTAGATGATCTATGTGATTTGATTGTTAGCTTTTTACCAATCAAGTATGAAGATAAGAAAAAGTATGTTGTGATGATTGATCCGATTGCTCGTGCCAAAGCTTTAATGGAAGACATGAATCGTGATCTTAAATTTGTAGAGTTAGAACAGAGAATTGAAAATGAAGTTGAAAAAGAATTAGATGATACTCAAAAAGAATATTTTTTACGGGAAAAAATTAAATTAATGCAGAAAGAACTTGGAGATGGTAATAATAAAGACTCTGAAATCGAGACCTTATCCAAGAAGATTTCTAAATTAAAATGCAATGCGAAAATTAAAGAAAAAATCAAGAGAGAATTAGATCGTTATGAGAGTTTAAATAGTAATTCTCCAGAGTTAGGAATGGTCAGAGAATACTTGGATTGGATGATCAATTTACCTTGGAATAACTATACGAAAGATACGGATGATTTAGTCAAAGTGAAAAGTATTTTGGATTCTTCTCATTATGCTTTGGAAGAAGTCAAAGATCGTATTTTAGAATATTTAGCAGTAAAACAAAATACGAATAATTTGAGAAGTCCGATTTTATGTCTAGTAGGGCCTCCTGGTGTTGGTAAAACTTCTCTTGCTTTAAGTATTGCGAAGAGTTTGAACAGAAAAGCTGCCAAGATTAGTGTTGGTGGTATTAATGATGAAGCTGAAATTGTCGGACACAGAAGAACTTATATTGGAGCGAATCCAGGTAGAATTATTCAGGGAATTCGCAAAGCAGGTACAACGAATCCTGTCTTCATTATCGATGAGATTGATAAGATGACAAAAGATATTAAAGGAGATCCTGCTAGTAGTTTATTAGAGGTATTAGATCCTGAACAGAATAATAAGTTTTCAGATCATTATATTGAAGAGGATTTTGATTTATCTAAGGTTATGTTTATTGCTACTGCGAATTATGTAGAACAAATTCCTTATGAATTAAGAGATCGTCTAGAAATTATTAATATTTCTAGTTATACAGAATATGAAAAATTAGATATTGCGAAACAACATTTAGTTCCAAAAGAATTAGAAGAACATGGATTAACTCCTTTACAAGTCCAAATGGATGATGAAGCAATTATGACATTAATTCGTTACTATACCAAAGAAGCAGGTGTTCGTGAATTAGAGAGAATGATTGCGACTTTATTCCGAAAGATTGTAAAGAGTATTTTACTGAATCAAGATATGGTTTTCTATCATATTGATGAGAAATTAATTGAAGAATTCTTAGGAAAGAAAAAATACTCTTATATGGAGAATGATACTTCCAAAGAAATTGGAGTTGTCAATGGAATGGCTTATACCGTTTTTGGAGGAGATATTCTTCCAATAGAAGCTACCATGTTTAAAGGAAAAGGGGAACTCATTTTAACCGGATCTTTAGGAGATGTCATGCAGGAATCTTGTCATATTGCTTTAGACTATATCAAAGCAAATGTCGATTTATTTGGAATTGATCCAAAATCAATCGATAAACAAGATATTCATGTTCATGTACCTGAGGGAGCTGTCAATAAAGATGGTCCTTCTGCTGGTATTACGATGACAACGACTTTGATTAGTTTATTTAAAAATCAATGTGTCGATAAGAGTATTGCCATGACAGGAGAAATTACGTTAAGAGGTAGAGTTCTTGGAATTGGTGGATTAAAAGAAAAAGTGATTGGTGCTCATAGAGCGAATATCAAAACCGTTATTATTCCAAAAGAAAATGAAAAAGACTTGGACGAAATTCCAGAAGAAGTACGTCGAGATCTTCAATTTATTATGGTTGAAAACTATGTAGATATTTACAAAAAATTATTTCAATAAAGGTGGTTTCCTATGTCAGAAGAATTAATGGATTTTAATAATATGTTGATGTTAAAAAATCATCTATGTTCTATTTCCGAAAGTGATTTACTAAAGATCTATCAGGATGTAGGTGCTTATGTTTCTTTTTTAGATGCTGTTGCTTTATTAGGAAAAAATGATAGTGGATTCTTATTATTTTCAGATTCCTTTATTTCTAAAATACTTACAGTTGCTCAAATCCATCGTTTTGATTTAAATGATTCAGATATTAAGGATGCTGTTAATTCCATTATTGATTATTTGAATCAGATAAAGAGTTATTCTCAAGAGTTGAAGAATTCTATTAAGAATGGATATTTGGCTTATCATGAAGATCTTCGTGAATGTACATTTCATTCTACGGAAGCTTTTCTACAGTCTCTTTCTTATGATGCTTATGTCTTTCGTTATCTCATAGAAGGAAGACAAGATGAATTAACGGATGAGACTAATTTGATTCTTTCGATTCATTATTTGATGGCTACTGTACCAGAGTTTTTTCAAGATCCAGAGATCAATCAACGAGCAAGAGACGTTTTAGATCGTGTTGGAAATAATTCACCTACCTTTGGTGCTAGAAAGAAACATGTTAAAAAAGAAAAAGAAGGGCTATTAAAATTATTACCAAAAGAAGAGTAATCTCTTCTTTTTTTCTTTCTTTTTTGAGGGAGTCCTGCTATAATAAGAGGTGTAAAAAACGAAGGAAATGAGGTATGATTATGGAATTAAAAGGAAGTAAAACAGAACAAAATTTAATGACTGCTTTTGCAGGAGAAAGTCAAGCTAGAAATAAATATACGTATTTTGCATCCAAAGCAAAAAAAGATGGATATGAGCAAATTGCTGCTATCTTTGAAGAAACTGCTAATAATGAAAAAGAACATGCTAAAATGTGGTTTAAAGAATTAAATGGAGGAGATGTTCCTTCTACGATTGATAATTTAAAAGCAGCTGCTGATGGAGAAAATTATGAATGGACTGACATGTATGCAGAATTTGCTAAAACAGCTGAAGAAGAAGGGTTTAAAGAGATTGCCCGTAAATTTAAAGCTGTTGGTGAAATTGAAAAGCATCATGAAGAAAGATATCGTAAATTATTAAAGAATATTGAAGATGCTGTTGTATTCTCAAGAGATGGGGATTCTATTTGGATTTGTAGAAACTGTGGACATGTTGTTGTTGGAAAGAAAGCTCCTGCTGTATGTCCTGTTTGTGCTCATCCACAAAGTTATTTTGAATTAAAAAGTGAGAATTATTAAAAAGAAGATTTCATCTTCTTTTTTTCTTTTTATGATATAATAGGAATGATTTTGGGGTGACTTATGAAGAAAAAAGAATTGTTGGTACCAGCAGGAGATATGGAATGTTTACGACAGGCTGTTTATCACGGAGCAGATGCCGTTTATTTAGCATGTAAAAATTTTGGTGCTAGAAAGTTCGCAACGAATTTTACCAATGATGAAATTGTAGAAGCAATTCGTTTTTGTCATTTATATGGAGTTAGAATTTATATTACGATGAATACTCTTGTTCGCAATCAAGAAGTATCTTCTTTTATGGAACAAGCTCGCTTCTTACATGAACAGGGAGTGGATGCTTTAATCGTACAGGATTTAGGAATGATCTATCTTCTTCGAAAGACCTTTCCGAATCTAGAGATTCATGCTTCTACCCAAGCGAATAATTCTTCTTATGAAACGGTAAAAATGTTTTATGATTTAGGAGTCAAACGAGTTGTCTTCTCTCGAGAGCTTAGTATCGATGAGATTGATTCGATTGATATTCCGATTGAGAAGGAAGCTTTTATTCATGGAGCTTTATGTGTTTCTTATTCTGGTTGCTGTCTCATGAGTAGTATGTTAGGAGGAAGAAGTGGGAATCGAGGAGAATGTGCTGGTTGCTGCAGGCTTCCTTATACGTTAAAAAGAGGAGATCAAATTCTTCAAAAGAGACAATATCTTCTCAGTATGAAAGAATTAAATACCAGTTCTTCTTTTGATCGACTTCTTCATAGTACAATTGATAGTTTCAAAATAGAAGGTCGTATGAAAGGACCTGTTTATGTTGGGTTTATTACGAGTTTTTATCGAAAATTGATGGATCAAGTTCCTTTCTCTTATGAGGAAGAAATGGATAAGTTAAAGACGATTTTTAATCGGGAATTTACGGTAGGGCATCTATTAGGAGAAGAAGGAACCAATTTAATTCATTCAGAGTCTCCTAATCATATTGGGTTAAAAATAGGAAAGGCAGAAGTCAAACAAGATAAAATCAAAATACAATTAGATCCTCATCAAACTCTTCATCAATATGATTCCATTCGTTTCCTTCATAGTAATAAAGGAATGGTTGTCAATTATTTATATGATGAGAATGACAAGTATTGTAATTCTTCTCAGTCTGTTTGTTTTGTCGATAATAAAATCGGATTCAAAAAAGATGATATCTTGATGAAGACACAAGATATTCTATTAGAAAAAGAGACGATTCTAGAAGAATCTCTTCGAAAGATACCCATTACTTTTCAAGTAAAGGCGAAAATAGGACAACCTCTTCGTATTACGGTGAGTGACGGAAAACACACTTGTATGGTAGAAGGGGAAATGGTAGAAGAAGCAAAATCTTCTCCTACGACAGAAGAAGTTCTTCGAGAAAAATTAGAAAAGATAGGGAAAGGACCTTTTACGATTCAATCCATTCAATATGACTTAGATTCTTCTGTTTTTATTCCGATGAAACGATTCAATGAGAAAAGAAGAGAAGTTGTAGAACAATTAGAACAAGAGAGAATAGGAGATATTGTTCCTTTTGTCGAAGATGAAGTTTTATTTGTAAAGAGAGAAACAGAGGTTCCTTCTACCCAGTATTCTTGTATCGTACGATGGGAAGATCAGTTAAAGAAGTGTCTCGATTTATCTTTTGATCGGATTATTGTTTTCGATTTAGAATTATATGAAAAATATAAAGAATTGGATTCTATTTATTATTTCGTAGAGAGATGTCCTAGAACTATTTCTTCTTCTTTGGTAGAAAGAAATGTAGTATCGGATTGGATGGAAGTGGGAGATTTATCTGTTTCTGGTTTTTATCCTCTCAATGTAACAAATATTTACACAGCTTATTATCTACAAGAATTGGGATATCAAAATATTCCATTATCGGTTGAATTAACCAAAGAAGAAAAACAAGAATTTCTTACCATTTATCGGGAACAATTTGGGAATGCTCCTTTTGAAATCTTCTCTTATGGAAGAGTAGAAAATATGGTGATTGATAGTAATGTATTGGGGATTGAAGAAGGAGATTATTCTTACCGATTGATCGATCAAAAAGAAAGAGAATTTCCGGTTTATTATGATGGAGTGAATACCCATATTTATCATCATGAAGTATTTTCTTTATCGGAATCTTATGAGAATGTTTGCTATCTCTTTGATTTTTATCAAGAGACACCCGATGAAATTGCTTCGATTGTCAAACAATTCCGTGGAATGAAAAACAACTATTAAAAAGAATAAAAATATGTTAGAATGATATTAGGATGTGATCGTCATGGTGAATAAAAAGAAAGTTGAAAAAGAACCAGAAAAGAACTATGTTAAGAACTCGATTATCTTAATTGTTCTCTTTGGTGTCTGTATCTTTTTAACCTTATATTTCTGTAAATGGTATGAAGTTTATAAGGAGTATGAAAAAGAGACTCCTGTCATTCGTGGCAGTTTATCAGAAATCAATAAAGAAGATTTAGATCATTATGTAGTCGATAATTCAGATGTTATTATCTATATGTGTACAGCCACTGATGATGATTGTCGTTCTTTTGAAAAAGATTTTAAAAAGTATATTCGAAGAAATGAAATTACGGATGAGGTTGTCTATTTAAATTTAACGGGAATTGATATCAAAGAATTCGTGAAAGAATTTAATGATACATATTCTTATAAAGTTAAATTGAATGGAAGATATCCTGCTTTTGTTGCTTTTCAAGATGGAAAAGTTATTTCCATTCTACAAGGCAGTAGAAATAAGACCATTACCATTTCAAAAGTACAAAGCTTTTTAGAAATTCATTTACAAGAAGAAGAGGAAGAAGATATTATGGAGGAAGAAGAAGTAGAGGTTGCAACAGAAGAGGTACCACTTTCCTAATCTTCTTTTTACTTGGAGGGAAATATGAACCATATTGTTTTATTTGAACCTGAGATTCCTCAAAATACAGGGAATATTATGAGAACCTGTGTTGCGACGAATACAAAATTACATTTGATTAAACCACTTGGTTTTGAGATCGATGATGCTCATCTCAGAAGAAGTGGGGTTAATTATATTGATAAATTAGAGTATGCTGTTTATGAAAATTTTGAAGATTTTCAATCTAAAAACAAGGGAATCTATTATTACTTTACTCGGTATGGGCATAAGCCTCATACGAGTTTTGATTATAGTCATCCGAAAGAAGATTTGTATTTTATCTTTGGAAAAGAGTCTACCGGAATTCCTAAGGAGATTCTTCAAAAAGATTTGGATCACTGTATGAGAATTCCGATGACGAGTAATGTAAGAGCTTTGAATGTTTCGAATGCAGTTGCGATTGTAATTTATGAAGCTTTGCGACAACAGGATTATAATGATTTATTAAGAGAAGAACCTCATAAAGGGGCAGATTATTTAGAAAGATAACTCTTTTATGTTATAATGGTATTGTGAGGGATAAATATGAAGAATAGTGTAGAAATCAATGGAAAACAATATGAAATTGTTCGAAATGATGGAGATTGTTTTGATTTAGATTTAGCAAGAGAAAAAATGACAGATTATTTTGATGATTATGATTATGTTTTTGGGGATTTTGCCTATGAAAAAGTTCGTTTCAAAGGATTTTATGATTCTAAAAATAAAAAGGCAAAAAGGATTAATGATATTAAGTACTTAGAGGACTATATTAAAGAGTATTGTAGTTTTGGTGCGAAAGTTTTTTTGCTGAAAAAAATGAAATAAAATGATTGTATTTATTGAAAAATGTGATAAAATTGTATTATATGAATAATAAAGGGAGGATTTATTACATGGAAAATCAAGAAATCGAAAAGAAAATGATGTCAATTGTTGCAGAAGATGGTTCTGTAGAAGAAGTTGAAGTTATTTTGGCATTTGAATTCAAAGATACAAAAAAGGAATATGTCATCTATACAAAGAATGAAAAAGATGAAAATGAAAATATTACTGTATATGTATCTAACGTTGATCGTTCATCAGGGGAACCTAGATTATTAGGTGTTGATGACGAAGAGGAATGGAATAGAGTTAAAGACGTTTTACGTGAGTTATCAAAGTCAGAATAGCATGAGGGAGGTTTTGTCGTATGACAGATGAAAAATATGAATTAGTAGATAGGGAATATGATCATGTACCAAGGATAAATCCATCTAGACAGATTCGTACTAAGAGCAGTTCTTTTGGTTCTATTTATGATAGGTTTACCCAGTTCCGTATTCGTAGACTAACAGCTAAATTAGAGAAGAAGAAGGAACAGGTTTTAACAAAGGGTTATCCTCTTAAAAATTTAGAGGAAAAAGTAGGAAGAGATGCAGAAATCATTGCTAATTTAGAGAGCAAGATTATGACATTATCAAAAGAAAATGTTCCTGGTAGTTATGTAGCTAGAAGAGCCATTAAATTACGTAAGGCTATGATTGCAAACTTAACATGGCATTCTGGTCAATTATATTCTATTGGAAAAGATCATTACGAAGATGTATTTGAATCTGAGGCTGTAGAAGAATTACCAGAAGAAGTAGCACCTATCGAAGAAAAGGCTCCTGTTATGGAACCAGTAGAACCAGCATTAGCTGCTGCTATTCCATCTGATACCTCTCAAAAGATTGATGTTGTTCCAAATGACTTAGAGAGAGAAGCCATTGTTGATGTAGTAAATTCAAGCTTTGAAGAAAAAGCAAAAGAAGAAGCACCTGCCGAGGCAAGTGATGAACCTAAAATTATTGATTCTAGTGATGTTAGAGAAGTTATTAATGATCAATTAGATCAAGTAGATCATGTAGAAAAAGTTGATCATACAGAAACCGTTGTTCCTCCAGTTATCGATAAAGCAGATGTTCAAGCTGCTGTTGATGAAGCATTCCAAAGAATGGAACAAGAAGGAAAAGAAGCAGAAAAAGCTGCTCCTGTTATTCCTTCTGATGATCCAATTGAGAGAGCTATGGAAAGAGTTCGTGTTTCTAAGAATAGTGTAAAAGAAGTAAATCCTACTTATTTCGATATCAATGGACGTCGCATTGAACGTCATAAATATGACTATACTCCTATGACAGATGAAGAAGTTCGTCAATCACAAATTAAATTAGGATTCGATGAACATGGAAATTTAATTGATGATCATAAAGTCAGAAAACCTGGAGTATCATCTGCAAGAGTTGTTGGTAACTTTGTTGCTCCTGGAGCTCCTACTTTAAATGATATCTTAATCCCATCTGAAAAGAAGATTGAAGATGTTCCAATGAGAGAAATTCCTGTTGTTGCTCCTGAAAGAAAAGCTCCAACAGAAGAATTTGATTTAGATAGTGGAGAGAACATGTTTGAAGTCATTGAACCTTCTACAGAAGATCCAAAGAAGGAAGAAGTAGAAGAAGTATTTACTCCAGCTCCACCAACTGTAGATGCTGATGGTAAGACTGTTGAAGATTATGCAGCATTGAAAGAGAAGATTTTACTTCTACAACGTCAACAAGCTATTACGCAAAAGAATCGTGAAGAAGCTCAAAAACGTGCACAAGAAGCTGCTGAAAGAGCAAAAGCTGCTGAACGTACTTATGAGTTAAGTAGAGAAAATTATAATGCAAGAATGGAAAAACTTCGTGCTTATACTGCTAGACTTGAAAGTGCATGTGAAGAGAACGTAAGACTTGCTAGAGAAGCAAATAAAGATGCTAGAATGAGCGAGGCTTATGAACAACAACAACGTAGTTTAGTAGAAAAGAACAATCGTGTTATTGAAGAGATTGATTCTATGATGGGTGATTCAGGACCTGAAACTACGGCTGTTATGCCAAGAAGATAAAATAAAAACGTAACAAATGTTACGTTTTTTTATGGTAAGTTGACAACTCCTTTAATTTCAGGAATTTCTGTTACTAACATTTCTTCAATTCCTTCTTTTAAAGTTATATCGATCATTGAGCAGTTTTCACAAGCTCCTATTAGACGAATATAGACAATGTTATCGGAATATTCTACAAACTCTATATCTCCACCATCACTCATTAGGAATGGTCTCATTTTATCAATTAATTCTTTAATCTTTGTTTCTGTTTCTTTTTTTGTCATTTCCATCACCGCATCTATTATAGCATATTCTCTTAAATTAGTGTATAATATAGTTGGTGATGGAAAATGGCATCTTATCAAGTAGGAGATACAATTACAGGAGTTGTAACAGGAATCGAAGATTATGGAATTTTTCTTTCTTTTGGAGAGAATTGTAGTGGATTAATTCATATTTCTGAAATATCTGATTCTTTTGTCAAGAGTGTGTCAGATTATGCGAATGTGAATGACTCTTTAACCGCTAAAATCATTAGTGTAGAAGAGGATGGACATTACAAATTAAGTTTGAAGGAACTTGACAGTTCTAAAAAAGGAGAAAATCATTCGATTGTGGAGACAGAAAAGGGGTTTGAAACCCTTAAAAACAAACTTCCAGAGTGGGTAGAAGAGGCCTACAATGAAATTGAAAAAAAATAAAAAAATGGTAAAATTTGTTGACAAATCAACTAGAAATTGATATCATTAATACTGTCAACTGGTTTGGCCAGTTTTGGTGGGCGCATTCGGGCGATTAGCTCAGTTGGTTAGAGCATCTGCCTTACAAGCAGGAGGTCATAGGTTCGAGTCCTATATCGCCCACCATTTTTTATGCCGAAATAGCTCAATTGGTAGAGCAACTGATTTGTAATCAGTAGGTTCCGGGTTCAAGTCCTGGTTTCGGCACCATTTTTTATGGAGAGGTAGCGAAGAGGCTAAACGCGACAGACTGTAAATCTGTTCTCTTTGAGTTCGATGGTTCGAATCCATCTCTCTCCACCACTTTAGTTTTTGCCTCGTAGCCAAGTGGTAAGGCATCAGACTTTGACTCTGACATGCGTTAGTTCGAATCTAACCGAGGCAGCCA
>JAGCSA010000024.1 GCA_017964405.1 Bacilli bacterium
GTTGGAGTTGTTGCTGATACAGAGCCTTCTGTTACTTGTACATTATCCCAATATACGTTCCATGTTGCATTATTGATAGCACTTGTTCCTGTAATATTTAATTGTGTTGAAAGATAGGAAAAACCAATGGTAATCCCTATTAACAATACTAATAATATGAAACTGATTATTCCTTTTTTCTTCATATTACAATCACCCTACTATTTTATTCTATCATTCTATCAAATCTTTTTCAATTTACATATCAATAAAAACATCTGAACGATGTTCAGATGTCCTTAATACTAACTTCATGATACAATTTCAATCTTATTTCATTAATTCTTCTATATAATCACTTAGAGAATCATACTCTGTTTTCTTTAATTCATTTAATATTTTATGATGAGATTTAATGACACCACCTGGATATTCCTTTAACATTTCATAATCATTGTCATTATCTCCTATGACATGAAGTAGACTGTAATCTAATTGTTCTAGATTCATAAGAGTTTGTAAAGCATGCTGTTTGTTGACACTTTTATGAATAATGTTGACATGAAATCTACTAGCATAGATGTGTACATCTAATTTGCCTTTTATTAATTCTACAATCCTATCCTTCTCTTTTTCATCTGTACAATTCACAACTACCTTTACACAATCATCTAAGTATTCTGTTTTATTATAACCATCGTCTAAATAGTAATCGCACTTTTCTTCTTTTAATAATTCTTCTATCTTTTCAATATCTTGTTTTTCTAGATAGGTTGTATCAATACAGTAATCCATATTATTGAAGATCTTAGCACCATCTTCACAGACTAGATAACTATAAGGAATTTTATTTTTATTTAACAACTGTTTTAAATCCGTATAATTTCTTCCTGTGATGATACAGAAGATGTTTCCATAAGAGACAAATTTACGGATGGCTTCTACATTCTTTTTGTTCTTCTCTGGATTGTCTAGATAGTAAATTGTATTATCGAAATCACTTGCTAATATTTTCATACGATCACCTATTATTAGTATATCTTATTCTGTTTTTTTTGAAAACAAAAAGAATTCAATTTGTCATTGAATTCTTTTATTATCTTTATTGAATCTTTTTATCTTCCTTTTTGAGAATCTTGCGTATTTTCTTTTACTTCTGTTCTTACAATTTCTGTGAAGTCTTCTGTGAACATTGGATAATCTTCTTCTACATCTATGATATTTTCTACTAATGGACTTTTTACTAGTTTTCTATTTCCATTTTCATCTTTTTCTACATCATAAGCAAAGTGCATTGGATGACAATTTCTTACTTCTCCTGTTAATCCTGGATGTGTTGGATCGGTTGTCCAACCTTTTGTATTCTTGTCTTGATATTCATATTCTAAATAATCCGATTGACTATTTTGAACTTGTTCTATATATTCTTTGTTTGCAAGAACTTCTAGTAATTTGTTTTGTTCCATATATTCAAAGAAATCTGGGTCCGTAAAATAGACACCTTCTGTCCAATGATATCCATCATAATCTAAATCTTCTCTATGTAGGTATTGTACTAGATTTCCTTTTACATATCTGTGAACATGATATTCTTTTTCTTTACAATTACTTTTCTTACTGCATCCTGTAAGAGCTAATGCACAAGTGGCAGCTAATGTAATTAATAATCCTCTCTCTAATTGTAATTTTGTAATTCTCATAAAACCTCCTGGGAACGATATCGTTCCGTTTACGAGGCTATATTATACCATAAAACAGGTATTTTGTCAAAAAAAAAGAGGACTACTTATCCTTCTCTTTTTGTAATTTATCTAGTAATTCATCACTGGTTGATTCATCTTCTACTTGTTCTAGTAACTCTTCTGCTTTCTCCCATTTACGGTCTTTATTCTTCATTTCTTCTTCATGAATTAAGACATTGAAAGCTACTTTTCCTACTAATGTTTTTGGTAAATCATGACGGAATTCATATTCATATGGCCATGAGAAACGAGCTAGGTTCTTTTCTACTAATTCTTTAATAGAATTTAGGGTTTCTTCTGTTTCTTTCTCTGGATTTTTTAATACGACAAAGGCTTTTGCCACCATAACCTTGTATGGATGGGGAATTCCTATGACACAAGACATACTGACTTCTGGATGAGAATCAATTACATTTTCAATATTATTTGGATAGATATTATATCCGGAAGAAATAATCATTCGTTTAGATCTTCCTTTAAAGTAGACAAATCCATCTTTATCCATGATTCCTTCGTCTCCTGTATGTAACCAAATTCTTCCATCTTTATGTTTTCTTAAGGTTTGTCTTGTTTCTTTCTTATTACGGATATATCCATCCATAATAGTAGGACCAGTAATTACAATTTCTCCTTCTTGACCATAAGGTACTTCTTTTTCTGTTCCTTCTTCTACAATCTTATAATACATATCTGGATAAGGAATTCCAATACTACCTGGTCGATAGTAATTAAGAGGCGTAAAGCAACTAGCGGCACAACACTCTGTTAGACCATATCCTTCTCGAATGGTCGTTGGAGATTTATGTTTTTCCAACCATTCATCAAACTTTTTCTTCAATTCAATGGATAGAGAATCTCCTCCTGAAATAACACATGTTAAATATGGCATCTTCATATGATTGAAGTTCTTATTCTTTGTCATAGCTTCAAATAAAGTAGGAACTCCTACGACAACATTCGGCTCATATTTCTTCATAATCTTATCAAATGTTTTAGCATTGAATTGTGGAAGTAGAATACTCGTTCCTCCAAAGTACTGTACACAGTGAATACAAACGACTAATCCAAATCCATGAAAGATTGGCATAATGGCTAATACTTTGTCTTTATCTCTTAGACAGCCTACATGTTCAAAGTTTTGCATAGCAGCTGCATTTAAATTTAAGTTTGTTAATTTTACCCCTTTAGGAGTACCGGTTGTACCTCCGGAATAAAGAATGGCTGCGATATCTTTTCCTTTAAATTCGTCATCAATTTCTTTTTCATATTCTTTTCCTTTACGGATGAATTCCTTCCAACTCATTTTTTTACTGTTCTTTTCTGATACTTCACTATTGATATAATTCATTGGATTTAATGACTTTAATGCTTTTGTTAGATTGGTTGTTGCATTGGTTGCTGTATAGACTGATTTGATTAAAGGAGGCATGGATTCTCCAACACCTACTGTAATCATTTTCTTTACTTTAGTTTCTTTGATAATTTTATCAATCTTTTCGACTGTAAAGTCTATTGCAATTAACCATTCTGTTTTGGATATATTTAAATAATGTTTAATTTCATTTTCAGCTGATAAGGGGTGAATCATAGAAGCAATGGCTCCAATTTTATTAGCAGCATAAAAAGAGATGATTCCTTCTGGTGTATTTGGCATACAGATGGATACTACATCTTTATGTTTTACACCAATTGCTTTCATCGCTCTTGCGGCTTCATCAATTTGTTTTAAAAATTCATGATAGGTCTTTTTATTTCCATAGTAGTTATAACTAATATTTCCTAGATGTTTACTTGCAGTATATTCAATTAATTTATAAGCAGAAAAATTAGGATACTCTAAATGTTCCTTTTCCCCTTCATAAAACTTTCTCCATGGGGCCTTTATACTTTTACTCATCTTCTCACCTCTAAAAGCTACTCATCTATTATACACTATGTGATTTCATAATTGCAAATAAGGAATGATTAATGCTAGAATGATAATAGAAAAAGGATGTGAGGGGATGGAAACACTAGAACAACAGTATATTGATGCTTTTGGTAATTTGTTAACTCATGATGTAAAGCCAATGAGTGAAGAAGAATTTCGTCGTTGTGAAGTGGTCTCTTCTACTCTTTCAGAGCCTTTAGATATTCGACAAGGAAAAGGTAAATATTACTATCATGATGCTCGTATCAAAGCAGAATCTCTTCTAGATATCTATTCTCTACCCAAGGGATATCAAGACTTTTCTTCTTACCCTATTACTTTTGAATGGAGAAAAGATGTTTTTCCTTGTTCTTTATATGTTACGTTTATTAATTCTGATGATTATAAAGATCTCTATCATGTAAGTCAGATCCAAATCCCTGTTGAAAAAGATCAACTCTCTCCTTATTATTTAGCACATGAATATCATCATGCTTTAAAAGATATTCATCCAAAAGAATATGTTTATAAATTAAGATTTACGGATACCATTCCACAATTCTTTGAGTTAATTGCAGGAGAAACAAAAGAAGAAGAAAAAGATTTAATTCATAATCGTCTATCGATGATTCAGAACTCTCAATCTCTTTTGATGGATCATTTTGCCAGAAAAGATGCAAATCCTATATTTGATTTAATAGAGAGTAGTGATTGTCAGTACCTTCATAGTTTCTATTATTCTGTTCTTTTATATGAACTGTATCAAGATTATCCGAAAGAAATATTATCAGGAATTCGAGAAGTTTTAATGGGACAAAAGACTACTTATGAGTTATTACAATCTTTTCATTTATTTGATTCATGTCTCGATTCTCATGTGGAGAAAGGGATTCAATATTTAAAAAAATATTCTGATTAAGGCACTAGTCTCGTGCTTTTTTTTGTGATATGATTATTTTATAATAGGAGGTCATTTCATGGCTGAAGAAGAAAAAAAGAAGACTGTAAAAAAGAAAACAACTACGAAGAAAACGAATACTGCTAAGAAAAAAACGACTACGAAGAAGACGACTACTAAAAAGACAACTGTGAAAAAGAAAGTCAGTATTCCTAAAGAGGAAAAAGTAGTAGAAGAAGTGAAAGAATTTCCAAAAGCAGAATTAATGGAAGAAGATTTAGAAGGAGATCGAGAATTTGATCAATATATGGAAGAACAGAAAGAAAATACTGTTCCTGTTCCAGAGCATTCTCGTCCTATCTTCTTCATATATATATTTATCCTTGTATTGTTGTTAGGAATTGCTCTTGGTGTATGTTTCTTCCTTTATTTACATCCTAAGGGAGTTAACCCTGTTATCAAAGACGGGAATTTCTTAACTATCGGAGAAAGAGAAGGGGTTGATTTTGATGGAGATGCATACCGAGTACGTTCTCTTTATGAATTAATGGATTTATTCCCAGATATTTCTTATGATGATTTTCATTTTAATACGAAACAGTATATTGTATTTCGAATTTCTATCGATCCTTGTAGTGAAGAAAATGTTCATCCTATTGGATACACCTTTGAGGAGAATGATCTTCATATTCATGTAGAATATACGGCTAAATGTGGGGGATGTAAGCCTGATAATTACTATTATTTCTTAGAGTTAGATAAAAATGTTACATATGATGAAATTAAGATTGATTATAAAGCTACTAATCAATTAAATTGTGGAAATGTTGCTTATAAACCAATCCTTTACTTCTATCCAGAAGAAGAGACTTCTTTATCTGTTACGTTGGGTCATTCGGATGTCTTAACAACGACTTACCCTACTTATCAAGATGGATGGAGTGTTATTGCTTCTCCTGATGGTACTTTAAAGGATGAAAAAGGTCGTACCTATTACGGATTATTCTGGGAAGGAAATAACCACCCTGCTTCTATTCAAGAAGATGGATTTGTTGTTAAAGGAACAGATGTAAAAGACTTCTTAGAAAAAAAATTAGCAATTCTAGGATTAAATGAAAGAGAAGCCAATGAATTTATTATTTATTGGTTACCACAATTAGAAGGAAATCCTTATCAATATATTCGTTTTGAGACGATGGAAGAAATTGATTCTTATATGCCTCTTACGATTCAACCACAACCTGATACGATGATTCGGATTCAAATGGATTATCTACCATTAGACAAAGAAATATCTGTTAAAGAACAGAAACTTACTACTCCTAATCGAGAAGGATTTGTTGTTGTAGAATGGGGAGGAAGCAAAATAAAAGATTAACAAATTGTTAATCTTTTTTTTATTCTAAATCTACTGATTTTAATGTATAGAGATAGAGATCTTTCTCTTTTAAAATAAAGAATTCACATTTCTGATGTTCTGTTATGACATGATAATGAATCGGACTCTTTGTTAATTTATGGACTTTCTTTAATTCTTTGAAGGAGTCTACTTTATAGAGATTTTTTCCTCTTTTGACAGGAGATCTTTTTGTGACTTCGATTTTATCTTTATTTTTCTTTAAGATACGACTTACTTCTTGATCGTAGATGGATTCTTCATCTACTGTTACTAAGATTAAAATCACTAATTGTGTAAAGGCAACGACTGCCCCTACTCCTGATAACATACCAAGTCCTAATAAACCAGGACTTTTTAATTGTACCATTGGTTTTTGATTAATTCTTTTGTCTGTTAATACATCTTTTTCTTGAATGGAGATTGTTTCTTCTCCTATCGGAATCTTAATTCCTGTATTACTTTCTCCTTCTAAAGGATAAGAATTGTTTTTTTCTGATTGATAATTTACTTTTAAAAATACTTCTAGATAACTATTTGTTTCTACTCCATAACTTTCTCTATATTTTTTCGCTATTTCTTCATACTCTTGATATCCGATTTGAACAGATTCCTTTGCCGTAAAATTTTTTTCTTCTTGAATCGTTTCTTCTCTTTTATCGGTTAGAGAGTAAGACTCTTGATAGAAGATTTTATCTTCGTTGTCTTTTTCTATTATTTTTAATTCTCCTACTACTTCATATTCATAGTGTATATTACTTTTTTCACTTAAATTCATATTATAGAGAATTTCTAAATCAATTTTATCAATTTGACTGGATTGCATGACGGCATCTTGTGTTGTTCCTAGTACATTGGAATCCCTATCATATACTTGATAGGTACTTTTTCCAATTTCTTCATATCTTGTATTTTCTAGGTCATTCACCATAAATGCTTTATACATGAGATATACCGATAATATAGAGCAAATGATAAATAAGAAAATTCCTAAGATGAGTCTAGGAGTATATCCTACGTAGATTGTATGATTATCATGTTCTTCTATGATTTCATATTCTTCTAATTTTTCTTCTTTTTTCATAGGATCCTCCTTTCTATTTCTTATGAATTATAATGATCGTATGCTTTGATAGTTGTACCATCGGATGTGAATAAAACACTTTCTGAATATCCTTTGGCTACAATATAATAATTCTTTGCACCATACTTCTTAATGGTATTGATACAACCACTCGATGGTAGATAATCATATCTTGTTGTAAAGACTACATATTCTGCATTATATAGTTGATAGACAGAATCACCTGCGCATCCATTATGATGGGCATTCTTTAATACATCTACATTTAACATACCTGGGTATGCACTATTTATTTTTTTGACAGTGGTTGTGGAAGAATTATCTCCTGTTAACATGAAAGAGGTAGATCCATAATCTAATCGTAAGATTAATGAATTATAATTTTGAGCAGTTGCTCCTCTTTCTAGATTATTATTGACATCAATTGGTCCTAAACAAGTGATTTTCAATCCTCCAAGATAGAAGACATCTCCTGGTTTTAGGGCCGTTGCTGTTACCCCATCTAGACTAACTTTTTGAGCATTGGCAAATGTACGGATGGCATACCAAGAACAATACGTACTACCGGAACCATTACAGGTTTCTCTTCCAACTAAAACTTTTTTGATTCCATATTTTTGAATAATTGGAGGAGCTGCTTCTACGTGATTTTGATGGGAATGGCTTCCTAAATAATAATCGATATGGGTTACTCCTAATCGGTCTAAATAAGCCATTTCTCCTTTACTATCATTTTTAAAGCCACCGTCTACAAAGATAGATTGTCCTCCTGCTTTAATATAGATAGCATCTACTCTGGAATTTGGATTGATGAAGTGTACTTCTACATCTCCTGAAACAATACCGGGAGTAGTATGTAGTCCATCTGGATCTTGTCCATCAAATCCAGGAGAAGTCGTACCCGGAGATGTGGATGTCGTTGGACTGTAAGCAGGTTTTGGTGTTCCTTTTTGATAATCATCTGGACTGGTAATTACGGTTGACTTTTTACTATCATCATCGATTCCTACATAGGAAGGGGTTTTATAATTTCTTTCTACCGTTTCGTTCCAGCAAGCACTGATTTGATAATCATTACTAAGCATTCCCATAAAAGCTGTTACAATGGTTGGGATAAAGAATAATACAAGTGCTGCAATGATGGAATTTCTTACTTTGGGTAATAGCTTTTTATTATCCGGATTCGAAACTAATTTTGTTAAGTTCAATACCAAAGAAATAGCCAATAAAATAGGTGCAATGATTTGAATTAATAATAATGTCTTTTTAACGAACTGCATGATCATTGCTAAATCTTGGGATGAACATTCTTGAATTGCTACTAAAAACATTCTACATTACCTCATTCTTATTATATCATAGTTCCTTACTTTTCATCTTTTTTCTCTTTTTTCCATTATCATTTTACATTTTCTATGTTATAATGGAAAAGAGAATAAAATAGAGGTGAGTGTATGAAGTTAGAAGTATTAAGACTAGATCAAATTATTGGGGATCATGCATTAAATGTTTTTAGTCGATTCGGAAAAGAAGCTTCTCCTACTGGATATGCAATTGAAAGAGGAGTAAATGAATCTATCTTAAGAGAAAAAGCTTTTCTTGCGAAAGGATTAGAACCAATTCCCTCTTTGCTCAATAAAGAATACTGTGAATACTGGACTTCTACCAAAGTAGAAGGTACGATTTCTAAATGTTTCTCTTATGGAGGATTAGAAGCGAAAGCTGAACCTGCTTGGAATGAAGATAATGGAATTCGTATTGTTGCTTCTTTAGAGGAATTGCAACCTTATATTCGGAATTCATACACGATCTTAAATAATGATAAAGATGTATTAGTGGTAACTGCAGGAGAATATCCACAGGATGTTGTGGATGGAGAAGGAAGATATCTCATGAATACGTTGTATCGTGAAGGGTCTGTGATTCCTACAGGGAAAACTTACCGTGCTGTTGGATATCGTACAGAATTATTCTATGATGGTAATTCCCGTCATTTCGAAAGAGACCTTTATCCAGAATTTGAATATAATGGAGATAAATATGTATTAGCTAAAACCGCTTGTTTCCATAATGGAGATAGTCGTTATTTCTGGTCAAAAGTAAGACCTATTGAATGGATTGTTGATGAAGATAGTGGTCTTGCAATTACCAAGGATTGTATTGTAGGAGGAATTCCTTTAAATCGAAAAGGTGTTTTCTTAGGAGACTTTGATAAGACTCTTGTACAAGACTTTATCGATAATGATTTTTTGAATGATGTATTTTAAAGAACGATTTCGTTCTTTTTTTTATACAAAAAAAAGATTTATTTCTACATCTTTTATATAAACATTGGTTCTTTTTCGAAGTACCTTTCTTCCTTATATTCATCTTCATTGAATAATACTACTTCTCCCCTTGCAAGAGATTTTGGTATATCAATTAATCTTTGATTAGATGAACCTCTAAATAATAAATTTAGATTTCTTTTCTTTAATATAAATTTACCATCTACTAGAACATCGATCTTTTCTAGGAATTCTCTATAAATTGGCTTTTTTTCTGCCATTTTTAATAATTCTTCATAAGTAAATCCGGTATAGACCCAAATGTTTAAACCTTTCTTTCTTGCATATTCGGCTATTTCATTGCAAGCTTCTGGTTGATACATTGGATCTCCTCCACTAAATGTTAGACCTGATTGATATTCTAATTCATCAATCGCATCTTTGACTGCTTCAATGGGAACTAACCCTCCTCCTTCAAAATCCCAAGTTTGAGGGTTTTGACATCCTTCACAGTGATGTCCACAACCTTGTGTCCAAAGAACAGCTCTTAGTCCAGGGCCATCTACAATACTGTCTGACTGTAGATCTGCCGCAAGACGAATATAACTATTTTGCATCGTGTGTTACTCTATCAGATACTTCTGCTTTTTTAGCGTTGTTGAATCTGTCTAATGTTCCAACAAGATAACCAGTAATTCTTCTGATTCTGTCGAATCCTACACCTTCACCAACTGTCTTTGCCTTTCTAACTTCTTTATCCATAACTATTTCCTCCTTTTTTCCTATTAACGACCACAACAGTCGTAACTATTTATTTTTTCCATTTCAATGCCCTCGCCTTCATGTCTACCACATCTAGGACATACGTCTTTAATCACACCAACATAACCACATACTGGATCTCTATCTACTGGGTGATTAATTGCTCCATAACCAATATCATTATCATGCATAATTCTTACTACAGATTCAAATGCATCTACGTTATTAACGGTATCTCCATCTAATTCTACATAAGAAATATGTCCTGCATTCGTAAATTTATGATATGGTCCTTCAATTTTCATTTTATCTTTAACACTAATCTTATAATAAACTGGTACATGGAAGGAATTGGTGTAGTAATCTCTATCCGTTACTCCTTTGATCTTTCCATAAATAGAACGATCAATTGCAACAAATCTACCACTTAATCCTTCTGCTGGTGTTGCTAAGCAAGTAAAGTTTAAATTATTTTCTTTCGTGTATTCGTCACATTTTTCTCTCATGTGTTTGATAATTTCAATTCCTAATTTTTGAGCTTTCTCACTTTCTCCATGATGTTCTCCTATTAATGCTTTTAATGTTTCAGCAAGACCAATAAATCCAATGGATAATGTTCCATGTTTTAATACCGTTCTCAATCTTGTTGTATTATCCATATTCTCACTATTGATCCATACATGAGAACCTAATAAAAATTTAAAGTTTGCTCTTGTTTTAGAACATTGACATTCAAATCTTTGTAATAATTGATTCTTTACTAAATCCATGATTTCATCTAATTCAGCATAGAATCCTTTCATATCTGCTTTTTCTCTTTCTCCTAGTGCAATACCATGTTTAATAGCAATTCTTGGTAGATTGATAGAAGTAAAGCTTAAATTACCTCTTCCAGGTGTTACAGATGGTCCACATACATTGGCAAGTACTCTTGTACGGCATCCCATGTATCCAACTTCTGTATTATAATCTCCTGGTACTAAGAATTGTTTATTAAAGCTTGAATCTAAGAATGAGAAGTTAGGGAATAATCTCTTAGCAGAAACCTTACATGCTAATCTAAATAGATCATAGTTTGGATCTTCTTTGAAATAATTAACTCCCTCTTTTACTTTGAAGATAGAGATTGGGAAGATTGGTGTTTCTCCATGTCCTAATCCATCTTCTGTTGCTAACAAGTAATTCTTAATTACCATTCTTCCTTCTGGAGAAATATCTGTTCCAAAGTTAACAGATGAGAATGGTACTTGCGCACCTGCTCTTGAATGCATCGTATTCAAATTATGAATAAATGCTTCCATTGCTTGGAATGTTGCACGATTGGTCTTCTTAATGGCATTCTCATAAGCTGCATGGAAAATATCTTCCACTTTCTTACTATCTCCCATTAATTCTTTTAGAAGATCAAAATCAAATTCAATACTTGTTAATTTATCAATTTCTTCTATTAATTTATCGAATTTTACTAGAGATTTGATTCCTTCAAAATCTAGTAATTCGGAAATTTCTTGTTTGAATTCTTTTCGGAATGTTTTTAGAACTCCTGGTGCCATATAATAATCAAACGCTGGAATACTTTGTCCACCATGTTGTTCATTTTGATTGGATTGGATTGCTATAGCAGCAAGTGCTGTATAAGAACCAATGGAATTTGGTGTTCTTAGGAATCCATGTCCTGTTGAAAAACCATTCTTAAATAATTTATTTAAATCAATTTGTGTACAAGTTGTCGTACCCATAGCCCAGAAATCTAGGTCATGGATGTGAATATATCCTTCATCATGTGCTTTTGCAAACTTAGAATCCATTAAGTAAGCTTTTGCAAATTCTCTTGATACCGTAGATCCAAAGTGAAGCATGGTTCCCATTGGTCCATCTCCATCAACATTGGCATTTTCTCTTTTTGCATTTTCTTCTGTTGCTGTCTTTAATCCTAATGCTTCAATGGATTTTACAAATTTATGTTGTTGTTTTACTACGAAAGCATCACGAGAAGCAGCTCTTCTTTCACGATATCCTTTAAAGGACTCATATACTTCGTCATATTTTAACTTTTGAAGGACAACTTCAATTGCATCACTGACATCTTCTACTCCTATTGTCTTTCTATCTTTATATTCTTTCTTGATGTACTCTAGTACTTTTTCTTTTACTTTGTTAACTTCTTTTTCATCATATTGCTCATAAACACTATCAAATCCCTTTTTAATAGCAATGGCAACTTTTGTATCATCGAAGTTAACCCTTTGACCACTACGTTTTACGACGATAATCTCATCGAAAAAATCTTTCTCCATATATGGATCCTCCCTTTTCCTATATATATTTTTCTTCGGCTATAATAAGTGTACCATACTTCTTTCATCTCGCAATGTTTTTTTGATTACTTTTTTCAAAATTTACATTTTTATTTTTTACTACTTTTTAATTTTTCTCCTTCAAAAAACATTTTGACGTTGATATATATAGGTCGTGGGATTTTGACCCTTTTTTGTTCGATTTACACTTGTAAATTCTGTCTATTTTTTTCCATAGAAAAGCTAGTCTTTCGACTAGCTTGTTTTGAATGTATAAGGGTCTGTTTGGGATCCATCTCCCCCTGTAATCGTAACATCTGGTTTTAGATAAACACAAGGTCTATAGTTATAGTAACTTGAATTCGAAGTAACGGTTGCATAAGCAGAAAGTCCTGCTGTTGTTATATAGTATACTTGGTTATTGGCAGAAGATGGTCTTCGAACCAAGGTCCATTGGTAAGATGCTGTTGAATAGAACCAGTTATTAGTACGACAGTTAGAGGTATATCCAGATCCATTTAATTGAGAACTGATACAGGTTGCTCTTGCGGTTCCTCCTCCACTCGTTGCATAACCATAATCAGCTGGAGAGAATACTCCGACATAGAACGGATTCGTAGACTTTTCTTCGTGTTCTTTTGCATAAAAGTTAGGACTTGTCCACGTGTTTTCAATTCCGCCAATATTCCATTTTGTCTCTAAAATCAAAGCTTGATATTTTGAATTTATAGAATTGAAATAGGTCGTATTGAGTGTGTTATAAAGGGAGGATGTTTCCCATGTATTACTCGTTGTTGAATTCCATGCTGTTCCACTATAATCGAGAGTTGATTTTACCATTTTAAAGGTTGGTTCATCGTCTACATCGTTAAATACACCAATGATTCTCCATAATTCACAATTTTCTCCATTGTTATCACAATTAAATTGAACATAATTACATGGATTGCTTCCTACATAACGAAGGTTATTATCGGCTGTTCCATCATAGACAAATGTATTTGTACATCCATCTCCTGGTGTTCCTGTATAGATTCCATTGGTATCTGGCTCTACTTCATCAATCAAATCTTCAATGGTCTCTGTTCCAGAAGTAGATGCAGTAGCATGAATCGTATATTCTTTTGTATTATCTAAAGTATTAAAAGTAACAATTCCGGATGCGAATGTATAAGAAGATGCATCTAATTCGTTATTGTCATTATCTGTTATGGTAATCGTTCCTGTATAAGATCCTAGATTTACCTGCGGTGTGAAAGAATCATAACTTTGATATCTTATCTTTTCTTCTGTTTCTCCTGCTTGATTCGTTAATCCATCATAATGAATCGTTACGAGTTCTGTGAAGGAGAAATCAATGGTTCCTGCTATCTGGGTATCTGTAATAGATGTTCCATCTATATAGGAGAATGTTAGATATAAAGTTTCACTATCTCCTGGTCCCAGAATGGTTCCATTTGGAATCATTCCGGAAACTGATACTTGGATATTACTATTTGAATGATTGGTAAAAGGAGATGTTATTGTATTTTCTTTTACTCCATCAAAAATGAGTTCTTGTGTTCCATAATTATGAATCACTACTTCTATTGTCACAGAACTTGTATTTAATTTTTTTAATTCTAAGTCATAATAAAAGTCATCGGAATGAAGTCCTAATACATGGAATGATTCATATTCTCCTCCTGTTGATTTCACAGATACTAATGAAGCTCTTTCTTCATCTTTTGTAAACTGATTCATACCAACATTTCCATTTAAAAATAATGCTACTTCAAAAGTAGAATAACCGATTCCTAGTAATAAAATAAATAGAAGGAGTCCTAAAATGAAATGTTTTCTTTTTTTGATTCTGTTATTATGCGATTTCTTTTTCATTTTATTCCTCCTTTCGATATTTTCTCAATATTATTATATCATAACTCTTTCTAGTAAGAATTCTTATCCATAAAAAATAGAGTTGCTTTACAACTCTATTTTTGATATTGTTTTTCTTTTTCTAGTTGTCCTTGTAATGGTTTTGTTAATTCTCCACTATAGACAATCTCTAATTCATGAAGAGCTCTTGTTAGTGCTACATATAATAATTTCATATCTAAAGAACTCTTAGAAGAATAAATATCTTCACTTGCATTATTCAATATAACAGCATCAAATTCAAGACCCTTTGCTAATTGATTGGAAATGGTACAAACTCTAAATCTAGGATCTGATACATCATCATTTGGTCCTACATTGGGAATATGAACTCCTAATGCTGCTAAGTCATCATTGATATAATTGGATAACAAATTTGTCTTACTAATAATCGCAATCGTCTGATATCCTTTTTTCTTTAATTCTTCAATTTTATTAGCAATTTTTTGTGGAATGTCTTTTCCATCCATTCCCTCTACTTTTACTGGTTCTCCATGTCTTACAACAACATCTGATCGATTGAGACCAATACTTTCTGCTACATCATCAGCAGCATCCATAATCTCTGCTGTTGTACGATAACTCTTATTGAAGGAAATCACTTCTCCTTTTCCATCAAACATGGTCTTGTTCACTTCTTCCCAGTTATGGATTCCTCTATAATCATAAATGGATTGTGCTAAATCCCCAAAGATACTGAAGGTAGCTCCTGGAAGTGCTTTCTTTAAAGCATAGAAATTGAATTCTCCTAAATCCTGTGCTTCATCAATTACAACATGTTTGATTTTACTGTAGTCTTTTGCAGGAGATACCATCGATTTAATATAGATTAAAGCTGCTAAATCTTCAAAATCATAGATTCCTTCTTTGATGTTTTTAGCAGTTTCTTTTTTCAAAGTCTTGATATTTGGATAACTTGTATGATTAAAGTTCTCCATGGTACTCACAAATACTTTATAGATTTTTGTTGGATCTGCTTTTACTTTATTAAAGTATCTTCTGATTAGGTTTCTTGCATTTCTTTCTAATTCTTCTCTTCCTCTTGCAATCGTCTTTCTCAATTGCTCTTTTTCTTCTTCTGTCTTACATTCTTTGAATTTTCCATAATAATGATTGTTAAATCCTGAAATTAATTCTTCTTTTCTTCCTTCTACTGTTCTACATAATCTTTCAATTGTATAGTTGATACGACTTCCTAGTGATTTAAAATATTCTGTATTAGATTCTTCAAAAGCAGCTTTTATTTCTTCTTTCCCTAATACTTCTATTTCTCCTAACATCACAGGACTATCTGTAATACTATCCATAAATACTTTTAAGAATTGATCTAGCATCTCTTTATAAGAAAGAGAACACTTAAAATGATCGATATCATTTTTATTTTTTCCTGCGATACTAGCATTTACTTTTTTATCAGATGGACGAATTTGAATGTCTTCTTCCATATAGTCTTTTGCGAATTGTTCAAAGGTATATTGTCCTACTTCTGATACATCTAATTCTGGTAATACAGACTGAATATATTTTAAAAATACAGGGTTTGGACCAATCACTAAATATTGATTCTGTTTGGCTTGATTTAAATAGTTATAAACTAAATAAGCAATTCTATGAAGAGCAACGGTTGTCTTACCAGATCCAGCTACTCCTTGAATAATTAGGTTCTCTAGTAGTTTTCTTCGGATAACATCATTTTGTTCTTTTTGAATGGTTGCTACAATGCTTGTTAGACGAGCATCATTATTCTCATTTAAATACTTTTGTAGTAAATCATCATTGGATACTAAGTCTACATCAAAGTAATCTAATAATTGCCCCTTCTCGATTTCAAATTGTCTTTTAAGAGTTAAATCCCCTGTAATCGTTCCATCTGGTGCTTCATAACTTCCTCTTCCTAGATTAGTATCATAATATAAGGAACAAATAGGAGCTCTCCAGTCCGTTACATAGATATCTGCATTTTGAATGACTCCATTCTTTCCAATATAGATAGTACGAGGAGTCTTCTCATCATCTGCTTGAAAATCAATTCTTGCGAAATAAGGTTTTTCTTCTGAGACTTCTAGATTTCTGATATGAAGTTTCTTCATAGCAGCAATTCTCCATAATTGTTCTACATCATCTGTATATTCTTTATATAGATTATCTAGATCTTCTCTTTCCGTCTTTAAAATCTCTTGAATTTTTTGAAGAGTCCACTCTAAATGTTCTTGTTCTTGTTTTAAATCTTTCTTTTCCATATAGAACCCCCTCCTATAACGTCAGTTATAAACTGTTTCTTATTATAACAAATTTTTCTCATTTTTCCAATAAAAAAGAACGATTTCTCGTTCTTTTAGATTGCTTTTTGTAATAAGATGTTTTCTCCTGCAGCACAAACATTTTGAAGAATTCCATATTCTTCTAGTCCATTATAGGATTGATTTCTCTCTAAGAAAGTTCCTATTTTATCAAATACTTCTTGATGATCTTTTACAAATTCTTTGAATTCATCCGAATGAAAATCAATACTATCTCCTAGTTTTTCTTTCATATCATCGATGAAACCTCCAAAATGATCATAGATTAAATTTTTAAATTCTTGTGTTAGATTTCTTACTTGAGAAACTCCAGGAGCTTTTTTTACATCTGCTAATGTCTTTAAGAAATCTGAGTTTTCTTCATTCTTTCCAAAAAATTCCATTATTTTTTTAAAGATCCCTGTATCCGTTAATTCCAAAATTCCTAATGAAATTAATACAGCATACCAATGTCTTAATAGGAACTTTCCCCCATAGACAACGGGTGTTAATACCGTTTGTGTAATAGATCTCATAAGACCTAGTACGTTAAATATTTTTTCTTTATTGGTCTTTGCCTGTTTGAGTTCTTCTATCGAATTTTTAATTCTTTCTACGGATATTTTAACTCCTTTTGGTAAGGTGGTAAACATACTACCTACCACTGCTTTGTCTTTTAAGAACTCATTAACATATCGATTATCTAAATGTTTTCTTTGTTCCTTTAAATGATTCTTTTGTTTTTCTTCTAGGGTATTTTTCTCTTCTTCTGTTATTTCTGGATTCTTTAAAAACTCTTTTATTTTTAGGATGATTCTTCCCCGAATCGCTGTTTTTACCTCCGGTTCATGAGTCTTTAATAATTCTTTTTCCATTTCTTCTATTTTTTCTATCATGATTCTCACATCCTATCAAGGTAAAGCATACGTAGGAACTCCTGTTGTTAAACCAAAGCCCCATTTTGCCACTTCATATAAGGCCCATATTGCAACTGCTCCTCCTGTTGAAATTCCTAAAGCGGTTGCTATTTCTCCTATTGAACCATTAATCATATCACCTAGAGAGGTTCCATTTGCAAATTGATTAAATGCAAACGTTAACTCCTCATTTTCTCCAGATACAATCTTGTTAATAAAATCATTGGTTGTCTGATAATATTCCCAATCCCATTCTGCTCCACTATTAATCCAATATACATTGATATCTTCTGGAATAACGGGTGTTGCTAATACATTCTTTTCATAAAAATCCAATGCCGTTTCTGGTGTAATTTTTATATAAGGATTGATGGATTTCACATAATCCACAAATTCCTGTGCATTATGAACATAGGTAATATTCGGATATTGATCAGCTATGATAATTCTTTGACCCATATTTTTTAAATGATTAATAAAGTCATTGTATACTTGTGCTGCTTGTTGTTGAGCTGCTTCATCTAATGCAGGAGCATTTTGCATAATATCATCGACTGTCTTGGCAGCATCCCCTGTTACTTCGATTGTTGGTGGAACAACCTCTGGTGCAATATGTGGTTCTTGTCCATCGATGGCAATAACTGGTTTCTGCCCTGGAGCAATATGTGGTCTTGGTAACTCTGGTTGTGGAAGAGATGATTCTGGAACAGATTCTCCTTCTGGTTTTGGCATAACAATTGGAGATAATTCTGGTTCTCTTTCAAATACTTCTTCCCATGCTGGTTCTTCTTGTTCTTGTGGCTGTGGCTCCTTCTCTCCTTTTCCATCCTCTTTTCCCGGTTTAAAACCAGGCCATTTTAATAACATTAATAGTAAAAGAATCAAATACCAATGATTTAAAATGAATTTAACGGTATAAATAACAGGAGTCGCCACTAACATCCCTAAGGCTTTAAGCACATTCAGTGATTTAAAGATTTTATTCTTATTCGTCTTTGCTTGCTTCAATTCTGAAATACAAGTTCCCACTTTTTTAACTGCTAATCCTACTGCTTTTGGAAGGACGGTTATCAAAGACTTCAAATCTGCTTTTTCTTTAATAAACTCTTTATTATATCGATCTTCTATTTGTACACGATGATCATGTAGAAGATCATTTAATCTTATCTCTAATTGCTCTATTAGTTCTTTTTCTTCATCCGATAGATTCTCTTTCTTCTGAATCTTTTTGATTTCTTTCTTTATTTTTGCAATTAATCTTCCTCGAATCGCTGTGATTTCAGCAGGAGTTTTTCCATAGATATTAGATATTTCTTCTTCCAGTTTTTGGGTATCTTCTTCTGAAATTCTTTTATCCATTTTATCCCTCCTTTTGCTGTGTATAATTTAATATTTCACTATGAAATTCCTCTAATAACCTTCTTTTTTCTTCTCCCTCTACAACAACGTAGTTTTCATTATCGATCATTAAATCTACGAATAGACGAATTCCTGTAAAAGTGGATTCATCTGTTACAAAATCGGTATAGATACGATATTTCTTTCCTTGATTGATGTATTCTCCAATTACATAGTATTCAATTGTTACACCAATATCATTTTTTCTATAAAATTTTTCTTCCATATCCACCTCATGCTGCCGCTAGAACGGTTCTTTGTTCTAATTGCAGTTTCTCTTTTAATTTTTCTTTATCTATTACAATCTTCTTATCTGCATATCTGGTTGGTTTTACTTGAATCTTATCTTTAAATCCTGGAATACTTAATAAATTACTGATTAATAGAATCATAGAAGGAGTTAATAAATCTTGAATACTGGTAATTCCCATACCCGAATTTACAAGTCCAATTAAGGCTCTTGCAACCATCATAATGGCAATTCCGGATCCTGTTTTTTTAGTTGCATCTAGGAAAGCATCTTTCAAGAAATATTCTTTTTCTAATATTTGCATATTTAAAGATAAAATGTCTCTTTCTAATTTTGCAAATTCTTGGGGAGACATCTCTACTTTATCAACGATATAGTCTTCTTTTTGATCCATATAGAGATTCTTTAATTGTTTCATATAATCTGTCTGTTCTACTTGGAAAGCTTGTTTAATATCATCTGTTGGAGCATGATCTAATATAATTTCAAAATGAGCAATGATCTGTTTTAAAAGAGTAATCTTTTCTTCTTTTGTCTTTGCTTCTTTATAGGCATTTAAACATTTATGAAATTCGGTATTATTCATAATATATTGATTGAAGAAAGCTTTGTATTTTTCTTGATTTTCTTCTTTATGATCATAAGCTTCTATTAACTTTTGCATGGATGTTTTATCCACAAAAGAACGAAGTAAATTGGTTAATCCAATATATCCAATCGTTGGGAATACAGAGACAATGGTTGCGAGAGAGACTCCTCCTGTTACCGCTGCTAATCCTAAAGAGACTGCTACTGCTAAAGCTCCTCCTAATGCTGTATTGATTCCGATTCTCTTTGCTTTTTCTACCACATCATTCTTCAGTACGAATAAATCGATTGCATTGGCTATCTCTTTTACCTTTAAAGCAACCTTTTTTGGAATCGTAATATACTCATCGGTATGTTTCAAGCGATCCATCATTTTTTGATGGGTTTGTAATTCTTCATAGAGTTCTAGTTTTAATCTTGCTTGTAATAGAGGATCTTTTTCTTTTTTTATTTCTTCTTTGATACAAGCAATTAGTTTTCCATGAAGATTAAATCTCTCTTGATAGTTCTCCTGATTCTCTTCTTCTAATTTTTTTCGAATTTCTTCTTTAGTCATCTAAACTCTCTCTTACTTGACTATTAACATAATCTACAATATCATCTTTCAAAGCTTCTTTGATTCGATTGACAATTGTTTCATCTTCAATTCTCTTTAAAACAGATTCTCCATCAATTTCCATAATTTTTCCATATTGCATTACAAATTCATTGTCATCATCTAACATATAATCTGTAAATACAACATAAGGCTCCTCTTTATTTTCTTCATTGGGAACAACAGAAATAATATCACATATTACATCTAGTCCAGCATCATTTTTTACCGTAAAACTCAAATCATCATATTTCATATTTACTCTCCTATTCTATCTGTTTTATTATATCATATTATTCTACAAAAAAAGAACAATCTTCTTGTTCTTTTATGTTTTATAAGCACTACTAATTGTCGTAAGATTTTTAATTTGTTTTCCATCAAACTCATCAATACTATACCATCCACTTCCAAGTCCATGGTCTGTTGTACTACCTTCATGGGCAGAGTCTGATACAAAGATGGCATAGTCATTTGGTCCATCCCCTGTCTTTTTAATATCTAAGACAGATACCCAGTGTCTCTTGTATGTCCATCTTTGACCACTTTGTCCGACAGTTGGTTGAGATAAGTCAAACATCACACAATTTCCTTGACTTAAGTTCGATACAATTTCCTCTTTTACTGTATCATAAGAATCATTTACTTTTCGAACAGAAGAATTTAATCCAAATTTTGAGAAATAGTGTTGGGTTACTAAACTATTGTATCCAAGTCCATCATTTGATTTTTTGGCTTCTTCTAATGCCTGTCCTTCCGTTCCATAAGCACTCGCAATACTAGCAGCTGCTGCTCGATTACAGTCTCCTGCCCATCCACTAATCTGGGTTTGATTATAAATTGTATGCATCTTTCCATCCGAACTAGATTCAATATAACCATAGACTCCACTTGATCTGTCTTCTACAAATTCTCCACCCTTTTTCGATACATCTGGTTGAGAAGGAGTTTCCGTTACTTCTGGTGTATCAGGTGTTGATTCTATTTCTGATGCACTAGAAGATGTATCTGCAGGAACAGCACTTGCTTGACTACTACTAGAGGCATCCATCTTAGAATAACCAGATCTTGCTAAAGCATCTTGTATCGATATTTCTAATTCTTTTAATTTGGATTCATAATCACTGATCGCTCTTCTATATTCACTGATAGCTGATTGGTCATCACTATATCTTACTTGATTATTATAGGTATTTACTACACTCAAATATTGCTCTTTTAATTTAGCATAGCTTTCATATAAATCGACTGCTTCTGCAAAAGCTTTAAGTTGTCCTGTTATCTCTTGCATTTCTAAATAGAATGCTTCTGCTTTCGTTGCTAAATTATCATGAGATAATCCTTTCCAAGAGGATGCTAATTCTTCAATTTGACTCATGTAGTTCGCTGCTGCTTGTTCTAAATCATGGGAATTACTTAATACTGTACCTGAACTTACCATAAGTAGCCTCCTCTCCTCTAGTCTACTATTTACAGTATATCATTTTTTACTCATAATCACAAAAAAACTTATCTTTCGATAAGCTTTTTTTGTATCATTATCTTTTTCTTTTTTGATAAGCATCTTCTCTTCTAGCTACTTTTACAAGATCTTTCATATCTTTTATATATTGAGCATATTCTCTTAGTTTTTTACGATCTTTTTGTAGGGCGAATAATCTCTCCATGGCTTCTTTTCTGGTAATTCTAAAAGCTTGTGGATACTTATCATATTTCAATACTCTCGGAAGTCCTAAATGAAATAGATCGTCTTCTGTTTCTGGATAGATGATGGTACCTGTTACTAACTCTCTCAATGGTTTTAGACAAATCGTATTGGTTACTTCATCTAGAATAGAATCGATTGGTGTCTCTATCCAAGTACATAATAACTCTCTTTCATATTGATCTTCTACTAGTGGTTTTCCACTACAGTCTACATTTGATAATGTCATTACTGTGTAATATCTTCTGATGATCATATAAATTCCCCCTTTTTTAGGTCTTTGCCGTCAAAAAAAAGACCTTGATTTGATTCAAAGTCTTGTTTTATTAAGTATCATCCGAGACAATTGTCTGTATTGACGGAATGATGCCATTTCCTTTCAGAAATGTAAACTACTCCCTTTTCAAGCTATATATTATACCATATTTTTGCCTTTTTGTCAAAAGAACTTACTTCTCTTTTGATTGGATAAAGTCTTTTAATTCTCTTTTATATTGTAGTCCGATATTCGCTTCACAGATCAAAAGAGCAGATACTACTACAAAGTAAGTTAAGTCTGTTATTTCTGTAGCATTTGGATCAATATTTGGTAATAATAACATGATGATTAACATGATAACCGCAATCGCTCCCAATAACATGCAAGTAATAAAATAATTCTTTCCTACATAAGTCTTCCGAAATTCTGTTCCATATTTCTTATATTGTTCTTTCGTTAATTGATAATACATTCTTTTTCCTTCTTTCTTATTTTTTCTAATTCTATTATACCATATTCTTTCTCAATTACATTATGATATAATCATTTTATGAGGTGATTGGATGCCTGATAAAACTCTTTTTTCGTGATTTCTATCTTTCACCATATGGTTGAATGCTTTTTCCCAAGTATTAAATATGGCAGCATATTGCAGTGCTTCTTTTTCCGTTTCCTTATATTTTTCTAAAAATTTTTCTACCGCTTTCTCTAAATAGGGTTTGTATTCCTCATATATAGAATGATCTATGTTTAATCCATTTCCAAATCCCATATATAGGTGTTTATATTTCCCACTGTCATTTTCTTCTTCCCCATGCTCCCATGCTTCATACCATTGTGGAAATTGTTTTGCCATATCTTCCATTGTTATTCTCTCCTCTTGTTTTATATCTTTGTTTGGATACATCCAACCATCCACTCTATAGATCGTGAAATCATCCCCTCTTTTTACAATAAAAGTAGATCCATCTTCATCTCCCATTCTACCGGGATTCGTAATGAACATTACATCTTCTTCCTTTATTTTTAAAAAGTCTTTTTTATTGATTCTATGATAGTGATTCATATTCATCCTCCCTTCCTCTCTGTCATAAAGATGAAATCTTTTGAACACTTAATCTTTAAAATTAAATAGTTCTAGTACAACATCTACTATCAAAAGAAAAATTCCACTGAATAAAAATGTATATCGAATAATAGTCCAATGTCTATCATCCGGAAGTATACGATTTAATACTATATTTAAAACAAATGCTGTAATAATGATTGCTGTTATGATATAACTCATTATTTTTAGTATCTTTTTTCTTTTATCTATTTGCTTTCTTAAATGAATTAAATTTTCTTCCGACTTATTCATATAATCATTCTCCTTAATTCTTTCACCAGATAATAATTCATTCACATTGATATTTAGTTCATCACATAAATCTTTTAATAAAGAATAGTCTGGCATGGTATTACCATTTTCCCATCTACTAATGGATTTGCTTGTAACACCTAATTTTTCTGCTAATTGTTCTTGTGTTAATCCTTTTTCTTTTCTGCAATTTAAAATAAATTTTCCTATCTTAATTTGATCCATATGATCCTTCCTTTCACAAATGATTATAGAATGGTCCTTCTTTTCTTAACAGGACAGAACCTGAGAATTTCCTAAAACTATTTTTTGAATACTAGAATAATGATATTTGTTCATGATCCTTTATCTCTTTTTTATAGGCTTTTATAATTTCTTTCATATTATAGAGTATTCCATATTTATCGCATTCCTCTGTAAATACTTTATATAATGTTTTGTAATTAGGAACTGCACAATTGTATCGTTCTCCATAATACTTTCTATATTTTTCTTTTAAACCCTTAAAGTGCTTATCAAGCATTTCATAGTAATAGTCTCTTTGATTTTCTCTTAATGTCATTCCCATAAATGTTTGAATAAATTTAGCACCACTTTCGTGAGCAAGTCTCACTAACTCTTTGATATCTTCTTCTTTATCCGTAATAAATGGGAGAACAGGATTCATCATAATTCCTGTAAATATACCATTATCTGATAATATTTTGATTGCTTCCAATCTTTTAGAAGATACGCAAACATGTGGTTCAATTATTTTCGATAATTCATCCTTAGGAGTTGTGATTGTAAATTTAATGATTACGTTATTCTTGGCATTAATTTCTTTGAGTAAGTCTAAATCTCTTAGTATTAAATCACTTTTGGTATCGATAGAAACTCCATAATTATATTTCGATAGTAATTTTAATGCTCCTCTCGTTTGTTCATATTGCAACTCACAGGGATTATACGTATCTGACATAGATCCAATCCCAACTACACCATGATCTTTTTTCTTCGATAATTCACTTTCTAATAAGAGCAGTGCATTTTCTTTTCCTTTTGGAATATCAAAATGATCGATATGGTAGCAATTACTCCTACTATCACAATAGATACATCCATGAGGGCAACCTCTATATAGGTTCATATTGTAATCCACACCATACCACTCTGATCCATACTTCACTTTTGTTAGTATGGTTTTTGCTTTTACAAATTCCATATACTCAGCTCCTACATCCATTATAGCATAACAATCCTGTCATTTTTGTTTTATCAAAACACAAAAAAACTAGTCTTTCAACTAGTTCAATTCAAATGGAGCAAGTATCGTAGATATCTACAACTCTTTCTCTAGTGATATGATAAATATCACTCACTAGATACATTCTACCAAATAGTATTAAAAGTAGCAATATAATTCTTGCTACTTTCTATAAGTTTACTATTTTTTTAATGCTCTAATACATTTGTTTAAAACTTTCTTTTCATCAGATAATTCTGTATTAGCAACATTGTATTGTTGAGATCTATGCATTCTACCATCATAATTATTTGATTCTAATAATATTGAACTTGTAGGCCAAGATTTTGAACCTCCAGTTTGTTCATGAAGTTGTACTTTTAATAATTCAGTTTTTCTTAACTTTAATATTAATTTATCTAATTCTAGTAAATCTTTTTTACTAAAATTGTCTAAGTTATTTTGTCTATAAGATATTAATTGATATAATATAGTTCCAAAATCAGCAGTGAAATGTGTAGAACTTTCGTATCCTTCTCTTATTATAAATAAAGCATTTGCTAATGTAGGCATTTGGTTAATTCCTTCATTAATTTTTCCCCATTCATGATTAGTCATAAATTCTTGTAATGATTTATTAGTATACATTCTTTTACAATATGCTTGTTCAGGAGAAATAACTTTTTTCTCATCAAAAATACTAATAATATTAAATAACCAATTATTTTTTGAGGCATCTTTAGTATTTAAATTAATAAAATGAACTTTTCCATTAGTAATAATTCTAAATTCACGAATACTTAAACATTTAGGATTGTCTTCCCTATGACCAACACGCCATAATCCTAATTCAACAACATATGGTTTTCCTTTGTGATAAATTTTTCTACAAAAATCCATACTTTTCCAAGTATCATCATTTGTTTTAAAAATTACCTTTTCTTCCTCTACAGGAACCATACTAAAGTCTTGTCTGTATTCATCTGCAACAATAACGCTTTGATTTCTATATGATGCTAAAAATTTATTTATAACTTCGTATTCATCATTAGAAATCTCTTCATCAAAATTGTAATCCCATTTTTGTGGTATAATCATAGATATCATGCCTTTTTCAAATTGGTTATTATTATATACTTAAATTTAATGAAATGCAACATTTTGCACTAAAGCCGGTTTCCTCTCTCCTAAAGCTAGAAAAAAAAAGAAATGCAGCTTAGTTCTAACTTCTTTTTTAATGATTCTTCAATAACAA
>JAGCSA010000025.1 GCA_017964405.1 Bacilli bacterium
AGATAGAATGGCAGCTAATATTTCAACGAGTTACGATGCAATATTAGAGCAAGAATCAAAATCAGACATTCAAACAGAATTAGGATTATTACTAAATTCTGAGGATTGTAAAAAATTAAATGCCTTATATGGTAATTAATAGTAGAGGAGGATAAAAATGGGAAATTTAACGACAGGTATTCGAAAATTTTTACAAAACAAAAACACGGTTACAGTTGTGGGTGTTGTTTTAGCAATTGTTATCTTATATGTTGCTTATACAATGCGTATTAAGAGTTCAATTAATCCAATTAATGTTCCTTATGCGGCTGAACAAATTCCAGCTGGAACCCAAATTACAGAAAGTATGATTTCAACTAGACAGGTGCCACCTTCTATGTTAGAGGGAGACGTTATTACTAATATGGGAGAGATTGTAGATAAGTATTCTGCAGCAGATGTAGTTATTCCAAAAGGAAGCTTATTCTATAAGAGAGCTGTAGTTGAAAAAGAGCAATTACCTGCTAATATCATTCTTCAGTATCCAAAAGGATATGTTCTTTATAACTTATCTGTTGATACGGCAAGTACGTATGGTAACTCTGTCTATCCAGGTAACTATATCGATATCTATCTTAAAGCAGTTAACAAGATCGATGAGAAAAATGGAGCTGCTTTAACACCAGATGCTGATAAGATTATGTTAGGTAAATTACTTGCGAATATTGAAGTCCTTGCAGTTAAAGATAGTTCTGGAAAAGCTGTTTTCCAAAATATTGATGAAAACAGAAGCCCAGCTATGGTAGTATTTGCATTACCAGAAGAATATTACATCTTACTTAAAAAAGCTGAGTATATGAGAACGTATGATACATCTTTAATTCTTGTTCCTACGAATGAGAGTTTAAAAGATGAACCAGCTGATCTTGAAATTACAAGTGATAGTTTAAAAGAATGGATTAACCGTAATACTGTTTGGACAGAAAATTAATCCGATCATCAAAAAGAATTATAAAGAATTAAAAAGGGAAGTGAGTTAAATGAATGAAAATATTTTTGATAAGTTAGACTTTGGGCCTTTTCGTTCATTACTAGATGATGATGATATTACCGATATATCGTATGACAATAATGGACAGATTTGGATTCGTTCATTAACTCAAGGGTCTATGCGTGTAGAAATTGAAGGAGCTACTCCTGAATTTGTTGAGAAGTTAGCCTTTCAATGTTCCAATGTTATGGGTACTACCTTTAACAATGCAAAGCCATTCCTCGATGCAGAGTCTGCTGAGTTACGTATGAACTTCGTACATCAGTCTATTGCTACGAATGGAATTGCACTCGTTATTCGTAAAACACCAGCTAAAATTCGTTTGGATAAAGATAAATTAATCAAAGAAGATTATTTTACTGAAGCTATCCACGATTTCTTAATTAAGTGTGTTGAAGGACACTGCAACATCATGGTTGCTGGAGAAACTGGTTCTGGTAAAACAGAGTTTGTTAAGTACCTAGCTTCTCATACCGTTACGAATGAGAAAATCATTACGATTGAGGATACATTGGAGTTGCACTTGGATAAGATTTATCCACAACGTGATATTGTAGCTATGAAGACCAATAACGTCGCTAGTTATTCCGATGTATTAGTTACTTGTATGCGTCAGAATCCAAAATGGATTCTACTTTCCGAGGTTCGTTCTGCAGAAGCTGTTTCTGCTGTACGTAACTCTATTTCATCAGGACATAACATTTTGTCAACCATCCATGCCGATAAGGCTTCGGCCATTCCTTATCGTCTTTATTCCTTAATGGAAACGGATTTGGATGTACACCAGTTCTTATCAACGATTTATCGTTATATTCAATTAGGTGTTCATATCAAAGCTTTCTATAGTAAAGAATATGGAAAATTCCATCGTGAATTGGATGAAGTTTGTGAATTTTATGTCGATGATAATAATGAACCAAAGTCACGTATTATTTATCAGAAACAAATGGGTAAGATGATGATGTGTAAACCATCTTCTCATTTGGTTGAATATATTGAAAATCAAAATATTCACATCCAAGATATTATTAGAGACCTACCTGATGAACTTCCTTTACAGGAAATTCATGAGGAAATGGAATTTAATGACGAAAATGTTACCGTTCAAGAAGTGAAAGATTCTTCTAGCGGAGAAGGAATAGAAGAGGCTAGTCCAGCACCGATTATTACAGATCCAGGAACTCCTGTATTGGTAGGAACAGAAGATGTTGCTCCTGCAAATGTTCCTGGAGCGAAACCGGATGTTGAGGCTCCTGTGGTACAAGGTGCCGAATTAGGTCAAGCAGAATCTAATCCTGTTATTTCTGATTCTGGAAATGTACAGTTAGGAAATTCTGTTATTAATAATACACCTCCTGTTATACCGGCTGCTGATCCTAATATCATTGCTGCGAATCAAGCACCTGCTGGTCCTGTGTTACCTCCTGTTACAGAGGCTCCAACGATGCCTCCTGTTATTCAACCAACAGGGGCAGCTCCAGCACAGCCTGTGATTCCACCAACACCTCAGCCTGCACAGCCAGCACAGCCTGCTGCTGTAGCTCCAGCTGCTGCTAATCCTCAACCAGGACCTGCAGCTGTTTCACAACCGGTTATTCCAGTACCGGGAGCTCAACCAGCACAACCTGTGATGCCTGCTGCTCAGCCACAAGCTTCTCCCGTGATTCAACCTCAACCAGGACAAGCGGTAGCAAACCCAGCCACACCGCAACAACCGGTGCCAGTGGCTGCATAAGATGGGAGTGATGATGTATTTATATCGAAGAGTTATTTATTATTATTGTCATTGTCGTTGCTATTTACTTATATCGTAACTATAAAGGTGAAAACGTTGGTAAGTATGTAGTAGGGCAAGTACAAGGAATGTATGAGAAATTTGCTCCTTATTCTTTTCAAGTTGTTCGTGAAAAGACCAAGCAATTAGGACAAGAGTATACTGTTAAACAATATACGTTACAAATTGCCATTTTTGCGGGATTTGCGGGAACCGTTTCTTATTTATATTTCTATAATTTAATTATTAGTGTTATCTATGCTTTAGTTGCAGTATCTTTTGTACCTTACTTAGCTTATTTGAGATGTAAAAAGGTTTACTCTGAGTTTATCTTTGAGCAAATTCAAGTTTATACCTCTAATACGATTATGGAGTTTGGTACGACTCAATCCTTTGTTAAAGCACTAGAAGGTGTATGTAATTCTGGAGTATTGGAAGATCCAGTATTAGCTGATGTAAGACAAATGATTGATATGAGTTACGATAATGGTACGATTGATGAAGCATTAGATTATATGAGTAAATTGTATCCTTATTATATTGTTAAAAATATGCATCAATTATTCTTACAAATTACAAAAGAGGGTGCTCAAAACTCTGCTGATTCTTTGGAAAACATGCAGTTGGATATCGATATGCTTGTTGAAAGTGTTTATCGTGACCGTATTGAAAGAGCAACCTTCCATAAATCCTTCTTGCAATTCGGTATTATGTTGTACCTGTTGGTTATGTTAGTACAATACCTATTAGGACGTGATACTTACTTAGAGTTGTTAGAGCGATGGTATGTTCAATTTTTGATGCATGGTGTATTAATTGTAAATACTTTCTTCTTGGTAAGAGGAGAAAAATATTATTACGAGAATGTAGGTGCTGAATAATGGAGATTATAATTGTTGGTGCTATTATCATGTTCGTTTTGATTTACAATAATACGATTGATAAGGATAAGTTCTTTGCAGATAACCAAAAATATTTGGAAATGTTAAAAGAAGAAGATTATCAGTTTTTGGTTTATGCAAGATATGGAGAAGATGTTGATGTCGATCAATTATATTCCAAGAGAATTACGATGGGATTTATTGCTTTCTTATTTGTACTGGTATTATCCATTTCTAATAATAATTCTGTTGAGATTATTAATGCGCAATTCTTCTTAAATTTGGTTTTAGCTGGGGCAATTGCCTTCGGTGTGTTTAAGTTACCATATCTTCAATTGAAGAGTTATTATAAACAACATTTACAGGAAATTGACATTATGCTTCCTTACTACTTAAAGAGTTTGGAGATCTTAATTCAACACTATACTGTTCCTGTTGCGATTGGTAAATCCATTGGAGATGCTCCTGAGATTTTCAAACCAGGACTTAGAAGAATGATCGATAGAATTAATTCCGGTGATGCTACCGTAGATCCCTATATGGAATTTGCGAATAATTATCCCGTAAGAGATTCGATGCGTATGATGAGACTTTTGTATCGTTTAGGAATTGGTTCTCAAGAGAGAAAACAAGAAAGATTGATGATGTTTTCTAAAACCGTTTCTTCTTTACAGAATAAAGCTCGTGAAACAAAATATAAAGAACGTTTAAATCATATGGAAAGTCAAACGATGATTATGCTTGTATGTACAGGTATTGGTGTCATGCTTGTCATTTTAATCTCTATGATGATGATGTTCTAATAAATTAGAATTGTACTTTTTATGATTATTTGTTATAATGATTTTATGATAGGAAAGGATAGGTGATTATATAAATGAAAGCTGCTACTGGTGAATTAAACTTAACTGTTATTACATTATTAGCTGTTGCTGCTGTAATTGCATTCTTCTGGTTAATGTGGCCTCAAATTCAAGGGACTATTAATGAGCAATGGACTAATCTTTCTGTATATAACGGAAATTAATAGGAGGACATAAAACATGAAAGAAGCTTATGGTGGAGTATTCAACATTATTTTCATTGTTATTTTTCTAGTAATAGTGATTGGTGTTTTGGGTCTTGTATTTTCTTATACCAAAGCTTTCAAAATGAAAAATGCTATTATCTCTGTTATTGAAGAATATGAAGGGTCAGGGTGTTATCCAGAAGCATCAGGTGGTGCTGGTGGAAGTAACACCGCATGTAGACAAAAAATACGTCAGAAAGCACAGGATTTAGCATATAATCCTGTTTCTTTGAATTGTCCTCCAATTGATACAACTTCAGGTAGTAATGTAACTGTCTATAAGGCAGATGACATTTACTGCTATGAGATGTCTGTTAAAACAAAAGCAGATGGAAAGCGATATGCTGTATTTAAAGTAATTACACAGGTCGATATTTCTTTCCCAATTGTGGAAAGAATTATGGGTCTACGTTTCTTCCAAGCTGTGGGAGATACCAAAGAAATTCAATTACAGAGTTAATGATGGTGGTGATTTTTGAGTGAATGAAGGTGTAGGAAGTTCAACCGTTATTGTTATTATCATGGTGTTTATAGCTGTTGTCTCTGCTTACATGGCTTACAACGTAAACTATACGAAAGCCTTTCGTATGAAGAACAAAATCATATCTTTATATGAAGAGTATGATGGAGAATGTTATAACTCAACGGTGAATGGTGAATTAAAAAGTTGTCAAGATAAAATCCGAGATTATGCAAAGCAATTAGGTTATTCTACTGCTACCTTGGATTGTGATACCAATATTCTAAGACCAACTCATGATTTGATGCAAAATCCAACGGAATACCCTGTTGGCTATTGTGAATATAAAGTCAAAAAAATAAATGTTCATTCATCTAGTGATGACCCTGATGTTATTGATGAAGGACAAGATGGTTTTTATTATCGTATTATTACGAGAATTGATATAAGAATTCCAATTATTCAAAATGTTTTACAATTACGAATTCTTAATATTACAGGAGATACTAAACAATTCTCTTGTGTTAGAAAAGATGGAACAAGAAGGTGTTGATTTTAAATGGATGTTGTAGTTTCCAACAAATATCGAAATAATTTGGTGGATTTAGATGCAGACATTATTAAGAGTGTTACAGGTGTTTTTGAAGCAGCTGAAATCGGAGAAATGTTTAAAGACTTTTTCTTTGATCGCTTAATTATTGATGTTACTGCTTTTAAGTCATATGACGATTACAACATCTATCAAAGATTAGTTCAATATTTAGATCCTGATAAAATGATATTATTACTACCGGAAGGAAGTAAGTTATGTACTCCTAATTTTTTGAGTCATTTGATTTCTTTTGGTATTTATAATTTTACGACGAATATTAATGGAATTAATTATTTATTAAAAAAATCAAACACATTACAAGATGTCGAACATATTGCGAAAATGGCATCTCAAAAAAAGGAGCCTCCTAGGGAGAATCGGTTCGATGAGGAACCTGTTTCTAGAGAGACTCGTGTGGAAGCTCCAAGGACACAACCGGCTACAAAGCCACCTACTAGAAAAAACTCTATGATTATTGGAGTCCGCAATGTTACTGCTTCTGCAGGAGCAACAACCTTGATCTATATGATGCGTAAAGAATTAGCGATGGTTTATGGACAAGATAATGTTGTTGCCATCGAAATTGATAAAAATGACTTTTCTTATTTCTATGATAAGAGAATGTTTTCTGTAAAGCAGGTTGATTTGAGATCTACACTAGAAAAATTTTCGAATGTAAAGATTATTTTGGTCGATTTAAATGGAAGTAGTCAAGAATCTTTCTGTAATGACATTATCTATTTAATTGAACCAAGTACTTTGAAATTAAATCATTTAATTCAAAGGAATCGTGCTATTTTTAAGAGCTTAGTTGGAAAGAAAGTAGTATTAAATCAAAGTATTTTACAGAATAATGATGTCTTTGACTTTGAGACAGAAGCAGGCATCAGAATATTCTATAATATCCCTCCATTAGATGAGAGAAAAAGGAATTCTATTATTGCGGATTTCTTATCGAAAATAGGGTTATTAGGATCAGGAGATGGTTATGATTCTTCTGGCAAAATTTTTGGCCTATTTAGGCGTTAACAATTGACAAGAACTTGTTTAAAAGATTATAATTAGTTAAGAAGGAGTGGTTGTAATGACAAATTTAGTTCAAATCGGTGCTATTGATAGTTGTAATGGTTTATTACCAATTGTTAGAGCTATCAAAAAAGGTTTATTCCCAATCTTCCAATTAGGAATTCCTATTTTATTGATTTTACTAGGTACTATCGATTTAGGTAAAGCTGTTATTTCAAGTGATGAAAAAGAAGTAAAAGCTGCACAAAGTAGATTAATTAAGAGATTTATTTATGCTGCACTTGTATTCTTCGTTGTAACCTTAGTTTCTGCTCTAATGAATGTAGTTGCTCAAGGTGGAGAAGGAGATACTGTTAGTTGGGAAAACTGCTGGAGAGCAGCTGGTTAAAATTACTGGAAAAGATAGCAATTTCATTGCTATTTTTTTTTTCATTTGATATACTTAATATGATATAATGTATACGGAGTGATTGAGATGAAGAAGATGTTACTAGTTGTACTTTTTACTGTTGTATCTTTATTTATGTTTGTACCAGTTACTGCTCATGCAGCAACTGTTTCTGATGGAGTTTTGTTTGCCGCAACTCCTACTGTTACTAGTACAAGTGATTTAAGTGATTTAACGAGTGATTATAATCAAGATCAAACTTGTAATAGTATTTTAGGAGATCCAAGTGATGAGAACTCTGTTGCTTGGCTACTTGACAAGATCTTGACATATGCTACCATCGTTGGAATGGTATTGGTCGTTGTCCTTAGTAGTATTGATTTCTTAAAGGTTATCGCAAAGAGTGATGATGAGGCAATGGCGAAAGCTACGAAGAAGTTGTTTATGAGACTTCTATTAGCTGGTTTATTATTCTTTGTACCAACATTAACTGCTGCTATTTTAGATATTTTTGGATTGACAGCAGAGTGTTCAATTCATCAACAATAGATAAAGAGGTGGTTTGAATGAATGATTCCTACTTAGAATCATCCAATGTAGCCCGTGACCTTTTACGTTTGGTTATGTCTTTCTTAGACCGACCAGTATACGGGTTATTGTTATTATCTTATGAATTATTCTTCAATGTAGCGTCTGCCGACTTATTTAGCAACAATACTATCATGAAGTTTTATGGAAGAGTCCAAGTGATCCTTGGAGTTTTTATGATGTTCCAACTTGCTATGACGATTTTACGTGGTATTGTGGAACCGGATAGTTTTACCAAAGAAAAAGGAGGAGGAACTCTTTTAAAGAGAGTTGCGATTTCTCTTATTTTAATTACGATTTTAATGCCAATTAGTATTGGTAGTCCTAGAAATGAATATGAAAAGCAAATTAATAATAATGGTTTGTTATTTGGTACGTTGTATTCCTTACAACACAGAATTTTAGCGAATAATACTTTGGGTCGATTGGTACTTGGTACAAAAGATTCCAATACGACTTATATCAGTGATGATGGAGATGAGTTAGCAAAATCTGCTAGAATCTTTACTTCTACGGTATTAAAAGGATTTTACCGAATTAACTTAGTTCCGGAAGATCAAAGAAAAGATACGGGTACGAAAGATCCGGCTACGTTAAATGAAAACCGTGTGTGTAAAGATATTGATGATGATATTTTAGCTGCTTATACAAGGTTAGATGCAGATCCAGGAGAAATCATTGGAATGGTCAATGAAACCTGTACGGTTGAAGGAGGAACTATCCTTCAGAAAATCTTTGGTGGTAATAAAAAATATGTTTTCAGTTATAGCTGGTTAATTTCTACGATTGTTGGAATTGTATTTATCTTCGTATTGTTAAGCTTTACGATTGATGTTGCTGTTCGTGCTGTTAAATTAGCAGTTTTACGTTTATTGGCACCTATCCCAATTATTGCTTATATGGATCCAAAAGGAAGTAAAGATGAATCCTTTAAGTCATGGGTAAAAACATTAACTTCTACGTACTTAGATTTATTTATTAGACTTGCAGTTGTTTATTTCGTTATTTTCTTAATCCAAGATATGATTGTCAATGGAATTGTCATTGAACATGGAACAGGTGTTTTGGGAATCTTCTCCTTGATTGTTATCTGGATTGGATTATTCATCTTTGCCAAACAAGCACCTAAATTTATTAAACAAGTATTTGGATTGAAAGATGATCCTGGAAAACTATTCAGTGGATTTGGAGAACTTACGGGAGCTGCTGCTTTAGGAGCAGGTGCTGTTGGTTCCTTCAATGCTTCTAGACAAGCTAGTCGTTTGGCAGATTTAACGAATCATAATGATCCGAATACTTTCTTAAATCGTGGTAAGCATTTGCTTGCTGGATTTGGTGGAGGACTTGCTGGAGTTGCCACAGGAGTTGGTGCTTGGGGTTCTGCCAAGGATCATGCTGGTAAAGCTGTTATGGATGCCATTGAAAAGAGAAATGCTACGGCTGTTCAAAGAGGAGCTTCTGGTTCTACGTTGTTTGGTAGAATGGGAGCTACGGGACACAGATTATTCCAAGGTGAAGGAGCTACTAGTTTTGATGCTCAAACAAGAGAAATTGCTCAGAAAGAGAACATCGACAAGTCTGCAAAAGATTTATTCTCTTACTTGGAGGGTAAAGGAAAGACCGATGGTGCAGGATACAGTGTTACGACTGCTTCCTTTGATGGACAAGCTAATGGTGTCAACTTTACTGGTAAAACTTTCACTGGTTCATTGAACGACTTGCTACGTGAGAAACAAAAAGCAATTGCTGCTCAACAAGCCGGTACGGGTGATGGAACCTTTATGTTTGACGGTATGAAGTTCAGTACAACCGATGCTTCTGTTACGAAACTAGAAGAAGAACTAGCTTATGCTGCTGGTGATGAATGGGCAAAACGAGAAGAAGAAAAATTTGCTACCACCGGAAAGATGGACAATGGATATACGCAAAAGAGAGATACTTACAACGAGTCTCTTAATGGAGCTACCGATCCGAATGGTACTGGATTATACAAGAGATACGAAGCTACCAAGGATTCTACTGGTGCTGTTACCGGTACAAGCTTTAAGGCTTCCAAACTTAAGAAAACTTCTAAGGCTGCTGGTGGAGAAGCTCTACGTGGTAAGAGCAGTGATTCTTACAAGAGACAACTAGCCGATTATGGAGCTGCTAAGAAATCATAGAATAAAGGTGTGTGATATTTGTGTATAACAATTATTTGATCCCTGCAAATACCAAACAAGGGAAATTAATCTTCGGATTATTTCGTCCCTTTGATTTGTATTTATTTGGGGGAGGTATATTGATAACCTTCATATTAATTGCATTTATGCCATTAACAAGTACGACGGTTACCATATTATGTTTAAGCCCGGCTCTCATTACTGGTTTCTTAGTAATGCCGGTGCCTTATTATCATAATATGTTAACGGTTATTATAGAAGGATATGAATTTTTGACAAATCGTCAAAAATATAGATGGAAAGGTTGGTGTTATAAAAATGTCGTCATCAAAAAACGGAAAAAGCACTAGTGGATTTACAGAAGATTGGCTTCCTGTTAGAGCCATTCAACATAACATGATTGTAACGAGAGATAATAGTAAAGTGACAGGAGTTAAAATTACTCCTAGAAATATCTTTATATTAGATCCTGATCTTCAAAATAATATTTTGATTGCGTTACGTAATTTTTATAACACAATCGATTATGAATTCTGGTTAGTAGTTGCTGATAGACCTGTTGATATTTCTGTTTACATGTCTCAGATGCAATTACTATTAAATGAAACAAGTTCTCCTGCTATTCGTAAATTAATCTTACAGGATATTAATAAAGGAGAAATGTTCATTCGTAATAATGTTGTAGATACAGAATATTATTTCTTATTTAAAACAAAAGATGTTGATTTAGCTCAAAAGAGAGTTCGTCAATTGATTAATGGACTTGCTACAGCTGGTTTAAATGCCGCTATGGTTAGTAATTCCGATTTAAGATTAATTCTAGAGAATTTCTTAAATGGTGGTAAGACTACCGAGTTTGGAACGGTGATGCCAGTATGAGTACCGGTTTAAGAAGTCAATTAGCTCCTAAGGGCTTACAATTTAATTCCAGTGATTTCTTTATTAGTGATAAGTATGCAACAATTTTAACGGTTGTTTCTTATCCGAAGTATATTGGTCCTGGATATTTAGCATCTCTTACGAATATGTCTGGTATTAAAGTTGTTGCGAAACATATACCAGTTCCTTTTTCTGATATGCAAAAGATGTTAAATAAACAAGTTGCTGAATTAAAGCAAAAATATCAAGATGAAAAAGATCAAACGACAAAAGAGAGAATTCGACAAGATGCTGAAAGTTTGGAATATTTCATTTCTATGTTAGCTGGAAGTCAAGCTAGAATCTTTGATTATCAAATGCATATTATGATTACAGCTGATACCAAAGAAGATTTAGAGTTAAAAAAATTAAATGTTAAAAATTACTTAGATGCGATGGAATTAAAAGCAGTATCTTTACGGTTTGAGCAAGAAAAGGTATTAAAATCTATTTTACCTGTTTTTCCTCCACAAGATATTGAACAGAGAATTGGTACTCCCATTCCTTCTGTTACGATTGCTGCGATGTATCCATTCATCTTTGATAGTATTAAAGATCCAGGATTATCTACTTTATTAGGAGTGGATTTCTCTGGAGGAGTTATTTTATTCAATCAATTCTTATATAAAATAAGAAAAGAAAATAACAGAAATAATGCCAATATGATTATTCTAGGTACTTCTGGTTCTGGAAAATCTACGGCTGCTAAATTGTTACTAAGAACTCATATTCGTAATGGTTGTCAAATTGTTATTATTGACCCTGAAGATGAGTTTAGAGAGTTAACACAAGCCTTTGGAGGAGATTGTGTTGATATTGGTAAAGGTGGAGACTTTGGTTTAATTAATCCATTGGAAATTGTTGTCGATGCGGATGAAGAAGAGATTAAACAAGGTCTTGGTTATACCGTTCTTACTCGTACATTACAATTCTTAAAAGCATTTATGAAATATTATGATCCTTCTATTGAAGAGGATGTTCTTACGATGTTTTCTGAAATTGTACAAGATACGTATCGAAGATTTGGTATCGATTTCAATACAGACTTTTCTAAATATACGTCTCAAGATTATCCAACTTTCTCTGATGTATATGCGACGATTAAAGGTAGACTTATGTCTATGACAGAGCATACACAAGAGAGAGATATTATGGAGAGGTTGGAATTAAAAGTACGTCCTATTACGAAAGAGTTGAAATTCTATTTTGATGGTCATACAACGATTCGTAAGGGTAGTGACTTCATGGTATTTAATATTAAAGAGTTAATGAATAGTGATTCTACTGTTAAAAATGCATTATTCTTCAATGTATTAAAGTATGCTTGGGGATTATGTTTGGATTTCAATGTAGATACTGTTTTAATGGTTGATGAGGCCCATGTATTATTAGGAGACAATAATGCTTTAGGAGCTGATTTCTTAGCACAAGTTCAAAGACGTGCTCGTAAGTATAATACAGGAACGGTTATTATTACACAGCAACCTTCTGATTTCTCTGATCCTGCTGTTATTACACAAGGTAAAGCTATTTTCGATAACTCTTCTTATTACTTAGTTATGGGTCTTAGAAAACAAGCTGTTGAAGATTTAGGTTTATTAATAGACTTAAATGAAAGTGAGAAAGAAAGTATTAAACGTTATTCTCAAGGAGAGGCTCTCTTTGTATGTGGAAGTCGTCGTATGAGAATTAATGTTGCTGTTACACAAGATGAATTAGATTCCTTTGGTACAGGAGGAGGTTTCTAAAAACTAAAAAAGTTAGGTGGTGGTGGCGATGGCATATCAGTCTGATGGATCCTTTGATGAGACAGATCGTGAAGCACAAAAAGAAAGAGATACTCAAAATAATGCGAATAATATTCGAAATGCTGCTGATGTTGCGATTGCTTCCAAAAACCCTTATGCGATGGCAGCTGGTGGAGCTGTCAAAGCAGCTGATAAAATAACAGGTGGTAAAAGTACAGAGGCCTTAGGAAAGGCAATGACCAATGCCAATCGTGTGACCCCTGGTGGACAAAACATGCAAAATCTTTCCAACCAGATGAGTGAGAGTGGAGCCTCTAATGCGATCGGTTCTGCTGCTTCTATGAAGAATCAATATGGTGGAAAGGGTCTTTCGAATGAGGCAACTGGTAGTGTTGCAACTGCTACGGATACCACTAAAAGAACAACACAGATGACACAAAATACACAGTCTACTCAAGGAGGAGCTACGGCTGCTTCTGGTGTGACGGGTGAAAATAATGAGAAAAAACAAGGAGGAGGACAAGAAGGTTCTCTTCCTTCTTCTGGTGGAAGTGATGCGAACAATACTTCCTCTGATAGTTCTTCTGATAACGATGATGGAGATAAAAAGAAATCAAAGGGGATTGGGAATTTCTTAATCAAACAAGTTGTGATTGCGATTGTTATCGCCGTTGTTCCTTTTTTCCTTTTATTATTGATTGTTGTCGTTGTCGTAGGATCTGTATCTGGTGTCTTTAATGATTATGAAGATGCTTTTGGTATGAGTGATGTTCTAGGACAAGAAACAGGAGATTTGGAATTTAATCCATCTTCGGAAGAACAAAAACAATTCTATGAAAGAATCAATAATGTCAAATTATCGATGCAAGCAGAAGGAAAAGTATTGGATGCGATGAAGATTGTTGCTATCTACCATGCTTTGAAAGTTAATGATGTAGAAATTGATTATAAAGATGTTACGGATTCTGTCATTCGTAGTTGGGCTAATATGATGTTTACGGATAATTATTATAATGAAGCTTCTTTTCGACAAGCTTTATTGAATAATATTTTTCCACAGTATAAACCTGGAGAAACGAAAGAATACTACGAAGCCATGGTAGATGAAGTTTTCGATTACTTGGATCGTTATTATGATTTAGTTGGAAAGAAAACATATGGTTCTTCTTGTTCTTCTATAGGAAGTTGTTCTTATAATATTAAGGGATTCTATATTCCAAACCGTGGAAATGTCATTAAAAATATGCAGATTAGTGACTTAAAAGTTCGATTAATGGAATGTGGTAGTCCTTATGGAAATGGAAATTATACGACTCCGATTGATCAAGATTTAGTCAATTTTGAAGACTATGTTGCAGGAGTTGCTTATGCAGAAGTAGGGCCTTCTGCGAATGAAGAAGTTTTGAAAGCCCAAATGGTTGCTGCTAGAAGTTTTGCTTTAGCAAGACCAACGGCTATGGGAAATGGTCATGGTAAAAAGTTAGAGCAAGAAAATGGGCAATGGATTCTACAAATTTCTTCCTGTGTTGCTGATCAAGTATTCTGTAATATTGATTTAGGATGCTCTTACATGGGTGGAGGAGATGGACAAGGTGGAATCTGTCGTAGTGGTAATGTAGCAGGTGCTGTTAGGACAAGAGATCCTTTATCAGCTGATCATGCCATTCGTCGTGCTGCTGCTGCTACTCAAGGAGAAGTATTAGTCAACTCTCAAGGATATATTATTAGCACGGGCTATAAGAATACAGATCAGAAAAATTGGGCTTCTTTAGCTGCGAGTGGATTAAATTATAAACAAATTCTATTACAAAGTTATAATAGTGGTTCTCATAATTATGGAGCTTCTGATATTGAAAAAGTAGCTTGTAATAGTAGTGGAGAAAGCAGTTGTATTTCTACGGGAGAATTTTCTAAGTGGAAACAATCTGATTCACAATGGGGTAGTGTTCCAATGGGAAGTAGTGGAAAGACCCTTTCTCAAATTGGATGTTTAGTTACATCTGTTTCTATGTTAGTTGCGAAGAGTGGAGTCGAGGTTTCTGTTAATCCATGGAATCCAGGAACGTTTGTTGAATTTTTAAATACCCATGGAGGAATTAATTCTGGTGGAAATTATATTTGGGCTTCTGTTACACAGGCTGCTCCTTCTTTCCAATACCAAGGAATGGTTACTTTATCGGGAATGAGTCGAGATGCGAAATTTAATCGTATTCGAGATATTGTCAGTGATCCAAATGTTTATGCCGTTTGTGAAGTAAAAGGAAATACAGGTCAACACTGGGTTGCGATTGATAGTGTTACAGGATCAACCATTAATATGATGGATCCTTCTAGTGATGCAACGGATATGTGGGCACAATACAACTGGGCGAATACATCTGTTATTTCATACTATAGAGTTGGGTAGGTGATAGAGTATGCCAAGTAAAAAAGTCTATATTGTTTTAATGGTGATTATGATTCTCTTTTTCCTTGTCATGTTTTTCCTATTTGGAGTCAAAAATATTCAACAAGATCGTTTGGAATCTGTCTTAGTAGTAGGAGATCATACCACTTGGACTTATCAAAATCGAAAATGGTTTTATGTGAGAAATGATAGTGCTTTTTCTCAATTGAATTGGCAGAAATTTCATGTATTTGAAGATGGAAAAGAAAAGGGAGACTATTATTTATGGCACGATGATAAGTGGTATGTTTTTAATAACAAAAAAGAAGCCATTCCTTTTGATGGTAGAATGGTTGCTTATTATGGAAATTATCGTGTCAAATTATTAGAATTTCAGGAAGAAGAAGTAGAGGATTATTCGTTTGTTCATACAGTTTTAGAAGATCATGGATTGAGTACCAGTAGTTTATTTACTTCTTTATATCGTGTTTCTGTTGATTTTGATGGAGACTCTCAAACAGAAGATTTTTATATTATGAGTAATGCTTTTCCATTAGAATTTGAATCGGATATGACGTTTTCGATTGCTTTTATGGTGAAAGAAAATACGATTTACTATTTATATGATGATGTTTCTAAAACCCATGGATTACAAGGCTGTAAACCATTCTATCATTCTTTTATTGATACAAATTATGATGGAGTTTATGAAGTCATTGTCAGTTGTGGAAAATATAGTGCAGAAGAACAGATAGATATGTTATATAGCTACCAAGAAGGGGCTTTTAAATTATTAATTTCTAATCAGTAAATAATGACAGTTTCTTAAAAATAAGGTATAATAAGGAAAGAAGGGAAGAATCAGTATGAAGTTTAAGTTTCGTGCAGATCCAGAAGATTTGTTAATATTTATTATTTTTGCAATCTTCTTATTATATATTGTTTGTATTGCCGTTGCGAATATTCATATGTTCGCATTAGGAGAACCCCTTAGTGGATTAAATCCATTTCCTGCTTTTGATCCTTCTGTTATTGGGGCAACGATTGTCTTTTATTTATTAGCCTTATTAGGTTTATTTGCCAGTGTTAGTTCTTGGTTCTTTGATCGTGAAAAAGGATTTGGAATTACGACTGATAAGAAAGATAAAGGATATTCTAGATGGGCAAAAGATAAAGAAATTAAGGAAGAATTAACGTGTGTTGAAATTACACAAAAGAATTCAAAGGCAGCAGGAGTTCCTCTTATTTTAAATGAGAAAGAAATGTGGGTAGATAATGGAGAGTACCATTCTTTAGTTATTGGTGCTACTGGTTCTGGTAAAACACAGACCGTTATTCTACCAATGGTTCATAGTTTAGCGAAAGCAAGAGAGTCTATGATTATTACAGACCCTAAGGGTGAGATTTATGAAAAGACTTCTAATATGCTTCGTGCGAGAGGATATCAGATTTTATTATTAAATTTCCGTGATCCTCAAAATGGTAATGCATGGAATCCTATGTCTTTACCATATCAAATGTATAAAACAGGAAATCAAGATAAGGCAATTGAGTTGTTAGATGACCTTGCTTTAAATATCTTATATGATGATACGAATAAGAATGCGGATCCTTTCTGGGAGAAAACATCTGCTGACTATTTCTCTGGTGTTGCTTTAGGATTATTTGAAGATGCTCAACCAAATGAAATTAATATTAACAGTATTTCTTTAGCAACTACCGTTGGAGAAGAAAAGTTTGGTGGATCTACTTATATTAAAGAGTATTTTGCTGGAAAAGACCCTAATAGTGCTGCTAGTATCAATGCTTCTAGTACGATTATGGCTCCTAGTGAAACCAAGGGATCTATTCTATCTGTATTTAAACAAAAAGTTAAATTATTTGCTTCTCGTGAGAACTTATCCGAGATGTTAAGTCATAGTGATATCAATATTGAAAGTATTGGAGAAAGACCAACAGCTGTTTATATTGTTATTCAAGATGAAAAGAAAACTTACCATTCTTTGGTAACCATTTTAGTTAAACAAATTTATGAAACCTTAATTAGTGTTGCTCAAAGACATGGGGGACAATTACCAATCAGAACTAATTTCTTACTAGATGAGTTTGCGAATATGCCACCTTTAAAAGACGTATCTACCATGATTACTGCTGCTCGTTCTCGTAAGATTCGTTTTACGATGATTATTCAGAACTTTGCTCAATTAGATGATGTATATGGTAAAGAAGAAGCAGAAACCATTCGTGGTAACTGTGGTAATATTATTTACTTAATTACAACGGAATTAAAAGCTTTGGAAGAAATCTCTAAAATGTGTGGAGAAGAGAAGTCTAAGAAAGATGATAAGACGGCATCTACTCCATTAGTAACGGTTTCTGATTTACAGAGAATGAAACAATTTGAAGTCATCATTCTTCGTATGCGTAAACAACCATTCAAAACAAAGTTTACACCATACTTTAAGATTAACTGGGGTAAGAAATATCCACCAGCTAAATATCCAACAAGACCAAAACAAGAAGTTCATACCTTTGATATTAAAGAGTATGTAAAAAATCAAAAGAAGAAAAAATTATTAGAGATGATGAATTCTGCCGATGAAAAAGATCGTGAAAATGCAGCTTTAACGAGAGCAGATGGTATTGCTCGTTCGAATCCATTTAACGATGAATTACCTCCAGAATTACAAGCTTTCCGTGAAAGAAAGAGAGAACCTCATATGGAAGAAGTTCCTGATTTCTTAAAGAGAGATGCTTCCAGAAAGGAAAGTACTCCTTCTAAGATTCCATCTTTTGAAGAGTTTAAGAAACAGATGGAAGATGAGGGTGCTTTTAATCCATTTTTGGATGACGATGATGAACCACAAGAAAAGAAACAAGTGGCGAAAGCAGATCCTAAGCCAGTGGAAGAGGATGACTACGATGACGATGATTTAGGATTTGATGTAGATGAACTTGTTAAGAAGATTGATGCGAAGATTGCTGAATTAGAAGCAGAAGAGAAGAGAAATCAAGAAGAGGAAGAAAAGAGAAAACAGGGTGATCATTTGGCAGAGATTACAAAACTTGATACAACTGCTTTGGAAGAGAGTGTTAAAGAAGTTCCTAAGGAAGAGGCAAAACCTGTTCCAAAGGAGGAATCTAATTTAAAAATTGAAGATTCTGATGAGGATGATGATGATTTCTTTGATGATTTCTTTGATAATTAGAAAGGATGAGATTTATGGGTGAAAGTTTTAATCTTGTAAAAAAACCAAAAAAAGAAGATGACGTAGTAGAGGAAGAAGAAGATATTGAAATAGAGGATGATGATCCTACTTCGAAACATCGTAAGAAAGATAATGGAGATGCTAGAAAACGTCTATTCATGGTAATGGGTGTTATGGTAGTAGGTGTCTTATTACTACTCTTTATCTTATTCTTAGTTTCTGTTTTTGCAGGAAGAAATTATTCTTATGATGATGTAGAAGAAATCTTAAAAGAAGCTGCTATTTCTTATTTTGCAGATTATCCTGAAAGTCTTCCTCAAAATGATGGAGATGTCGTAGAGATTGATGCTGTGAATTTGGTCTATGCAGGAAAGATGAAAGACTTATCAGAATATGTAAAAGATGAAGTTGCTTGTACCGGAAATGTACAGGTAGAAAAAGCAGGAGAGGAATATTTATATACACCATTCTTATATTGTGGTGATACGTATTACTCTGTTGAATTATTTAATAAAGTATTAACAGATAATCCTACTGTTACAGCTGGAGATGGAATTTATACCTATAATAACAACTATGTATTCCGTGGAGAAAATGTTAATAACTATGTTCAATTAGATAATAGTCTATGGAGAATTGTTAAGATTACTCCTGATGGAAATGTTGTATTAATTCATAATAGTGGTCTTGATTATTATCAACCTTGGGATAATCGTTATAATGAAGAACGTCTATATGAATCTGGTATTAATACGTATAATGTCAGTCGTATGAAAGAATATTTAGAGAAGATTTATACGAATCCAAAAGAAGAAGATGGAGAAGTTATTTTCTCTGATAAAGATAAAGCAAGAATTGTATCTTATACTGTTTGTGTTGGTAGTAGAAAACCAGAAAGTGAATCTAAAAATAATACAGAAGAGTGTCGTCAAAAAGTACAAGAACAAAAATTAGGTTTATTAACCTTATCTGATTATTTATATGCTAGTTTGGATACGAGTTGTAAGAGTGCTAGTACCAAAGCTTGTATGAACTATAACTATTTATCCTTAGATGATGAATGGTGGTTAGTAACTCCTAATGCAGATGATACTTCTACTGTTTATAAAGTAGATCGTATGGGTGTTGTCAAAGCAGATATTGCAAGTACTTATTCTAAAGTAAGACCGGTTGTTTACTTGAATAGTCATTTGATGTATGCTAGTGGAAAAGGTACAGAAGAAGACCCTTATAAAGTAAAATAAGAATCTATCATTAGATTCTTTTTTTTATTCTTCATCTATATTATAATGAACATAAGGATAGGTGAATTTTTATGGATATTGTCATTATTGTACTATTAGTTGTATTAATTATTTTAGTTATTTTATCTCTCATGAAAAATATTAATGAAGCAAAAATTACAGAGAGACTTGGAAAATTAGAAGTAGAAATGGTCAAAGAAATGAGTGAATTTCAAAATGATTTTTCTCATACTGTAAATGATGATTTTAATAAGTTAAATGAAAGTATTGAGAAGAGACTATTACTCATGAATGAAAAAGTAAATGAACGATTAGATCAAAACTTTGAGAAGACTAATAAAACGTTTGTGAATGTGATGGAGAGACTTTCTAAGATTGATGAAGCTCAAAAAAAGATTGAAACATTATCCACTGATATTGTTTCCCTACAAAGTGTTTTAACCGATAAAAAGACAAGAGGAATTTATGGAGAAGTCAATTTAAAACATATTTTATCGAATGTATTTGGAGAGGGGAATGATTCTATCTATCAATTACAACATACCTTTTCCACGGGAGTGATTGCTGATGCTGTTTTATTCGCACCAGATCCTTTGGGAACGATTTGTATTGATTCCAAATTCCCTTTAGAACACTATCAAAAAATGGTCGATAAAAATATACGGGGAGAAGAGAGAGATGCTTACAAAAAAGAATTTAAAAACGATATGAAAAAACATATCGATGCGATTTCTGAAAAATACATTATTCCTGGTGAAACGACAGATCAAGCCATCTTATTCCTTCCTGCTGAAGCAATCTTTGCCGAGGTGAATGCTTATCATCCAGACTTAATAGAGTATTCATATCAAAAGAGAGTATGGATTACTAGTCCTACTACTTTAATATCCACTTTAACAGTGATTGAGATGATTTTAAAGAACCTAGAAAGAGATAAATATACTTCTGTGATTCATGATGAATTAAATAAATTAGGATTAGAATTTGCAAGATACAAAGAAAGATGGGATAAGTTAGCTCGTAGTATTCAGACGGTTAATAAAGATGTAGAAAATGTATCGATTACAACGGATAAAATTTCTAAGAAATTTGATTCGATTCATAAAGTAGATATTCAATCATTAGAATATGAAAAAGAACCTGAATAGGTTCTTTTTTAATAATCAATTTTCATTGCCTGTTTTACTTTTTTCAAGGTTTCTACAGCTTTTTGTTCTGCTTCTTGTGTTCCTTTTTCTAGAATCCGATCGACTTCTTCTGGGTGCTCTTCATAGTATTTTCTTTTCTCTTGAATTGGTTGTAAGAAAGATTTCATCGCTTCTATTAATTCTCTCTTACATTGAACACATCCTCTAGAACCTTCTTTGCATTCTCTACATATTCTTTCGTTATTATCTTCTTGATTTACTAATTTGTGATAGTAGTAAACCATACAGATATCTGGGTTAGCAGGATCATCTTTTTTAATTTTACTTGGATCTGTTACAGCACCCATAATCTTTTCAGTAATTGTTTTTTCATCATCGACTAGGTAAATGGCATTTCCTAGACTTTTTCCCATCTTGTCATTTCCATCTAGTCCTTTAATTCTAGGGGTCTTTGATAGTAGATGTTCTGGTTCTATTAACGTTTCTCCATAAACAGAATTGAACTTTCTGACGATTTCTCTACATTGTTCTAGTAATGGTAATTGATCATCTCCCACAGGAACAACTTCTCCTTCAAAACAGGTGATATCTGCTGCTTGGGATACGGGATATCCTAAGAATCCATAGGTAATGGATTCTCCTTCATTTCCAAAGATTTCTTTCTTTTGAGCAATCTCTGTTTTGACAGTAGGATTTCTCTGTAGTCTTGCGACCGTTACTAAATTGGAATAAAAGACTGTTAGTTCTGCAATCTGTGGAATTTTAGATTGAATAAAGAAATGAACACGCTCTGGATCCAATCCGATTGCCAGTAAGTCTTTTGTAATCTCATAAACATTATGTCTTACTTTTTCAGGATTATCAAAGTTATCTGTTAGTGCTTGTACATCTGCAATCTCTAAATAAAAGTCGTAATCATCTTGAATTTCACGCCATGTCTTACCGGCACCAAAATAATGACCTAAATGTAGGTTCCCTGTTGGTCTTAGACCTGTAAGAATTGTTTTCTTCATAAATAATCACTCCTTATATGTGTATTTTATCATACTATTCTCTATTTGAGTATAAAAAACATGTAAAGCACTGTTCTTAATCCCTCTCATTCATTGAATGCCTTTTTTATCTAATATTGATTTTAGCAATGTTACTGGTCATACAGATCCCTTTAAAGACTGGAAGACAACACAAAAAATTTATGTAAAAGATGCTAATGATCAGAGTTGGGTTATTAATAATGGAGGAAGTAGTAATCTTTCTACTTCGAATGTATTAATTAAGACATAATAAAAAGAACAAGGAATTGTTCTTTTTTTATAGGAATGGGAATGTTTGAAAATAGAGGAAATAGATTCCTAGTAATAGGCCACAGAGTGCTCCTATTAGGTGGCCATCATGATAGACTTTTTTGTTTTGCTCTAGAAGAGATCTTTTGATTTCTCCTACGACATAGAAGATTAAAATTAATAAAACAGTTAACGGAATTTTTCCTTCTGAAATATTGGTGAAGGAACTAAGTACAATTAACATATATACATTTCCACTGGCTCCTAGTATCGTATTGTTTGTGAAAATAATATTATAGAGAGCAATGACTAAAGAAGTAAGGGCGAACATAATAATTAAATTGATACTTCCATATTTTTCTTCTATCATGGGACCTACTAATAAAATATATAAGAAATTACTGATAAAATGATCAAAATCTTTATGACCAATACAATGGGTAAACATTCTGATATACGTTAGGGGATTTAAGGGAGAAGAACGGTAACTTTCAAAGAATAGTTTATTGGTTTTCCCTCTTGTTATGATGTTTAAAAACCAAGCTCCTAAACAGATAAATAAGTAGGTTAATATTACTTTGGAATTATAATCAAATTGTATACTATTGAAATCAAATTTCATAAAAATACCTTCTATCTATACCTTATTATACCGTATTTATTTGCAAAAATCATGAAAATATGGTATAATGTGTCTACCAATTGGGGGAGTGGTTATGGGTATACTAGATACATTATCGTTAGAAGAATTAAATCAAATGAAAAAAGTTATCTCTCAATATGGTAGTATGGAGGAATTAAAACATGATTTGGATTCTACTATTTCTACTAGAGAGAAAGAGAAGACAAAAAATTTAAACGTTCGTTTTAGCATGGATATGATGGTTAAATTGAATGTTTTTGATCCTTGGGAATTAAAGGTTGTTCAATCGAATCACATTGCGAATTTACAGGAATTAATTGATTGTGATTTAGATCAATTAGAAGGGATCACTTCTTCTGTAAAAAGAGGATTAGAATGGGTTCGTACTTTTTATGATATGCATTCTTTTGAGGAAACTCAAAAAAAGGGAAAAAGATAGATTTCTATCTTTTTTTTTTCTTCCTTTTATATTATAATCTATATAGTATAAGATAGTAGGTGGTTGTATGGAGAATACGAAAAAAGCTCCTAAAAATGTGAAAAAGAAAACCAAACGAAAAAGAGGATTTACGATGGTAGAGCTTCTTGCCGTTATTGTTATAGTAGGTGTTATTTCTGTTTTGGGTATTGTGGGTGTTAGTCGATATATTTCGGATGCTCGTAATGCGAAAGAACAAGAAGAAAAAGACAATATCGCAATGGCCGCTAGACTTTATATGCAAGCAAATCGTGAATTACTTCCTCGTACGATTGGAGATTCTACTTCTGTACAAGTATCAGAACTTCGTCGTACCAATTACCTAAAAGAGGATGTAAAAGATCAATATGGTAAAAGCTGTATGAAGAAGTCTTTTGTTCGTGTGTATAAATTAGATGAAAAGGAATATTCTTATCGTACGTATCTATATTGTGGAGATGTAGAGGTTCCTCCAGAGGTAGAAGTTCCTAGACCTGAAATTGTTAATTTTAAGTTTAATGGTTATGGAGCGAATGGAAAATTTACGAATGTTAAAAATGCTAGTTTCTCCTTTAAGATAAAGGGTAGTCATGATGATACGACGATAGGTGTTTATAGTTACTCTTATACGATTTATGCAAAGAGTTCGGAAGAAGATTCTGCTAAGTATACAGAAGTTTATTATTCGGGAGATATTAAAGCAGGATATGAACCATCTATTGAAATTGTTTCAAAAGTATTATCTAGTTATTTTGATGTAACAGGTTATAATGCGATTCGTATTAATATTTCTGCTGTTAATGAACAAGGTGGAAAAGTAGAATTTAGTTCTGATGCTGGTAGTTTCCAAGATACAGATAAACCACTTTGTGGATTAATTACAGGACAAGCATTAAGTGATGAAGATTGGGTTAATAAGACTACGTTCAATTCTGGTACTTATAAAAATAATTACAGAAGAATTACGGTAGCTTGTAATGATGATTTTGGTTCTGGATGTAAGAGAGATAACTTTACGGTTTCTTGGCCTAATGATACACAAGATAGTGTTTCTGGAATTGATTATAGTTATGGAGCTAGATGGAGTTATGTAACGCTTTCAGATAATGCAAGAGATACGAATAGTACAAGATGTTATGTAAGAGCCAATGTTGATGTAAAAGCTCCTGAAGTACGTGTTACGGTTTATAAAGCAAAAGGAGATGGATCTCGTGATGGTAAAGTTGCAGAATTAGTTGTAAGAGATGATGGCAAGAGAACTTCTGTTTTACCAAGTGGTACTTTAAAACAAGATCAATATTTAAATGTAGTAGGTGCTGATGCTGAAAAATGGTTAAATAAAGAGAATTATCCATATGGTGTTGTCATTGATGCCAATGTAGAAGATAACTTATATTTGTATTCTTATGAATGGGCTGTTAATAATGCTTATGTAGCAGGTGGATCTAGTAATGCAACGATTTCTGGTACTGCTTCTGTTCAAAATGCGAATACAGAAGGAGGTACTGCTTCTACTGGTACTTTTGAAAGTACAGGTATGACAGATAATCCAACGAATGATACACAACTTGCTACAGCAGAACATGGAGTACAAACGGGTTCTATTAATGGACTTGTATTAAAGAGAGAAGGAAAACGTTACGGAAGATTGACGGTTTGTGATAAAGCAAAGAACTGTACAACGGTACATATCTATGCCAATATTGACCGTACACCTCCTCTTGTTCCTACAGCTTCTTATGAAAAATTAACTTCTCATACTCCTTATACGGCTGCTACTGCAAGTGATTATTTAGCTACGACGAAATGGTCTAATGAGTATGTTCGTCCATATATTAGTGGTCAAAGAGAAGATAGACAGACAGAGAATTCTAGTGTTCAAGTTTCTTTATCTGGATGGGATCATTTTACATATTCTTATAAGAGACAAAATGGTAAAAATAATAGTGGTCTTACTTGGGCTGCTGCTAAAACAGGGGATGTTTATAATCCATTTGGAGGAACTACTCAATATGGATTTGATATTAAAGATCAAGGAACTCATAAAGTTGCCTTTCGAAGTTGTGATAAAGCCGGTAACTGTTCTTCTTACTCTGAAGAAGATTATCCAAAAGTAGATACGGTTAAACCTACTTGTGGAGTTGCTGCTGCTTATACTGGTACGACGGGACCTAATAGTGCTGGATGGTTGAAATCAGGAGAAAGTGTCACATTAAGTCATACTTGTGCGGATGAAGATTCAAAATTCTCTAGTGGATGTAATGCTAGTGATTATCATAATCAACAAACTTATAACTTTAATTCTGATATTAATACTAGTAAAGCAGGAGCAAATGGATATAACAGTGTCTATGGTGCTAACGATAATACAGCTGGAGGACATGTTGTTGACTATGCTGGTAATATCAGTCAAGAATGTCCTAAGATGACAGTTAAGATTGACCATATTGCTCCTAATTGTGCAACGGTTATTAGTTATCCACAAGGAGATCCATTGAATCCAACAGATACTTCCAAGATTGAAACCGGATGGTTAGGATTATTAAATGGAATTGGTCCTACTAAAAAGACAGCTGTTGTATCCCTTGCTTGTACGGATGTTGATTCTCCTTCCACTAGTTTGATGGCAGCTGTTAAGAGTAACTGTGATAGCAATAATGCAAGTAATAAACAAAGTCATATTTATAATACAGAAATGAATATCATGAATGCTGGTGCTGGTGGTGCTGGTGTTGGTGGACGAGTTTACGATATTGCTGGAAATGTTACGAACTGTCCAGCTGATAGAACGGTTAAGATTGATTATACGGTTCCTGTATGTACGACTCAAATCGATTATGGCACAGGAGCAAATGCTGCTAACTTTACCCAAACCAGTACCAAGATTACTTCTGATTCCGGATGGCTTGGATGGAATACGAATGCTGATACGGTAAAAGAGATGGCAAAGGTTTCTCAAGTATGTAGTGATCCAAATGGTAATCAAAAGAGTGGATGCTATGGAACGATGCGTTATAAGATTTATGATTATAATTTAAATACCAATCAAGCAGGTGCTGTTGGAGTAGGAGACAGTGGATTTGTTCAAGATACTGCAGGAAACAAAGGAGATTGCTCTATCAATGGAAACTGGAAGACGGTTAAGATTGATTATGTTCGTCCGGTTTGTGCTGTAACTGTTACTTCTTCTGGAAGTGGAAATGGTTATAACTGGACCAATAGTAATTACACAGGTGGATGGTTAGGAAGAGGTGCTTCTGTTAAAATCCAATCTACTTGTACTTCTGCTGAATCTGGAACAGGAGCAAGTAGTGGATGTGCTACGAATACTTCTAAAACATATTCTACAGAAATGAGTGTTACAACGGCTTCTTCTGCAGGAGCAACGACTGATTTCTATGTTTATGATAAAGCAGATAACAGAAGTGCTGCTTACTGTGCTAGAAAGACAGTTCGTATTGACTTATCTGGACCTACTTGTAAAGTAGAATCAAAATATGGAACTTCTTCTACGAATAGTCGTGATTATAATGGTGACTGGATTCGTGGAACGAATAAAGTTTATATTATTAGTTATTGTCAAGAAGATAAGCTTGGTAATGGAGCTGTGGGTAGTGGTTGTAGTGAAACCAATCGTCATACTCATGAGTTCTCTGTTGCAGAGGGAAATATCTTAAATACAAATGGTGGTTCTAGTGATAATGGAGGAGCCTATATCATCAAAGATGCTGTTGGTAACTCTACGACTTGTGATACCAAACCAATTAAGATTGATTATCAAGCACCAACTTGTCAGATTACTGCGACAAAGGCAGGAGGAGGATCTTATGGATCTGATTCTTGGACCAATCAAGATGTAACGATTTCTAGAACTTGTCGAGATGGAAGTGGATCTGGTTGTGCTAGTGATGTTCAATTAGGAACCAGTTGTCCTTCTTCTTCGAATACGAATGCACATTCTTATACTTATACAGCTGGAAGTGGTGCTGTTAAAACTTACAGCAATGCGGGAGCTGATGGAGTAGGATGTGTTGTGAAAGTAAAAGATACTGTTGGAAACGTAAGAGATTGTGCTGCTAATTATGTTGTTAAGATTGATAAACAAGTACCAACTTGTACGATTGCTACGACAAATACGGGTGGATGGACCAACAAGAATGTAACGATCCAAGGAACTTGTCACGATGGAAATGGATCAGGATGTAAGACAACGAGTGCTTCCTTAAAAGTTACCTTTACAACCAATACAGATGATACTGCTTATTATTACAGTAAGCCTTTAGCCGATAATGCTGGAAATACTTCTACTTGTTCTGGTGGACCATATATTGTTCAAACATGGAAGACGAAGCCAAAATGTACTGCTGAAAAATATGATAGTAGTTTGAATTCACCAGATGGTGTTAAAGTATCCTTAGTTTGTGAAACGGCTACTGGAAATGGTACGGGACCTCAATTGAAGAAGTGTAGTGGTCATAATGCTACCGGTGCTGCTGTTTCTGCTCATTATCCTGAGGATACAGGTCTTAAGAGTAGTAAAACCTATACGGTAACAGACGAAGCAGGAAATTCAAATACCTGTAAAGTTACGGTTCACAATAAATATCAAAATCGATATGCTGTCTGTGCAACTTGTGCTAGATGTTCTTCTGCTTCTTGTGAAAAATATAAGTATTGTCAAAACAGTGCTTGTGGTACAGGATATGCATTCAAAGGATATACGTATAGTACTTGTGCTTCTACTTATGGTAAGGGATGCTATGAGTACGATAGTACGAATACTCGTTGGCATTGTAAATGTCCATATACAAAATCTTGTAGAACAAGTGGTTGTGGATGTGAAACGAGAAGTAGAAGCTGTTCTCTATGTGGATGTGAAACATGGAGTAGTGGATATACTAACTGGTATGATGGATCTCATTCTGCTGGATGGTCTGGTAAAACTTATTACGAGAGACGTACGGTTTATTATTAAAAAGAAAAGAGGAATTCTTCCTCTTTTTTTGTATAGAATTGTCAAATGAAAAAAGTTTGTTCTATTGTTTTTTCTTATTTCATAGTATATTGATAATAGAATAGAAAGAATTTGGAGGTTTTTATGAAAGAAAAAAAGAGGTTGCATATATTCTTCTATTGGATCTTTATGATTATCCTATTTGTAGGAGTATTATATGGTCAACAATTAGTTGCTAGTATGATGCAAGGTAGTTTATCTACTTCTAAGTTTGGTAGGGAAGCTACATTTGAGATTCTTTGGGCAGGACTCGTATTATTAGTTGTATTGCTCTTTAAGAATAAGTATATTTTTACACAGGAAAGGCAAGGGTTCTTTGAGAGTTTTCAATATATCCTGCCAGAATTATTGTTATCTGGTTTCTTTGTTTTTATTAGTATTGTTGCTTTAATTATCAATGGAAATCCATTAGATAAATATGCGGTATTTAACTTGGCATTGTATTGTTTGTTTATTGGTATTGTAGAGGAATTCTTGTGTAGAGGTTGGTTACTGAATGAATTCTTAGAGAGATATTCTAAAACAAAAAAAGAAGTATTATTATCTATTTTATGTTCTTCTTTTATCTTTGGAGTTGTTCACTTTATTAATATTGGAGAGACGAGAGGTTTCTTTGAGACATTAGTACAAGTTATGAATGCTTTTGCAGGTGGAGTTTTCTTAGCACTTGTTTATTATAAAACGAAAAATATTTGGGTTGTTGTATGGACACATGCTGTTTGGGACTTTACTTTATTCTTGAGTCAAACCAATTCTTTAGGAGATTGTTTAGCTGCTACTCCTACCACACTTTCTATTGCTCTTAATATTGTTCGTGGATTAGTACTCATTCTTGCATACTCTTTATTCTGTTTATGGATTTATCGACAGACCGATATCTATGAAAAAGAGAAGAAGAGTAATATGGACTGGTTAATTGGAGTGGGTGTTGCTTTATACATTGTTGGATTATTATTTATTCAATCTCCTAGTACAGATACTAGTCTATGTCCTAATTATGGTAGAAAGAAAATTGAATCTTCTTATGAAGTATCTTATTTCCAATATGATCATTATGCTTTAGAGAAAGATCCAATTGCTTTAGAGATTGATCCTGATACAGGAGCTGTTCTATTGAAGAATACCGATACGAATGAATCTGTCTTCTTAACAGATGATGATGAGTATCGTGAATTCTTATTAATTGAAAATCGTACCAACTTTGTCATTATGCTTCAGACTAGTTGGAATGTTGTTTATTATGGAAAATTTGATAAAGATTCCATTCAAGGAGATAAAGTATATTTAGAAAAGATTCGAGATAGTTTGAATCGTACCGTTGTTCCGAATGTTGTTACTCTTGGAACGATTGAGTTAGAAAATAAAGATTATCGTTATCCATTGATGAAGACAGAATTAGGAGAATACTTATATTTTGATCAATCTGGAAAACTTTATTTAGATGCAGAATAATACGAAAGTATTATTCTTTTTTTTCTTTTCTTTTTAATTTAGCACTTTCAATTGACAAGTGCTAAGAAGAGTGGTATAAATGAATTGTACACAAAAAGTTAGGAGATGGTATTGTGGCAAAAAAAGAATTTAAATCAGAATCCAAACGTTTATTAGATTTAATGATTAATTCGATTTATACAAATAAAGATATCTTTTTAAGAGAGTTAATTAGTAATTCTAGTGATGCTTTAGATAAGTTATATTATAGAAGTTTAACGGATAAGAAATTAAAAGTGAAAAAGGATAAGCTAGAAATCAACATTTCTTATGATAAAGAGAAACGTTTATTAACAGTATCTGATAATGGTTGTGGTATGACCAAAGAAGAGTTAGAAAGTAACTTAGGTACCATTGCGAAGAGTGGAACTCTTGCTTTTAAAGAGAATATGAGTAAAGAAGATAAAGCTAACATCATTGGACAATTTGGTGTTGGATTCTATTCTGCTTTTATGGTCAGTGATAAGATTACGGTTACTTCTCTTAGTGTTGATTCTGAAGAGGCTTTTGTATGGGAATCTGAAGGAGTCGATGGTTATACCATTAAAGAAGGTAAAAAGAAAGAGATTGGTACAGAGATCGTTTTAAAGATTAAGGAAGATACAGATGAGTTTGAATATTCTAAGTACTTAGATGAATATCAATTAAAGGGACTTATTAAGAAATATTCTGATTATATTAGTTTTCCCATTAAGATGGAAGTTACTCATCATGAATTAGTGGATGAAGAAAAACATGAATATAAAGATACCAAAGAAGTAGAAACGATTAATAGTATGGTTCCTATTTGGAAGAGATCTTCTAGTGAAGTCAGTGAAGAAGACTATGATAATTTTTATATGGATAAATTTAGTGATTATGATAAACCATTAAAAATAATTTCTTCTTCTGTAGAAGGAATGACTTCTTATCAATCCTTATTATTTATTCCAAGTCATGCTCCTTTTGATTACTATACACAAGAATATGAAAAAGGACTTGCTTTGTATTCTAATGGTGTCTTAATCATGGAGAAGTGTGCTGATTTATTACCAGATTATTTTAGTTTTGTAAAAGGTGTTGTTGATTCTGAAGATTTAAGTTTAAATATTTCGAGAGAGTTATTACAAGAATCTCAAGGATTAAAATTAATTGCGAAAAATATTGAAGGTAAAATTCGTAAAGAATTAGAGACGATGTTACGAGATGATCGGGAACAATATATTTCTTTCTTTAAGACATTTGGTGTTCAATTAAAATATGGTGTTTATAATAACTATGGTGCTGATAAAGAGAAATTAAAAGATTTAGTTATGTTCTATTCTGCCAAACATGAGAGATTAATTACTTTAGCAGAATATGTATCTGAGATGAAAGAAAATCAAGGAAATATTTATTATGCATCTGGTGCTTCTGTTGAGAAGATTGGAAAATTACCACAAGTAGAACAAGTTCGTGAGAAAGACTTTGATATTTTATATTTAACAGATTATGTAGATGAATTCTGTGTAACAGCGATTCAATCTTATGAAGAAAAAACATTCAGAAATGTCAGTGATGAAGATTTAGACTTAGAGGATGAAGAAGAGAAGAAAGCAACCGAGAAAGCCAATAAAGAAAACTCTGATTTATTAAAAGAAATGGTAGAGAAGTTACCAGAAATTAAAGAAGTTCGTTTCAGTAATAAATTAAAGAGTCATCCTGTTTGTTTAACAACTAAGGGAGATGTTTCGATTGAGATGCAGAAAGTATTTGATGCTATGCCAAATGACATGGGTATTAAAGCAGAAATGATTCTTGAAATTAATGAGAAACATCCGATTACGAAGAAATTAAAAGACTTATACAAGAATGATAAAGATGAATTTGATAAATATACGAAGATTCTTTATAGCGAAGCTCGTATGATTGCAGGATTACCAATTGATAATCCTACTGAGATTAATCAATTAATCTGTGAAGTCATTTCTAAATAAAAAAGACTCTTAAG
>JAGCSA010000026.1 GCA_017964405.1 Bacilli bacterium
AACATAATCCAAATAAGATACAAGAAATGTATGATTTAGGAGTAGAAGATACAAAATCTTGTTTAAAAGAGTTAAAAAAATATATCAATCAATAGAAAGAAGAATGAATATGATAAAACTATTTAAAAATTTAACAAAAAAAGATCTTAGTATTATTGGTATTGTTGTTTTATTAATTGTATTCTCTGTATTTTTAGACTTAAGAATGCCAGAATACATGAGTAAAATTACCAAGTTAGTACAAACAGAAGATTCAACCTTACAAGATATCTTAACAGCAGGATTTCATATGGTGTTATGTGCAGTAGGTAGTTTAATTTGTGCAATAACGACTGGTTTCTTTACCTCTTTATTATCGGCTAATTTCTCAAAGACCATTCGTAGAAAGATCTTTGAAAAAGTAGAGAGTTTTGGAATTGCAGAAATCAAAAAATTCTCAACGAGTAGTCTTATTACGAGAACGACAAACGATGTAACCCAAATTGAAATGTTATTGAGTATGGGACTTCATTTATTAATTAAGTCTCCTGTTATGGCCGTATGGGCTCTCTTAAAGATTATTGGAAAGAGTGGAGAATTAAGTTTAGTAACAGCGATAGGAGTAGTCTTAATTGTCATTACTAACTTAACGATTATTCGAATTGTCTCTCCTAGATTTGCTATTATTCAGAGATTAACGGATAAGATTAATGGAACAACGAGAGAAAATATTACAGGTATCAGAGTTGTACATGCTTTCAATGCAGAAAAATTCTTACAAAAGAGATTTAATACAGTAAATGAAGAATTATCAGGAACTCATTTAACGATTACCAAAACATTTGCCCTAATGGATCCTATGATGAACTTTGTCATGCATTTCCAACATCTAGGAATCTACGTAGTCGGTGCCTACATGATTATGAATAGTAGTATGACGGATAAGATTAATATCTTCAGTAATATGGTTGTATTCTCGTCATACGGAATGCAGGTCATTATTTCATTCTTAATGTTAACCATGATTTTTATGATTTATCCAAGAGCACAAGTATCTGCAAATCGTATTAATGAAGTACTAGAAAGTGATGTATCCGTAAAATCAGGATCATTCCATGGAGATACTGAAGAAAGAGGAACAGTAGAATTTAAAGATGTTTCTTTCAAATATCCAGATGCAGACGAATATTTGTTAAAACACATTAGTTTTAAGGCAGAACAAGGAGAAACCGTTGCTTTTATCGGATCGACTGGTTCTGGAAAATCAACCCTAATTAACTTAATCCCTAGACTTTATGATGCAACGGATGGAGAAGTATTTGTAGATGGAGTTAATGTAAAAGAATACGAATTAAAAGAATTAAACAACAGAATTGGTTACATTCCACAAACGGCTTTCATGTTTACGGGAACAGTAGAAGAAAATGTAGCTTATGGAGAAAATGGAAAACAAAAACCATCTCTAGAGAAAGTGAAAGAAGCAGTAGAAGTGGCACAAGGAAAAGACTTTGTAGAAAAGATGGATCATGCATATCAGTCTCATATTGCAAGAGGAGGAACCAATGTCAGTGGTGGTCAAAAACAAAGATTATCCATTGCAAGAGCGATCGCAAGAGATCCAGAAATCTATATCTTTGATGATTCCTTCAGTGCCCTAGATTATCAAACAGATGCAAAATTAAGAAAAGAATTAAAGAAGTATACCAAAGAAGCTACTTCTATGATCGTTGCTCAGCGAATTGGTACAATCATGAATGCAGATAAGATTATTGTCTTAGATAAAGGAGAATGTGTAGGAATTGGAACCCATAAAGAACTCCTAAAAACATGTGAAGTGTATAAAGAAATTGCCTTATCGCAATTAAGTGAGGAGGAATTAGAAAATGCCTAGACCAGAGAAACAAGAAAAAGCAAAAGACTTTAAAGGCACAATGATTCGTCTCTTTCAAAGTCTAGAACAATGGCGTTATCTATTAGTCATTGCCTCAACATTAGCACTGATTGCAGCAGCACTATCAACAGTAGCTCCCAATAAACTATCTGATGTAACAGATGTTATCAGTGATGGAATGAAACCCAATACAGAAAACATTGGAATCATCTCCCAAGAAATCAGTCAAAATATCTTAGAAAATTATACAAAATATAAAATGACAAAGAATCAACCAGTAGAAATCACATCAAAAGAAGATTCCATGGAATTATTAGAAGAGTTTAATAATTTAACTCCTCAAGAAAAACAATATGTATTAAAACCAATCAGGATTCAAGATAAAAACATTTCTGTACAAGATCAAATTGAATTTGTAGAAGCATCTCTCTCATTAAAAGAAGAGATGAGTAATGAAGAAATGATTCAAGTATTAGATGAGTATCCAGAATCCATTAAAAGTTTAATAGAACCAAAAATGGATCAAAAAGAATTGCATAAGAGAGTTCTCATTCTAGGAATCATCTATTTATTAAATGCCATCTTTGTCTATATAGAAGGTAGAATGATGGCTTATGTTGGAATTGGATATGCCAAGAAATTAAGAAAGAACATATCTGAAAAAATCAATCGATTACCATTAAAGTATTTTGATACTCATGAGACAGGAGATGTCTTATCAAGAGTCACGAATGATGCCGATACGATTGGAATCAATATGAGTGATAATATTACCTCTTTCGTAACGAATGTAACATTATTTGTAGGTTCCATTATCATGATGTTTGTAACAAACTGGATGATGGCTTTAACGGCTATTGGAGCCAGTATCTTAGGATTTATTGGATCTTTCTTCCTATTAAAGAAGAGTCAAAAATACTTTGTAGAGCGACAAGAACAATTAGGAAATTTAAATGGTCATATTGAAGAAATCTATTCAGGCCATAATGTTGTAAAAGCATACAATGGAGAAAAGAAAGCTCTAGAAGAATTTGATGAAATTAATAATAAATTATTTAATTGTAATCGGAAAAGTCAATTCTTATCAGGTATTATGCAACCAATCATGATCTTTGTAGGAAACTTTGGTTATGTAGCTGTTTGTGTAGTAGGAGCTTTATTAGTCATGAACAATATGACATCTTTTGGAACGATTGTTGCCTTTATGATTTATATTCGTCTATTCACAAATCCATTATCCAGAATTGCTCAGGCAATGACAACGATGCAGTCCATTGCAGCAGCAGCGGAAAGAGTCTATGAATTCATGGATGAAAAAGAATTATCAGAGGAATCTCACCTAAAGGAAAAGATTGATAAGAAGGAAGCTAAAGGAAATATTGAATTCAAAAATGTAAGATTTGGATATGATCCAAATAAAACAATTATTAAAGACTTCAGTGCTTCTGTAAAATCAGGAGAAAAAATAGCGATTGTAGGACCAACTGGTGCTGGAAAAACAACCATGGTCAATCTATTAATGAAGTTTTATGAAATTACGGATGGAGATATTCTAATCGATGGAAAATCCATCAAAGAATTATCGAGAGAAAATATTCATGATTTATTCATCATGGTATTACAAGATACATGGTTATTTGAAGGAACCATTCGTGAGAATTTAAAATTCAATAAAAAACAAGTATCCGATGAAGAAATCTGGAATATCTGTAAAACAGTAGGAGTCGATCATTTTATTAAAACATTACCAGGTGGCTTAGACTCCATGGTAGGGGATAATGATTCCATCTCTTCTGGACAAAAACAGTTACTAACAATTGCCAGAGGTATGATAGAAGATGAACCATTCTTAATCCTAGATGAAGCAACATCGAATGTAGATACTCGTACAGAAGAATTAGTACAAAAAGCAATGGACAAGTTAACAGAAGGAAGAACCTCTTTCATTATTGCTCATCGTCTTTCTACGATTAAAAATGCAAATTTAATCTTAGTCATGAATGAAGGAAATATCGTAGAGCAGGGAACCCATGAAGAATTATTAAAGAAAAATGGATTCTATGCAAAACTATATAATTCTCAATTTCAAAAATAATGTCTAATGAATAAAAAATATCCTACACATTAAAAGAAAATGTGTTAGAATAGAGTAAAGGAGTGATAATATGGCTAAATATTGTATTAATTGTGCAGCTCAAATGGAAGATAACCAACAATTCTGTCCAAGTTGTGGATCCGCACAAACAGCAGCAACAACGACTACTACAACAACGACAGCAGCACCAGATGCTAAATCAAAAATGGTAGCTGGATTATTAGGTATTTTCTTAGGAGCATGGGGAATTCATAATTTCTATTTAGGAAATACTGGTAGAGGAATTGCTCAAATTATTGTAACAATTGTTACATGTGGTATTGGTAGTTTATGGGGAGTTATTGAAGGAATCCTAATTCTAGTAGGAAGTATCAATACAGATGCAGATGGAAAACCACTAGCTCCATAGGCCCAAAACTTGCAAAAAAACCCAAAATATGGTATAATGAAATCATGAGGAGATCTCTTAATAGGTTAAGATTAACCAGATCTCTTCTTTTTTTGTCTAAAAATTGCAAAAAACACACAAAAATGGCATAAAAATGCCATTTTTCTATAAAAAAATATCATTTTTGAAAGAATAATACTCTTCAAAATCAAAAATTCATCATTTTACAAATAAGAAAATATCCCTATAATAGCAGGCGAAAGAAGGGATGAAATGAAAATTATCATTGGATTATTCCTAGGAATTCTCTTATTATTTATCTATTGCTCCTGTGTAGTAGCTCACTGGGCAGATGAGAGAATTGACACTCTCCTAGAAAAAGAACAGATAAAAGAAGAAAAATATGATAAAATAAAATAGGAGAGAAGTATATGAAAAAGAAATTATTATGGTTCCTAATTACTATATTATTAATTCCTCTTCCTCTAAAAGCAGTGGTTCCCATCACAACTAGAAAATATGTGAATGACTCTGCTAGATTACTAACAGAAGAGGCAAAAGATTATATCTCAAAATATTCAGATTTTCTCTATAAGAATAAAAAGATAGATATCTATGTAATTACGGTAAAAAACTTAGAAGGATTAAGTATAGAAGAGTATTGTAATGAAGTATTTGAATCCTATAAAATTAGTGAAAAAGGCTTATTAATTCTAGCATCCAAAGAAGATCGAAGGATGCGAGTACAAGCAGGAGAAAAATTATCCGAGATTATGGATGATGATTTTATTGAGAATTATATTAAACAATATTTTATGCCATACTTAGAAAGAGAAGAATGGAATGATGGTATTATCAATGGATATTCTGCCTTTTATAAATATATCTGTGAAAAATATAATATTGATGCTTCTTCGATGGAAGTAACCGATCAATTAGACTTTATAACGAAGAATAAAACAGCATTCAGTTTATTAATTGTATTCTTATGTATTTTCTTTGCTAATCAAATTAGTAATTTCTTTCTCGCAACTCAAAAGAATGTAGCAATGAGTGGAGGAGATATTATCAAGATTGGATTCTTAATTCTCTGTAATATTGCAGTCTTAACATTTGCCTATGTACTAGAACCCATTTATATTATATTTGGATTAGCTTATGAAGGATTTATTCTTTATAGTAATCTAAAAAAGAAAGAACCTTCTAAGAAGAGTACCCCCAAAAAGAAGAAAAAAGAACCAAAAAAGAAAAAAAGACGTAGAAAATCTTAAAAACAAGCGATCTTTCTCTATGAAAGATCGTTTTATGTTATAATAAAAACAGGTGGTATGGATGAAAAGAAGCGAAGTCGATCGTAGTAAATTAAGTCCTATGATGCAACAATATATGGACATCAAAGATAAGTATGAGGACACCATTATCTTCTTTCGTTTAGGAGACTTTTATGAAATGTTTTTTGATGATGCGATTCTTGCTTCTAAAGTACTAGAATTAACATTAACCGGGAAACAAGCAGGATTAGACGAAAGAGTTCCGATGTGTGGAATCCCTCACCATGCTTATGCATCGTATGTAGATGAATTGATAGATAAAGGATATAAAGTAGCCATTTGTGAACAATTAGAAGATCCAAAAGAAGTCAAAGGAATGGTCAAAAGAGATGTCATTCAAGTCGTAACAAGAGGTACGAGAATTGATTCCAATATGGATTCCAAAGATAATAATTATATTGCGAATATCTTTGATTTCAATTATTGTTATGGAGTAAGTTATGCCGATATTTCTACAGGAGAAGTGTATGCAACCCTAGTAGAAGGAGATAAAGAAAAAGTCATTAAAGAGATCACAAAAAATGGATTTAAAGAAGTCATTGTAAATGACACCATCGATCGGGAAATTGTAGAAAGACTACGTACCAATCATGATATCTTAGTAACGATTACCAAAGAAGAATATGAAGAAAAAGATTATCAATATATCTATAAAAATATAGAAGATGTAAGAATAGTAAGAACACTAAAACATTTACTATTCTATATATTAGAAAATAAAAAAGGAGATTTGCATCATCTACAACCTTGTACGATTATTAAATCTTCTACGTATTTAGAGTTTGATGTAAATACCAAAAAGAATCTAGAATTAGTAGAAACCATAAGAAATCGAGAAAGACAATATAGTCTATTATGGTTACTTGATAAATGTAAAACAGCAATGGGAAGTAGATTCTTAAAATATAGTATTCTAAATCCATTAACGAGTAAAGAAACTCTAGAGAAAAGATATGATATTGTCTCTTTATTAAGTACAGAATTTATCTTGAGAGATGATTTAATTCATTGTCTAGAACAAGTTTATGATTTAGAGAGATTAGTAGGAAGAATTACCTATGGAAATTTAAATGCAAAAGATTTAATTCAATTAAAAAACTCAGTATCCGTTCTTCCTCGTATCAAAGAAATCCTACAGGAATTAAAGTATGAAAAGAAAATTGATACCTTTGAAGAAGTTTATTCTCTATTAGAAAGTTCCATTGCAGAAGATGCACCTTTTACCTTACATGAAGGAGGATTAATCAAAGAAGGATATAATGAAGAATTAGATGAATTAAAGAGAATTAGTAGTGGTTCCAAAGACTTTATTCTAGAAATGGAAAAAGAAGAAAAAGAAAGAACCGGTATTAAGAATTTAAAAGTAGGATTCAATAAAGTATTCGGTTATTATATTGAAGTATCCAAAGGACAATGTAATTTAGTAAAAGAAGAATTTGGATATGAAAGAAAACAGACACTTGCAAACTGCGAAAGATTTATTACTCCTGTTCTAAAAGAAAAAGAAAATATTATTTTGGGAGCAGAAGAGAGAATTATTTCATTAGAATATAAATTATTCATGGATATTCGAGAAGTGATCAAACGATATGGAAAAGATCTACAAAAAACAGCTCGTATTATCAGTGAAATTGATATGTTACAATCTTTCTCTGTTGTAAGTGATAACTATAAGTATGTGAGACCAACACTTACAAAAGAAAAAACAATTCGCTTAATCGAATGCAGACATCCTGTCGTAGAGCAAGTCATGAAAGATAAGTATATTCCCAATGATGTCATTATGGATCATACAACCAATATCTTATTGATTACAGGACCGAATATGGCTGGAAAATCAACTTATATGAGACAATGTGCGATAACCGTTATTATGGCTCAAATGGGTTGTTTTGTTCCTTGTAAAGAAGCAACAATTCCTATATTCGATAAGATATTCACAAGAATTGGTGCATCCGATGATTTGGTTAGTGGAGAATCTACTTTTATGGTAGAGATGAAAGAAGCGAATTATGCCTTACAAGAAGCAACCGAAAACAGTTTAATTCTCTTTGATGAATTAGGAAGAGGAACAGCTACTTATGATGGTATGAGTTTGGCACAAGCCATTTTAGAGTACATTCATGATAAGATTAAGGCAAAAACATTATTCTCCACCCATTATCATGAATTAACCGTATTAGAAAAAGACTTAAAACACTTAAAGAACGTTCATGTATCTGCCATAGAAGAAAATGGAACCGTAACATTCCTACATAAAGTAAAACCAGGAGCTGTTGATAAGAGTTATGGAATCCATGTAGCAGCATTAGCAAAACTACCAGAGAGTTTAATTGAAAGAGCCGATGAAATCTTAAGTATTTATGAAAAGAAAAGTATTAAAAAAGAAACCTTTACACAAACTTCTTTATTTGAATTAACAGAAGTAGAAGCAGAACCAAAGAAGAATGAAGTAGAAGAAAAAATAAAGAATTGTAATCCATTAGAAATGACTCCTATGGAAGCATTATCTTTCTTATATGAATTACAAAAAGATACCAAGAATAAAAGGTGAGAAAATGGATATTTTAAAACAATTATTTCGAGAAGAGGATATCAAAGTACTAC